>CAYSJK010000101.1:0-8767 GCA_964431375.1 uncultured Pirellulales bacterium
TCGTATCCATATAGGGCGCTATCTGTGAAATCGTTGTCTGGATTCGGCAGTAAATCATAAACCGCGTGTAGTGTGTCTCCATTCGGGTCAGTGGTTGCATAATATAAGTCGTTACTATCGGTCAGGAAAACATTTGTAATCCAGTTGTTACTGTTGGAGTCATAGACGTAATTCTCGCCTTTAATCAGTGTTAGCCCTTCACGAGTACCAACGGCTATATAGTTAACATCACCGATGGTTCTCGCCATTACGTCAGTAACACAGCCGTTACGCAATTTAGCATTCCCGCACTGATTGAAACTGACATTCGTATCGAATCTGTTGCTTATCCGTGGGTCAGACGGCTGAAACATCTCGTCGGCCTGAATCACCCTGACTTTATCTTTATTGAAGTCGATAATGGCCAAACCTGCCTGGTGGCTGTCCTGACCTACATATATCTTGCCGTCCAGGGCAAAAACGCTGCTGGGCCTGGCGTCATTCACGTCCCATAGAAAATTCCTGTCGGTAAGAAAACGCATCCAGAGGGTGCTGTTTTCAGCATCGATAATTTCGATGCTGTCAGCCGTTGCTACAATAAAGGCCTCTTTTGGGAAGTTGGGGTCGGAACTACGGCCAGTGATTCGTCTCAAACCGTAGTCATTGGGGTCATCAAGATAGGCCTTGGTGAACATTCCACCCAGGTTGGTTCTGCTTTGGTCCTGTGGACTCGGGTCGAAATTCCAATAACCTATCATGCCCACAGTAATCTCTGACGGCAGGTGACTGTAATTGTCCTGGAAATTCTGACCTATTTCGTCTGAATCAAGGGCGCGGTTATAGATGCTAACCTCATCTATCCTACAGCCGACAGTAAGAAAATTACCGGGATTTGCCAAGTTAGGCTCACCACCAATCGACAAAGGCATCCCTTGTAATGCAGCCATTACATTCACGCCATAATCCCAGCTGTCATTAACATCATTGCCGTCAACATAGAGTTTTGCGGAGGTGTCGGAAACCGTTAAAGCTAAGTAGTGCCAATCCCCGCTAACATTGACAGACCTGATATTCGGGTCAATCGCGGGGGTATTACATTTGACGTAAATGGCATCATTTCGTTTGTAAATGCATAAGTAATTGGCGTCAGTACCATCTCCCCTGTAGAACATAATTGCATTGGAGTCCGCCTCAGCGGTCGAGAGCCAGCCCTCTATCGTAAATTCATTAGTACTCAATTTATTATCAAGAGCAGTTGTGACCGGCACCGAAACAATCCAGCCTTCCTCGGTAATAAGTGCGTGGTCAACCACCGTATTGTTTGCTTCGGTGTACCAGCCGGCACTTTCATTTGCCCACCAATTGCCCTGCTCACCACTTCGGTCATAGAAATAAACATCACGAACCAGATTCGACCGCAGGTAATTTTCAGTCCGATTGTAAAACGCAGATTCATCCGGATAGCCGCCTGTGAATTCAACACTGCCCCAATCACAACCACTGCCTGCGTCAACGAAGAGCCCTGTTAGTGTTCCTGAAAGGGGGTATTCGTAAGTCTGGTCATTCATATCCAGGATAAGGTTGCCGGGGCTGCTATCTGCATCTACTCTATTAGCTTCGCCGCTTTGGAAGTCCTGTTGTGTTGTGAATAATTTATGTGATAGTGCGTCGGGAGCAGCGAATGTGATGGTTAATTCCGCTAATTCACCCTGGGTATATTCTTCTTTGTTAGTCCTGATATCCAATGCAGTAACATCAGTGACAGTTATGCTCTGTGACCCGAATTCCAGATTCAGGAGTTGCTGTGCCTGAGTGTTGTAGGCGGTGATGTCAAGATGCTTGTTAATCACCCTTGTTTCGCCGGGTATCAGGTCGAAAAGGTCAACCTGATATCCCAATGAAGCCGATTCACCAATCTCTAATGATGGCAAATCCCATATTATAGTCCATTCATTTGCGTCCGAATCTATCGATGTGGGTGCAGGCGCGATGCTGTAAGTATCCAGTTGTATTAAATTAGGGTCGTTGGGATTGCGTTCAGCCCTGCGATTGACCTTATCCACGATATGAATACCCTCCGTACCAATAGTGATAATCTCTTCGTAGATTTCGTTGTATATTTCATTTAGTTCGTTAGTAGTTGGGCTGTAGTAATATGAGCCACCAGTGATATTAGCTATATTTTGAAGAGTCTCTTCGTAAGCTCCGCTACCGAGACCGATTGATATAATCGTAATGTCATTTTCAGCCGCTGCAGAAGCAGCTAACTCAGCCAACCAAGGGTCAGAGCCACCATCGGAAAGCAGCAAAATCACTCGCTTTCTATACGGGGATTCGTAATCAAAATTATCTTTCGCTACGTCTATACCCAAATTAATCGCTGTTCCACCGTATGATGAAGGGATATTATCAATATTACTTTTTGCTATCAACGCATCCGGAGATAAACCGCTACCTACTAATTGCGCTGAATGGTTGAATTTTACAACAGCAGCCCGATGCGTACCTGTAAGGAGTTTGTCGGCAAATTCTTTGGCGGCGTTTTTAGCAGGAGTAAGTTTGTTCTCATATGAGTCCATACTGCCGGAGTTATCTATAACAAGAATAACATCCAGTGCCATCGCTCCGGCAAGTTGGCCGGATGATATGAGGTCAATCCTGACATCAACTTTGGCGTGTTCTGCTGGGTCTAATATCTCCGGTGTTAGTGACTTGAATGCATCGAATCCTGTACCTGGAATGACGGGTAAAATTTTGCTGGCTGTGGCTTTTTTATTCCCGTCATAGTTTATCTCAGCAACAATATTGTAGTCACCCGGCTGGGTGATGCCTGAACCGTTATATGGCGACAATTGCAACTCAAGCGCCTGTCCAGGCTCAAACGTATATATGTTGTTTCCATCCAACCATGTATGTATAGCGTTATTCGGGTCATTTGGGCCATATAGCTCGATTACTATATTAGCGTCTATAATCTGTTCGTTTGACGCGCTAAAGATAGATACGGCAGGCGCCAGAGATATAGGTGTACCTAACCTTAGAAATCTTTCGTCAGTAAGTATTGCTACCGAACTTACCTGCTTTTCGGATTCTATTAAAAATCCTTTGTAACTATCCTGTAATATGATGTTGGTAAGCTGGTCGACGACGAGAAGTTCGACTCCATAATCGGAGCTGGGCGGTAGAGTACCGGTATTGAAGTACCAATAGTTGCCTTCTCTGAAAGGCCAGAACCAGTCTCCATCCGGGGTCACCACACAAACATACACATAAATATCCTCAGAGTTATAATCCGGGTCTAATGTCACACCGACCCGTACGCTATCAAAAGCATGGAATGAATTAGTATCTGTTTCATTGCCGTCTTCGAGCAGCCACAGAACAATATTAGGCTCCTGGTCCTGTGTAGAGTTGCTGAAAGTAACTGATTTGGTGGCGCTATTATTATACTCATTGGGCTCTAAAATATTATTAGATGGGTCAACCCAAACATATATCGTATAATTAACGTCCCAGGCAGGCTGGAAGATTGTGTCCACATCGACCGCACCATTGGATGGGAGAAAATCAATTGTGGATTGCCCAATACTATATATATTGGGGTCAGTGTCATTTTGTATCCCGAATTTGACAAGGACGTTTATGGCATTTCCGTCGCCTACATTATAGATTGTTGATAATAGTCTGACGTTGCGGTTCATGGCCAAATCCTCATGGGAGAATCTGATGGAATTTTCTGGGATGGTAAGGTCCGGTGAAGGAAGCATCTGCAGCTTTTTGGAGGCAAGATTGTTGTTTTCGTTGGATTCGATTATCCGCCCATCGCGGTCAATATATATAAAGACCTGATTGCCGCCGATAACCGGGTACACGGGATAATCAATCGGCCCCAAATTTATATCATCGCTCGCGGGGATACTGGGAACAAAAATATAATCTTCGATGAGATAAGCGCTTCCTGCAATGGGGTCACCTTCTGTAATCAGTACATAAAAATCGCCACTTTCCACATCACCTAAGTTATGAATATTGACAGTTACCTGGATGGTCTGGCCAGGCAAAGCGGCGCTGTCTGAAAGCAATATATCGCTCGTACTTATTTTAAGGTCCGGCATATTCGAGACATCGATGTCAATCGGAAGCTCCTCTGAAATGTTGTTGTTCTCATTGCTTTCATTGATAGCGTTGGCAGGGTCAACAATTGCTTTGAGAATAGTTACTTCTGAGGAAAGTGCAGCTGTTATATGGCACTCAAAAACACCACCACCTAAAATAGAAGGAATGATAAAGTCGGACCCTAACGGCTCACCGTCCGCCAATATACGCAGGGCGACATTCTTGGCCTTATTTGTGCCCAGATTCTTCACACGAGCGGAAATTGTAACCTCAACACCCGATACATCCACGATTGCGAGATTGCAGTCAAAGGTCAGGTCTGGCAGCGTTGCATTCGGTAAAACCTTTAACAGCATACTGGAGTCATTGTTGGACTCATTGGCTTCGTTGATATTACCGTTTGAATCGGCTATCGCCGTGATTGTCCAGTCGTTAGCATCAGTAAACGAAGCAGGCTGTTGCCAGCTCAGGCGTTGGCCACTTTTTAAGCCCTTATCCCATAGTAAAGAAGCTATCAAATTCGGCTCTTGGCCGGCGGTTTTTTTCGTTAATTTAACATAGAAAGAATTCGAATCAGATATTTCCCAATTGCCTTGGTTGACAATAGATATAGTAAAGTCCACTAACTGGTTGGCCACTGCCAAGCTGGGAGCTGCTTCAATGCCCTCGATTATCAGGTCTTTTCCTTCTATACCCATATGGCCGATATGAGGAATCTGCTTTAATGCTTCGTTGTTATTCTCGTTCAACTCGTCGATGAGGCCGTTTGGGTCGCTTTGGCTGTTGGGGTCAACAACCACACGGATTGTATGAAGCCCTCCCGGCAGACCATTAGTCAATTTCAGTATCGCGGTTCCCGTTTGTCCTACGCCGATTCCCTCGATTATCATGTCTGGCACGACAAGGTCATCATTGGCGTCATCCACATCCATACCCAAATCGACGAAGCGTACGATAATATTTTCCGCAAGCGCATCACCGTCATTGTGAATCGAAGCCACGATGTCAAACGGTTCCCAGGCTTCGGGTGAATAAGTCGAAAAGCTAATATCATTTGGACCAATCACCAAATCGGGCTTTTTATTACTTGGATAGACTACAAGTATTGCGGTTGCAGTATTATTGACATCGTCGATTTCTTCGATAGTATCATTCGGGTCCGCCTCTACAATAAGATATTTTGTTCCGGCAGTGAAAGTGGCCCCGTACTGTATGTCTATTGTCTGGCCGCCATTTACACTGGGAATGGTCAGGTCATCTCCGATTTGATTATCACCATCGAAAAAGCAAACAAGCACATCATTGACACCGTTTGGGCTGTTGTTTTTCAACTCTGCAGTAAGCTGTACTAACTGTCCCTCCTCTACTGAAGAAGGAATCGCCTCAAAACCGGTGAACATAAGGTCCGGCTTGGCATCTGTTGGGGCGACATTCAACTCCACAGTTAATGTGTTATTATTCGGGTCTTTCTCAACAACATTTTCATTACAATCGGCGATAGCCGTGAGCGTCCAAGGTCCAGCTACGTCAAAACTTGCGCCTTCACAGGTTATAATCGCCTGTTGGCCGCTGGCCAATTCTGAAATTTCTATGTTACCTATATTACAGGGGTCACCACTACCGAAGGTCTTCTGCAGCTTTACCCAGAAGGAAGAACCAGTGGTCAAGCCGGTCTGGTTGATGACAGTTACAGTTATATTAATGTCTTCAGCAACTTGAGGAACTGCTGGTTCTGCTTCGATTAATTTAATCATCAGGTCAGGTGCTCCATTGGAATCTGCAACGATGTTTATATTTTTGGTAGCGATGTTGTTATTTTCGTTGGTTTCATCGATAGCACCATTGGGGTCCTGTGAGGAATTTGGGTCGACAATTATATTGATAGTATGAGTTCCTGCCGGTAAACCTGTGATGAAGGTAGCAATTGCCTTTTGATTATGGCTTAGACCATTAAATATAATCTCACCATTAATATTGGGGTCGCCATCGTCTTCAAAACGAACTATGAAGGGCTCTTGAAATCCCGCTGCCTGGTTTGTAACCTCAGCTGTAATCTCTATGTGCTCAAAGGCACTGGGGGTCCAGTTAGGAACAGTGATGTCGTCGTTGTCGATGTTCAGGTCCGGTTTGCCACCACCAAAATTTAATATTTTGGCGGCGTAATTGTTGGATTCGCTTGATTCGATAATAGAATTGTTTGGGTCGACTACCACGACAATTAACTGCTCATCGTACAAGTTGTCCGTGTTTGTGTATGTGCACTGAACCTTGAACGAGGAGCCAGGTGCTATTTCATCAATTTTGCAGGGCTCTCCTATTATTTCACCGCCTAAACGCGGGTCGCGGTTGTAGAACTCGATAAAGACATTTGGGCCGCTTATAGTACCGTTGTTTATAACTTGTGCTGTAATATTCACATCCTGCCCGGTGGTTGGATATGCCGGCTCGAACTGGATATAGCTATCGTATACTGCAAGGTCAGCCAATTCGGCAAGCTCAGGGGAAGAAACAGCATTAACGGCCCGGAGAACCAGCGCGGTAGTGAATATGTCGTTATCCCAGGAACCGTTGCTCTGCTGTCTGCTTAACAGCTGAGCTAAAGAATCCTGTATCTCGAAAGGCTGTTTAACTCGCAATAGTGCCCGGTAGACCAGGGCTGTATCGGCACACGTTTCGTACCATCCATCTGAATCATTCTTGTTTTCGAGAAAGTTCCGTGCCCGGTTCACTGCTGCTGTTAACGATGAGTTAGCCAGACCAGATTGCTCTATATCTTTTAAGGCAATCAGGCCCATTGCCGTGCGCGCTATATCGGAGGGAACCCCATATTCATCTGCTAATATCCAACAGCCATTCGGTTTCACCTGAGAATTAATAATGAAATCACGCGCATCGCAAAGTACATCGTTACTTACGCTCTCATCCTGCAAAAGCGCCTCGACTACAATAATAGTGTCGATAATATCGCTTTGCTTCTTTTCGCCTAATCCCCAGCCTCCATCTTCATTCCGAGCCGCTAATAAAGCTGCTCTCATTGCTGAAGTATCAACCGTACTTTTTGTCAGCACCCAAAATTTCCGGGCGAGTATGTCATTATTGGTTTCGTCCAACGAATAAATGAATGACAATGATGCATTGAGAGCATCAAGAACATCTGAACGGCTGCTAAGAGGTTCAAGGGCTTTTATCACCTCAATCGTATCGACGATTTTCTTATCTCCCTCAGACCAGCTGCCATCAGGATTTTGCCTGGAAGTCAGATATCCAACAGCTTTGTCAACAACATTGTCTTGAACTGACGATGCCAGGGAAGGGTTCGGTGTGAGATTCAAAAGGACAAAGGCGCTCCATAAAAGCCAGAGAAAAACCAATCTTTTCAACCGAGCGCTTTCTATACGATATTTCGAAGTCAAAAATCCCATTGTAGTCTCCTTTTGAAACAATACTTAAATCTATTCCGTTGTTCCGTAGGCGGACCGGCCAAAAAAAGTTGGTTCATTTTTGTGCTTTTTCCTTTAATTTGGCGGTATGTTCGAGCCGTTGACGGGCGGCATAGACCGCTGGACAGTCCGGGTACTTCTGAATAACTTGCTCGTAAGCAGCCTTTATACGCGCATCAACCACGGACTTTTCAACAGTAGCGGCATCCTTTAGCTCTTCATAACAACAGCCAACCATAAACTGGGCATTCCAGGTGTATTGGTAATTAGGCCATTTACTAACTACTCTTTGATAGTATTCAATGGCCTTTTCATATTGGCCGAGTCGGCGATAACAACCGGCTGTAAAATAATAGGCCTGCACAGTAAAATCAGATTCAGGAAAATCTGTTACTACTCTTTCCCAGATAGTTATCGCCTTTTGCAAATGTTCTTTGGCCTCGGTGTCGCGTCCTTCGTTTTCACAGTGAAAGGCCCGGTTGTAATACCCCTCTCCAATCATAAATATCGTACTTTGTAAATCCGGATGTTCGGAAAAATCAGCAACTAATCTATCGAGAGCTTTTTCAGCCCGGTTGCAGTCTTGCGACACGATAAGAGACAGGACTTTTGCTCTTGAAATACCTAACTCGGCTCTGCTTGCGTACGCACTGTCAGGATAATTCTGTATTATTTGCTTATAGAGATTCTTTGCCTGTTCATGTTTCACATCCCATTGATATCTTTCTGCAATCCAGTAAAGTGTTTCCGGCAAATCCGCGTGGTCATTGAAATCGGCAACCATTTTATCAATGGCTTCTTGGGCCTGGTTGTAGTCTTGCGACTCGATAAGAGAAAAAACTTCCGCCCTTGAAATACCTAACCTTGCTCTGCTTGCGTATACACTGCCAGGGTAGTCCTGCATTACTTGCTCATAGAGATTCTTTGCCTGTTCATATTTTCTTTCCCATCGATATCTTTCTGCGAACCAGTAAAGTGTTTCCGGCAAATCCGGGTGGTCATTAAAATCAGCAACCATTTTATCAAGGACTTCTTCGGCCTGGTTGCAGTCTTGCGACGCGATAAGAGAAAAAACTTCCGCCCTTGAAATACCTAACTTTGCTCTGTTTGCATACTCACTGTCAGGATAGTGCTGCATTATTTGCTCATAGAGATTCTTTGCCTGTTCATATCCTTCTTCCCATCGATATCTTTCTGCAATCCAGTAAATTGTCTCAGGGAAATCCTCATGC
>CAYSJK010000102.1:0-8580 GCA_964431375.1 uncultured Pirellulales bacterium
CCAAGGATTTTGGGGACTATAAGGAGACTAAAAAAGTCAGGTATCTTTCGCAAAGCTTCATAGAAAGAAAATGTCATCCTGAGCGGGCGGAAGAATTGCAAAAAGAGATTGAGGGCATAATCTTTCAACACATCCCCATTCAGGACAGGATTGAGCAGACGACTTTTGTTGAACTGAAGAAGCTCAAGACGCAAAGCATTGAAGTTAGAAAAAAGAATTGTAGTAAACAGATAGCAGTTCTTAATGACGAGATTTTTGCTTTAGAGGAAGAAATAAACAGTCTTGACGATAAGGAAGAAGAGAAGGTTAAGTTAGAGACTGAGACAAAGCAGCTAGAAGAGCAGAAGCCCAAGCCGCAGACAGAAGAGGAGAGAAACACAGAGGCAAAACTCACGCTCTTAAACAATCGCAAGAACACACTTATTGAGCAAATTGCGGCTTTAAATCTTAAACTCAGCACAATCGAGACGATCAAAGTAAAGGTGGCGTCCCTTAAAGAATACGTGCAAGGAGAAATCGCTGATATCAAGAAAAGTCTTGAATCAATAAATTTAGCAACTCTTTATGAGAAACTCAAGTTTTCTATCGAGCCAGACTTCGATACAACACTAGAAAACGAGAAGAAAGTAATCGAGACGCAGATTAAGAAGTTTCAGGGAACACAAGAACCAGATAAGCCCAGCAATGGAGAAAAGCAGGAAAATGAGCTAACAGACACTTACATTTCGGCACTCGACCTTAACAAAGTTAAAATTTTAATTACTGTTCTTGAATCAAAATCTAGCATTGCAGAAAGCGCAAGAAAGACAATTAGATCATTTGACGAAAAGATTACAAAGAACCAGAGAAGAATTGAAGAGCTTGATAAGAGCATAAAGAACATAGAAGACACAAAGAAACCTCTGCTCCCCACGAAAAAGACAGAAAGAGACACTGCCTACAAAAACTATTTTGTGCTCCTACAGAAAGAAAAACAAATACTGGAAGACATATACTCGCCCCTGAAAGAAAAGATGAACGAGGAAAGCGTGGGCGAGAAAAACCAGATAGACTTTTTTGCCCGCATTGAGTTAAACGTGAATGAATTCTCCCGCAAGGCCGACAATGTAATTAATTTCAACAGGGCAGGAACTTATTACCAAGATAAAGAAAGTCTATTCAAAGAGATTAAGTTATTGGCTGAAAAAATAGAAATAGGCGGAGAATCAGATGTCCACTCTCTCATAACTAAGCTATACAAGACCTTTGAAAAGAGCGGCGGCGAACCAGTCGAGATAAATAATCAATTATTGAGAGGTAAAAATCGCCTTGATTTCTACAAATGGATATTTGACGTTTCAGACTTCAAAGTGACTTACAGCATAAAATATCAAGGCACTAATATTGAACTCTTATCCCCAGGCAAGAAAGGGATAGTGTTGCTTCTCATGTATCTTGGTCTTGACACCGAGAGCAGCATTCCGCTGATAATAGATCAGCCGGAAGAAAACCTCGATAATAAGTCACTTTATCCTTACCTTGTAGATTATTTCAAAATTGCCAAGAGAAGAAGGCAGATAATCATAATAACCCACAACCCCAACCTTGTCCTGAACGCAGATGCGGAGCAGATTATTGTGGCAAATTTTGAAGCAGTGCCTACTGTATACAAATCAAGAATAACGTATATGAGCGGTGGAATAGAAAACTCTTATATAAACGGACCGTTGCAAACGCCTCTACGCCAACAGGGAATCAGGGAACATGGCGCAGACATACTCGAAGGTGGCAAAATCGCCTTTGTAAAGAGGAAGGATAGATATGAATATTAAAAAGGATGGCAAAGTCGTGGTCGGAGAAATAAAGGTACTTGATATTGATTATATTTTACACTGAGGGAGAAGGATTTGAGATTGCCGCGGCCTTCGGCCTCGCAATGACACTTCGTCGTCGTTCCCGTCTTCGTTTTACTACGCCGTGGTAAACCGGCGACGGGTGAAAAAGAACCCCGCCCACAGGTGGCGGGGCTAAACAATACAAAAAAGAAAACCCCTTGCAGTGCAATTCGAATTTAAAATGTTCAAAATACGTTGCGCAGGGCTGCCGGAGGCCGCAATGAGGGACAACAGTAAGTATGCCATAGGCATACGAATAAAACAATCCTCACTGGAGGCAGCACAAGCGACTACTTACGGAGGACAAGCCCTTCGACAGGCTCACCACAGGCAGGTTTAGAATTTAGAATTGAGAATTAAGATACTGGATGCTGGATACTGGATGAGTAGATGAGTAAATGCGATTGCCAGATCCTTCGACTTCGCTTTGCTTCGCTCAGGATGACCCCTGCCTAAGGCAGGCAGGACAGGCAGGCTCACCATCCCGAGATTGCATAAAAAAAGGCCGCTTTGAAAAGCGGCCTTTTGATTCGTGGTCAATCCATTCGTTAGCTTTTACAGTTCTCCGTTATCACCCTCGCTATCCTGTTCTCTTGGATGAGCACTTTCGTAAACCTCTTTAATTTTTTTTGTACTAAGATGCGTGTAAATCTGCGTTGTCGATAGCGACTGATGGCCGAGCAGCTCCTGAACGCTACGCAAATCTGCTCCATTGTTCAACATATGCGTAGCGAAGCTGTGACGCAACGTATGCGGGCTGATTGAGGGGTCCAAACCGGCCATCTTGAGATATTTGTCCATCTTGCGACGAACACTACGCGTGCTGAGGCGTCGGCCGTGTTTGTTTACGAACAAAACCTTCGAGTCAAAATTACTGTTGCTTTGTGCCCGCTTGTTTCTGAATTCCATATAGTGCTGAATAATCTGCAATGCAGACGAGCTGATTGGTACAATCCTTTCTTTTTTGCCTTTGCCCCTGATATGTAAGACCTCACCGAGAAAATCAATGTCGTCCATATTCAGCCCAACAAGCTCGCTTACCCTGATGCCGGTGCTGTAAAGCGTCTCTAAGATAGCTCTGTCTCTTGCGCCCAACCAGTTATCCATCGGTGGTGTCTCAAGCAGTCTTTTTACTTCTTCATATTCGAGGAATCGCGGCAGCTTTTTATCCTGCTTTGGTGTTCTCACTTCTGTAACAGGATTTGAGCTAATCTGGTTTCTTTTAACAAGGAACTTATAAAAGCTTCTCAGTGTGGCAAGTTTGCGGGCGATGGTCGATTTTGAATATTGCTTCTCATTTAGAAAAGCTAAATAAGCTCTGACGGTGCTTATCTCTGTTGAAAGCAGTAACTGGTTAATTTTCGGCTTTACTGCGACTGCTGTAGCCGTGCCGCCTTGCTGCTGAGCCATTGCCTCAGCATCTTCCGTACCATCTTCGGAGGAGCCAATCAGGAACTCACCAAATTGTCTCAAATCGGCACCATAACACTTGGCCGTATGCTCGGAAAACCTCTTTTCAAACTTCAAATAATTTAAGAACTCTTCTATAATTGTACTATCTTTCATAATCTGTCTACCTAATTAATCTTGTGACCTTATTTTCCATTGCCTTAGTTACAAGTCACTTCCCTGTTTAACACAGAGTTTTTAAAAGTTTATTTACCTTTATTCGCTCTTACTAATTCATTTGAATTTGCGTATCTGCATCTTCGTGTAAGAGTTCATTTGCCTGACCTATAAGCGATTGTGTAAGTTTGAAACTCAGCACAGCAGCATCAAACCAATCAAAATCCGTTCGCTTATCCTTTGCCTGTTCAATCAGTGCATCCAGAAGTTTATCTTCCTGGCCGCTCTCATAGCGAAATATAAATTTCTCTGCTCCCTTATTTAAGACCAGTTGTTGCTTTGCTCTTTTCATTGACATAGATGGTTTTTACTTTCAGGTGCCGTGTCTAAATATCCATATTTTCATCAGCGCACAATCAACCAACTAAAAGGCAAACTTCTAACTTTCCTCTACAGGCAGATACGATAAAATCAATGCTGTAGAAAACGTTACTATGCTTTTATCGGCCAATAAGGCCCCTGTCTTCACAAATTGAACACGAATGTTGCAAGATTTCGGACAAATTTATACAAAGAATTCTTGTTTTGTGGATTATTGGTGGGCCCCGATAAAATGTCCTTGTTTGGCGGGATTTTGTTCTAATTTGCTTTGAAGAAGGTTGTTCCGTCCTTATGCTCGGACTCAATACGTCCCTGGCCTTGAAAGTGACTGATATATTTTAACGCTTCATTGTGGGGGATACCAAGGGCTGAACATATATCATTCAGCGAGCAAGGCCTGCGTTTTAGCATTGATAATACGTCTTCGGCCATGTTTTCGGCGTACTTATCGGTGTAGTGATGCGAGAAATCAGCCACGACCTCGCACTTTGGACCAAGTCGGGTGGCGATTGCCTGCAGCTTCTCTGCATCCAACCTTCTGATATCAGCATCTGCGGTAGGTCGTACAGCTGTATTAAGCTGAATCTTGTCAGGACGAATACGCTCTATAGCATCCTTGATTTTGTCAATTTGCTCGATATCAGTATTCAAATTCCCGACTAAGAACACCTCAAGCCATATCTGTCCGGTAAATTCTTTTCTAAATTCAGACAATCCATCGATAAGTTTTTTAATACTAATATTTTTGTGTGGACGGTTAATTTTCTGAAAGGTTTGCTCATCACCTGCATCTAAAGATGGCAGGACCACATCGGCCTTGGCGCAGTCCGCTCGCACATCTTCTCTGAACAGCAGTGTACCATTAGTTAGTATGGCTACAGGAATAGTCGTAATCTTCTTTATGCCTTCTACAAGCTCACCGAGGTGTAAATTCAGTGTCGGCTCACCGGAACCGCTGATAGTAATATAATCGGCCACAAAAGCTTCTGATAATTTTTCTCTCAGCTCAGCTAACACCGCATCAATAGGCACGAAGTCACCACGCTCAAGGGTAATTTCCGTGGTTCTGCCAAGCTGGCAATAGACACAATCCAGCGTACAGAGCTTAAAAGGCACGATATCAATACCAAGACTTCGTCCCAATCTCCGCGAAGGCACCGGCCCGTATAAATATTTTTTCTTCTTTTGCACTTTATCTGCGTACGACCTCGAATATTTCTTTACACACTTTTAGTAAATCTTCGAGCGAGTCTATCGGCATAATGCTGGCGGCGTCTGATTTTGCCTTTTCGGGCTCGGTATGGACCTCAATAAAAAGGCCGTTTGCGCCGGCTGCTATAGCTGCTTTGGCCAATATTGGAGACATTTCGCGTCTGCCGGCACTGGCATTGCCGAGCCCCCCGGGCAGCTGGGTACTATGAGTGGCATCGAAAACAACCGGATAGCCGAACTTTTTCATAGTATCAATAGCAGTCATATCATTGACCAGCCGATTATAGCCAAAAAATGTCCCCCGCTCAGTAAGTATAATTTTTTCGTTATCACAGGCACGAACCTTCTCGACTGCGTTTTTCATCTCTTCGGGGGAGAGAAACTGGCCCTTTTTAATATTTACCGGTTTGCCCGTTTGTCCACAGGCGCAAATTAAGTCGGTCTGCCTGCATAGAAAAGCAGGTACCTGGAGACAATCGACGACTTCGCTAACAACAGCAGCCTGAGCCGGCTCGTGCACATCAGTCATAACAGGCAGGTTAGTCTGCCTGCGAACCGCTGCGAGAATCTCCAGACCCTTTTGAAGGCCGGGACCACGAAAGCTATGCAAGCTGGAGCGATTGGCCTTATCGAAACTCGCCTTGAATATCATCCCAACACCGGTCTTTCGGCTGATGTCGATGAGTCTATTCGCAATGTCCAGACAAGAGCTTTTGCTTTCAATAACACAAGGTCCTGCCATTACAAACAAAGGCGCATCCAGACCAATATCAACATTGCCAATTTTGAAGTTTACCTTATTCATATATTCCATCTCATCCCAATGCTCTGATAATTCTTGTTCTTATTCCTGCCGGCTTTGCACCTTCCGGCACCATACAATTGACAGCCTGCGGTATCACCTTAATTTGTACCGGCAAAACCGGCCCAGGGTCGCCATCGATTTCAGTTTTAATATTGGCGGTCCCGGAACTCACAGTGATTTCCCTGCCCTGACGATAGATAACATCTCTACAATCGGCATGCTGTTTCAATACCGTCATAACTGAATGCTTCAGAAGGTGTAGTTGAGATGCACATTTATAAATACACACATCCAATAAGCCGTCACCAGTATCAGCATAGTGCAATATCTTCAGGCCTACGGCATATCTTGAAATATTTCCGACAAAAACCAATCCGGGACCATCAAAGATTTCTTCGCCGTCCACTTCTACCTTCATAGCATCGAATTTATAATTCCAGAATGTTCGCCATATTGGCCAGAAGTAATCAGAGTGATCTATGTGCCCGGCTCGCTGCCCGCTGACACGCTCGACCACCTGGCCGTCAAATCCAAAACCGGCTATAGAAGTAAAACATTTGCCGTTTGCACTTCCGAGGTCAAAAGGCCGAATGTACCCTCCTTCAAATGTCCGTATTATTGTATTTAATTTTTCATCAAATCCCAATTCATTCGCCAGCAGGTTTTCCGTGCCGCAGGGCACTATCAGCAAAGGCTTGTCACTGCCTTCAAGACCGTGTGCAACCTCTCTAACGGTACCGTCGCCACCGGCGGCAACAACCATTGCACAGTTATAATCTACCGCCGCATCAGTGGCCAACTCGCAGGCATTGGCCAGTGAAGTGGTCAAACTCACCTTTACATCATAGCCCTTGTTGACAAGGTATTGCTCAAACTGCCGCCCGATGAGCTTACTACTCGTGGCGCCGGACTTTGGATTTATGATATAGCAAATATAACCGTTACTCGGTTTCATAATTACGAATTTGCGTCTGTAAAATAAACTTCCTTTTGTTCTTTGCCAAGCTCGCGGAGCTTAGCCGTTATCAAACCTGCATAACTTTTTTTTATGTGCGGCAGGTCGTATAATTCCAGACTTTTTTGTACATCTTCAATTTTCTTTTCATCAGGCCCTTCTATTTCCACGAAATTGCCCAACAGCGGCAGCTCATCAAGTGCTACTTCACAGTCGCCAAGCCGCCATATAAGACGCCTTTTCTCAATGGCCAGCGCCATTTCATAGCCAAGAGCAGTAAATAATTTTTGTATTGCATTGCCGTCTGCGATTTCTATTTCTATCTCCTGTCTTTTCTTGAAGGAGCTTTTTTCTTTAGCACCTTTGTATGTCAAAAAAAACCTTTCGCTGCCGTTGACCAGCTGACGTCGCAGTCGAAGACACCTGTCAGTTTCTTTCAGGGTCATATTTGCATCATCGAAGTGGTAATCCGTCTGTAATTGTTTTTCTAAAAATTCAGCGCCAATCTCGGTCAGCTTTGCCGCCACCTGCTCCAGCGAATCGACTTTCAGTTTTGCTTCGATTTCGATATGCATCAGGCAATCACAGAATACAAACCGACTTCATTTATAACCGGGCTTTTATTTCATCCATCCGTTTTTTGGCATCCACCTCTACACTGCCAGAATCAAAAAGCTTGCTCAGTTTCTCGCAGGCATATTCACTGCAATATGCGCAATTCTCAAGGCCCTTTTCCCTTGCGCACTTCCTTATTTGGCACTTTTGACATTCTGAGAATAGTTTCCCATCTTTCGTCGTGCAACCGTCACAGTCAGTTACATCCTCCAAGCGGGTTTCTATGCCAAAATGTTTCGTGATATAGTGGGCAATCTGCTCTCTCATTCGCCTTTGTTTTTTAAGGTCCGTCTCTCTTGTCGCAAGATAAATTCGGCACTTGACACAATTTTGTCCACAATAAGCAATCATTTCCCCGGTTTCTTTTGTGGTTACTCTGCTCTCAGACTGTTTATTACAACCGCCAAGTCCAACACCCCCCAGCACCATTCCTGCTGCCATACCTGCGCCTTGTATAAGGAAGCATCTTCTATTGCATTCACTGTTCATTGCGATGACTCCTTTCTAAACGACAATATTTACCAGCCGTGACTTGATTACGATTACCTTTTTCGGTTGTTTGCCGGCCATCGCCGCGATTACTTTTTCGCTCGCGAGGGCCTCTTGCTTTATCTGTTCTTCGTCTGCATCAGCGGCGACAGTTATTCTGTCTTTTATCTTGCCGTTAACCTGCACCGCCAGCTTGATTTCTTTTTCTTTAATAAGCTCCTTATCGTAATCGGGCCAGGGCTCACAAGCTAAGCTGTCAGAGTGACCTAATCTCTGCCAAAGCTCTTCAGCAATATGTGGTGAAAACGGAGCGAGAATCAAAACGAATTTCTCAACAACTGATTTTGGTTTGATTTGCAGTTTGCTTAGGTGATTTACAAAAATCATCATTTGGCTGATAGCGGTATTAAAGCCGAAGCTTTCGACATCATCTCCCACTTTCTTGATGGTCTGATGCAACAGACGAAGTGTCTGTTCATCCGCCTGGGCATCTTTTACCGTCTCGGCAAGCTCGCCCGTATCCTCGTCTATAACCATTCGCCAGGCCTTCTGCAAAAACCGATATACCCCTTCCACCCCCTGCATATTCCAGGGCTTAATTGCCTCGAGAGGCCCCATAAACATTTCGTATAGCCGCATCGAATCAGCACCATAACCAGAAATGACCTTGTCGGGATTAATTA
>CAYSJK010000103.1:0-8538 GCA_964431375.1 uncultured Pirellulales bacterium
CAGAAAAAACCCTTGGCAGCCTGAAAAATCTACCTACAAACATGAAGTGCACCCTGCATCAGGCCACTAAGCTCAAAAGTTCAAGAAAATCCCGTCGGTATGTCGATATTTAACATATAGTATATTTACTTACCAGAAATGGGGGTTTGTTACTCCTATATATTAGGATATTAACCGTCCGATAATAGGATTTTAAAAGGTAACTTATAGCAAAATGCTATCTGCACTTTTTGGTGATTTGGCCGATAAAAACTGCAACGGTCGTACGGTTTTAACTAATTAAGGATAATTGGGGGGACGCTGAGGGTGAGAAAAGCTACTAAAGTACCGGTGTTCCGTTGTTAATTGGGGGGCGCCAGTCACAAAGTGATTGGTGAACCCCGTTAGAAAATTCGGGTTTGTCTTTTAACTCGTTCAAAGGAGTAAGGTACCATTTCTAACGGGGTGAAGCTGCCTCGCCGAGGATTATTTGGGGCAAATGTAAAAAATTTATAATAGGCTGCTAAAATAATTGAGGCTTTGCTTTGAGATTGGGTCGCCCCCCCTGCTAACTACTGAAAACTTTACTTTCCGTTCCTTCACGCAGTCTTTTTATATTCTCCCGGTGTCTGTTAATCACTACCAGCGGTATCACCGTTGCCATAATAAGTAACGGCCACAGATTGATGAAATCCCAGCCGGGCGTCAGTAATACTATAAGGTACAATGCAGCGGTAAATGCGATAGAAGCAGAAATCGAAGCCAGCGACACATAACGCCATACCAAAACTACAAACGCCCAAACTCCCAATGCAGCTAAAGCGCAAACTGTATAATAAGGCCAAAGCCCCAGAGCAACACCAAGACTGGTCGCGACACCCTTGCCGCCCTTGAATTTCAGATATAGTGGGAATATATGCCCTGATATTGCTGAACAACCCACAGCAAGCCACAGCCACATTACTAAAATTCTTTCTGCATATGAGTCTATCGATAAGGATTTGGCAAGAGGCATTGTTGCGAGCATTGGGATAAGACCTTTTAGCAAATCCAGCACAAAGCAAACATACGCCCATTTCCTCCCCAATGCCCGGGCGACGTTGGTTGCACCTATATTGCCGGAGCCGATACTGCGAAGGTCTTTCCTATGAGCTTTGGCAATGACAAATCCGAAAGGTACTGACCCGAGCAAATACGCCATGATAATAGCAATCAAAAAAATTATATAAATCATATTAGTCCTTTCTTTCCAGGCTACGGCAAGGGCCTTCGCCCTGACGAGTGCAATATGGATTCGTAAACAGACTTCAGCTCCTTTGCAACCCGTTTGATAGAAATATTTTCTTTGAGATTATCTGCAATTATAGCTACCGATGCTTTCTTGATATTGTCTGTATTTGTGAAATAGTCGATTGCTTCAGCAAGCGCCTCGATGTCTTCCGGCTCATTTATAATTTTGCCGTGACGTTCATTCGTAAATAAATCAGTTGCACCGTTAAATCTCGTTGTTATAACCGGCTTGCCCGCTGCAAGTGCTTCAAGAATATATCGAGAACACGGGTCATAAAAGGTAGGCAAAATGGCAACATCAACAATCGACAGGACCTCTTCAATGTGTTGAACTGGCCCTAAAAAAACGATTTGCTTATCAACGCCGAGATTCTTTGCCAATCTGATATACTTACCCGCACCGCCACTGCCCGCAACTATTAAATATGCCTTACGCTTTAGCCCGTCCCCTCGACTGTGCTCGGGACAAGATTTTTCTTTTTTGTATTTGATTGCCTTAATTGCAGCAGATAGACCCTTTAATCTAAAATTATGAGCTACAAATAGAAAAAGAACTGGATTGTCTGCCTCTTTCAGACTCAGTTTAGTAAGTATATGCGTGCGAAGTCTTTCCGCCTCTTTTGTGTCTATTTGTTTACGTACTCTCACACCATTATGTATAACAACGATACGTTCATCACTGACATCGTAATGTTTTTTGAACTGCTCAGCAACATACCTCGATAGTGCGATGATTACCGGCCCGTCCGGCTCTTTGCATAGTTTGCGTTCAGAACGTAATAATATAGCTCGCCGAATATTGGCAAAAGCCGTGAGCCGCTTATAAGTTTCAAGAAATTTATTTTGATAGCTGGCCGCATTACGCAAAACAGATTCCGCGTATGTGCCGCCACGAGGCTGATATATATCGGCAAAGTCAAACGGCAAAACGCTGTGGATTAGACCATAGTGATTTTCTGATAGATGTTCTTTTAATCTCTTTTCAAAAACGAAGTAGCCGGAACGCTTGCCGGCAGTATCCGCACAAAGAATATGGATGTTCTTTGCCTTGGTTTGACCTTTTGCAGCAAGGATTTTAACTTCAAGGCCGAGCGCGGTCAATGCCGGAGCCATTTCAAACACTGACCGTTCTGCTCCTCCCAGCGCTATATCAGCCCTTTCTATTATAATTGCGATTTTCTTCTTCATCACGGAATTGTAACCGATTTTGTTCAGCTTGCAAAGGGAGCCGCCCTGCCGTGCTTTTTATCGTGCCGTGCCATCTGCCGAGCTTTATTTACAACTTTATGGATAAAATCTTTGTCTTTTGGGGTTAGCCTTTTGTGGCTGATGTAATTGAGGTAAAAACGCAGCCGGTCTGTGTTGGAAAAGTGCTTTGCTGGTGCTGAATAATAAACTTGCGCTATATCTTTTATCCGGAATCGCTGCTGAAAGACAATCGGCTTAAAGACCCGCGCCAAATCTATCAGATAAAATTCGCCATCATCACTGTAGAATATATGTGACAAGTACAGGTCTCGATGACGATAATTACTCTGGTGGAATTTTTTAATAAAACCCGCCAATTGAGCAATGAAATTTCTTCTCAGTGTCAGATTGCTAACCGTAGCCGGCCCGCTGAAACAATCCGGCAGTTTTCTCTCCAGGGATTCCGCATTTGCAATCTTTTCTGTTATGATAAAGCTTCTCTCCTCGAACAAGCCCCCCCACTGCTCCCCGTAAGAAACAATCTTCGGCGTCTTTATTCCTGCTGCTGACAGTAGATTTGCCGGCTCCAAATCAAAAAAACCACAGCTTACTTGCTGTCGGGCCCAGAGCCAGTTTTGAAGTTGAGTAAGTATCGGCGCTCTTTCATAGCGCTTTAGAAATAGTGTTGTTGACGGATTGTTTATCTCAAATCTCAATCTGCTTCGATATGTGGCAAGATTTCTTTTAGACAAATCCTTACCGGCACTGAAGGAAAAAACTGCATCGATGAATGTCAATCCCAACTTACTAAACGCCGTTTTGTAATCGGCATCGATGAAGAATGATTTCGATGTTTCTATAATTTCCTGACGTGCGAAAACTTTTGCTTTTCTCTGCTTATTTTCGAGTAATTCTTTCGCTGCCTCGCACACCATCTCTACGGGTATTGCCTGCATACACAAATGCTCTGTTCTTTTGCATATCGGTTTTGTACACGGGCTGCAAAATACGTTACCAACTATCTGGATTTCATTTTCGTAATTGGTTTCTGTCCACGCCGGGTCATTTGGACCAAAGAGGGTAACGACCTTTCGTCCAAGAGCTGTAGCAATATGCCGCGGCCCGGTATCGTTGCTTATGACCAGTTCTGCGATGGAAAATAGTTCCTTCAGCTCGCCGGGATTCAAAGGCCTTTCAGCCAAATTAATTAGTTTGTGCCTGCTCGATGAGCAAATTTCTCCGGCGATTTGCTTCTCAGATGGATGAGACGACACAGATACGACTACTGTTGCATTGTAGCTGTCAATCAGCCAATCTGCCGTTTGTGCAAACCTCTCACCCGGCCAGCATTTACTTGGTCCGTATGCACCTCCGGGAACAAGGATAACAACAGGTTTGTTGCCCTTGAAAACTTCCGGAAGTTTATCCTGCGCACTTTTGTTATTCTGCTCGTCAACTAACAATTCGAGCTTTCTGTTACTTGTTTCAGCGCCCAGCCGGGACGCAATCGCAAGATAGTAGTCAAGCATAGATATGGGCTTAAATTTGCCGTCAGAAAGTTTCTGCGGTTCAAGTTTATCGGTGAGCAAAAAACCGCGCCCTTCGCGGGCATAGCCGACACGCAATGGTATCCCCGCCCAAAATACTGCCAGCGCAGATGCAAAGGAATTTTTCAATAGTATTGCTTGTGCTAATTTACGTTTTTTTAGTTCCTTCGCAATTACAAAGGGATTACTGCTTTTTTGTTCAATCCATCTGTCGTTGAATCTGCACGGCGATAGAAACTGCCGAACAACACTCCTCGCATAAAAAGTAATCCTGCTCGATTTGAAATGTTCCCGAATTGCTCGCAATGCCGGCGTGCTCAAAATAGCATCTCCAAGCGGCGACGCAAGCCACACTAATATCTCATCTTTTGATTCTCGCATAGCGGATATGTCTTTATGCGCTTCCACATTAACGCATACTTATTTTCGCCTCTGCATTATGTAAAAGGTAAGTGCCATCACTTGAAGGACCATTGCAAATCCAAGCGAGATAAAAACCGCATTATCCTGCCCGGCTGGGCTTATCAGAAACCATATAGTCAGAACAAGGCATAGCAGCACGGTAATCTGCACGACCCCTGCCATAAATCTTATCATTGAAAATTCACCGAACATCTCAGCTCGCTGCATACTTTTTACCTGCTGCAGGATACTTATGAGCAGATTTTCGGTCCTGTCAACAACAGCTTCGTTTTTCTCGTTACTTTTTTGCTCCTCGATTTCAGATAATTCCGACGGCTCCTCAATCTCAGCAAATACAGGCCTTTCGATATTCGCGTTTTCCGGCTCAGGTTGCTCAGGTTCTTCAATCTGCATAATTTGCTCTTTTTGCTCAAGCGGGGGATTCGGTGTTTCCGGCTCGGACTTACTTATAGAGCGGTGATATTGTTTGACAATATTTACTGCTTCTTTGATATTCACAGCTTTATAGTCTGGCTTCGCCTGGGCCGGGTCAAATGACTTATGATGTAATAACGGCCCTTCGATTAAAATTGTTTTGCATCCGACCCGCTTACCGGCCTCGATGTCTCTGCCGCTGTTGCCAATCGACCACGATTGCTCAAGCTCGATATCCATCTCTTCAGCCGCTGCCACAAGCATACCGGAATTCGGCTTTCTCCAGTCACTTTCTTTACGATATTTCGCTACCTCTCCATCAGGATGGTACGGACAGTAATAAATCTTATCTAAAGACGCACCCTTCTCGGTAAGCAACTGCTTCAAGCGGTTATGAATCTCACTGAGAACCTTTTCAGTTAAAAGTCCCCGGGCAACACCCGATTGATTGGAAACAACGACCAGCTTGTATCCCATAACTCTAAATTCGTTCAGTGCCTCTACCGCCCCATCCAGCAGCTTTACCTGCTTGGGATTATTGATATAGCCGGGGTCCTCAATCAAGGTGCCGTCACGGTCCAAAAATATCGCTTTATTAGACATAATCTAAATCTGTTATTTCTTTAATCCTTCGCTAAAGCCCTGCTCCACGAGTTTACAGATTATATGATAAGCTAATTGATGAATTTCCTGGCTGCGAGCCGTTGACTTATGCTCTGCACAGAAACATATATCGCTAATCTGTTCGAGTTTACTGTTTGCCCTGCCGGTAAAGCCCAGCACGAAAGCTCCTTTTTCTTTAGCCAGTTCAGCTGCCTTGATAACATTTGCCGACGTCCCACTGGTGGAAATGGCCCATAAAATGTCACCTTCGCCTACTAATCCTTCGACCTGCCTGACAAAAACATCCTCGTAGCCGTAATCGTTTGAAACCGAAGTTAAGATAGATGTATCGGTCGTTAGTGCAACTGCCGCAAGCGCCTTTCGCTCTTCTTCAAACCTGCCTACAAGCTCGCTTGCTATATGTTGAGCATCCGCCGCCGAGCCGCCGTTGCCGCATATATAAACTCTGCCACCCTTCTTGAGGGCCTTTACAATCGCCTCGGCGATAGCTGCGATTTTTTCAATGCCGCTTACCTCAAACTCACCGACCAGCTTCTTGTGTGTCTCTATCGCCTCTGTAATCTGTTTCTTGACGCTCTCATCCATCAGGATTTTCTCTCTAATGCCTTCATTTTTTCTATCGTTGCAGTTGAGCTTTTACCCTCGACAAGCGGCGCAAGAACAACCTTGCCGCCATAAGACTCAACGAACTCACGACCGACCACACCTTTATCTTTCCAGTCCTGACCCTTCACCAATATATCCGGCTTTACTTTTTTGATTAAGTTCAATGGGTCCGACTCATCGAAAACCGTGATATAACCTACCGTGTCCAGCGCAGCAAGAACAGCTCCCCTGTCGTGCTGATTATTTATCGGCCGGTCAGGCCCTTTGAAGCTTTTTACCGAGCTGTCACTGTTTAACCCGACTACTACTATATCCCCCTGCTGCTTGCAGAATTTCAGAAACTCGATATGACCTCTGTGTATGACATCGAAACACCCGTTGGTAAAGACTATTATCCTTTTTTGCCTCCGATGCCAGTCAAGTTCATCAACCAGATAATCGATTTCTCGTATCTTGCCTATTATGTCCCGATTTTGGCTGGTAATTTCATTGACAATCTCTTCTACACTTACCGTTGCCGTACCGAATTTTTCCACTTCAATCCCACCTGTTATATTGGATAATTGAACTGCCGTTTTATAATCGAAATCCCCTGCCAGCGTTATCGCAAGTGTCGCAAGCACCATATCTCCGGCTCCCGTAACATCATAAACGCTGCGTGGCCGCGTCGGTACTAACTCGCTTATCTCATTTGTTTTCAGATATGCTCCTTCTTTATCTAACGTAATCACCACTGCCTTGAGTTTTAATTTATTGGCAAGCTCCTCTGCCGCCTTGGCTGCATCGTTTTCAGTCCTTATCTCAAAACCGACACTTGCTGATGCCTCTTTACGGTTCGGCGTAATAACTGTGGCTCCGACATATTTTAAATAGTCGCTGGTTAGCGATGGGTCAACGAGGACTTTTTTGTTCGCTTGCGCCGCTTTTTGTATCATTTGCTTACACACTGATGCGCTAAGCAGGCCCTTATTATAATCCTGCAGACAAACAATATCTGATTGTTTCACTTTTTCATTGTACACTTGTAAGATTTTTTCATATTGTTCATCAGCCAGCGGCTCCGCCGATTCCTCGTCCATCCTTATCAATTGCTGACGATGACGATGTTGTGCAAGACCTATGAGTCTTTGTTTACTGATGGTGGGTCTGCCCGACACGGCAAACAATCCGCTGATATCAGCGCCCATCTTTGCAAGTTTTCCCAAAAGAATTTTTCCGTTCGAGTCGTCTCCGATGACTCCCAGACAAATCGGCACCGCTCCCAAAGCAGATAAATTAGCAACCACAGAACCCGCTCCGCCGCAGCTGTACTCTGTCCTGCAGACTTTCAGAACTGGCACCGGCGCCTCCGGGCTTATTCTTAGTGCATCGCCGTAGATATACACATCCAGCATAAAGTCGCCCACAACCAGCACCTTCGGAGAGCCAAGCTCCTTAGCGGTTTTTAGCAGTTTTTCATACATAAATGCACACGCTTAGCTTTATTACTTTTCCACCATTTTACCTGCCAAAACGTTTTTAATCAATCGTGTTATTGCATCCTCTCCGCTGATTATTTTTAACTCAATTGCCAGATATACAAAGGGTATATCTGTTCTCAATTTTTCTATTGGCAATCTGCTGAAGTCTTTCTGTGTTGTCAGTATCAAATCTGCCTTAAGGTTTGTAGCTTCTCCGCATATATTAGCAATATCTTTGTCGGCGTATTGATAATGGTCGTCATAAATCTTTGAACCGACTATTTTCGCCCCGAGCTCTCCTATCGTATTTATAAAAGCATCCGGATTACCTATCCCGCAGAAGGCAAATATCTTTTTGCCCTTTAGCCGCTCAATACTGATTTCTTTACCGTCTGTAGTTTTTGCACAGACCGGCGAATGTACAGCCCTTGCGATTATCATATCCTGCTTAACCTTTTGAATTTTCGCTTCGATTTTGTTTAGGCGGGATTCAGAGACCTGATTACTTCTTGTAACAATAACAGCATCAGCTCTTTTTAGGGAATTTGCCGGCTCTCTTAACAACCCCGCCGGTAGCAGCCTATCGTAACCGAAGGGCCGCGTTGCATCGATTGTTATAATATCGATGTCTCTCGCCAATCGGCGGTGTTGAAACCCATCGTCCATAATCAACAGCTTGGCGCCGAATCTATTCACCGCCTCTTTTGCTCCTGCAGCACGGTCAGGATTGATTATCACTTGAGCTTGTGGACACATTTCGCTGAGTATTGCCGGCTCATCAATTTTCGTCTCTCGTCTATCGTCTCTCGTCCCTTGCCCTTTCGTTTGTGTTTTATATCCTCTGGTCAGGATAGCGCAAGGGATTTTCTCCTGCTGTAAATTTTTGCAAAGCCATATAACAAGCGGAGTCTTACCTGTTCCCCCTGTTGTTATATTACCGACGCTTATTACCATTGCATCTGCCTTTTTTATTTTCAGCCACTCTTTGGAATATAAGTAATTCCGCA
>CAYSJK010000104.1:0-4597 GCA_964431375.1 uncultured Pirellulales bacterium
GATAATTGCGCTACTGGTAGGAGTGCTTATACCAACTCTAACTTCGGTAAAGAATGCCGCGAAGGAGACAAAGCAAAAGGCACAGTTTGCCACGATAGACCTCGCCCTGACCGCTTTCAAAAATGATTACGGTGACTATCCTCCTTCAAACTGGAATGTGCTGCCCGGACCCGGTGATTATTGCGGTGCACAAAAATTAGCTGAGGCGCTTTTCGGACGAGACTTGCTGGGATTTCATCCAAATTCAACATTCCTGAATGCAACCGACCCAACATGGTACCCCCCTTACCCTCCCGGCCCCAACGATTACAATCTGAGCCAGCGTAAGGGCCGTTATCTTGAACTTTCGACAGCAAATGTTTTTAAGCTTGGTGTCAGCGTCAAGGGAGATGGATTGTTTAAAGATACTCGCGTAGGCATAGGTACCTATCAATTAAATCCGGATACGTATGTGCTTTGTGATGTCTTCAGCGTAAGACAGATAAGGTTTTCCACAGGTAAAGTCGCTATGGCAGGGGCTCCAATTCTTTATTACAAGGCAAATACTTCCAGCAAGACGATGGATGAACTGGTATTGATGCCGGACCGGATTTACAATGCGTTCGACGATTATCCTATTATTCGGTTAGGGCCTTTGACTTCAAACGGTTACCGAAGCAGTAAACCGCATCCGCTTGGCGCTGACATCGCGTACTTCTACAGTCGAGAATATAAGGTCATAGACCCAAAGGTAACAATAGCGTGGCCTCACAGGCCCGATTCATACATACTGATTTCAGCGGGGGTGGATGGTCGTTACGGGACAAACGACGACATTACTAACTTTTAGATACTCGATACCGGATTTCGCCTCTGGCGAATGAACCTCGATGCTCTCGGAAGTAATGGGAGAGTTGAGAATTGAATCAAAAGCGAACTATGAATCCTGAATTAAAAAACAGAATTGGTCTTACACTTGTTGAGATACTGATTGTCCTGGCTGTAATTGCACTATTGGCCACGATGGTAATCGGTATCGCCTCCAGCATCTATACGAAGGCCAAAGAGAAAGCTACCAAGGCTACAATTACACTACTGGAGAGTGCATTGGAGGAATATAAGGACTTTGAGAATGAATTTCCAATGGCAGATACTCAAGACCCTAATTTGAACTGTGAAAAACTTTATACAGAGCTTAATCGGATACCAAGCTCACGAGTGATACTGGAGAAGCTTGACGATTCTGCAATAAAGAATAAATACGGTGCTGTCGATTCGCCGCCGGAAATATATGACTCTTGGGGCATAGTACTGAATTACATATACGACCCAAACCACACAAATTTTCCGTGGCTTTCATCGGCTGGTCCCGACAGAGAACATGATAATCTTGACGATATTAGTAACAAATGACGGAAGACAGAGGACAGAGGACAGAGAATAATGAGTAGTATAAATCCGAAATTCGAAATACGAAGCACGAAACAAATTCGAATTTTCAAATGTCCAAATTTTCAAAACAAACGTTTTGGTCATTTGTATTTCGGTAATTTGATACTGTCTCGGATTTCGATATTCGGATTTCGAAATTTGATATTCGAGTTTGTGCGAAACAATGAATAATAAATTGCGACAATCCGGTCTTTCATTAATTGAGATGTCAGTCATCATAGCTGTCATAGCGTTGCTTGTCAGCCTTAGTGTTCCTGCAGTGCGTGCTTTTATGAAGTCTTTTGAGACTGAAGGCGGTGCAAGAAGCATGGTAAGCGCGGCATTATCGAGCGCCCGCACTATAGCAATGAAAGAGCAAAAATACGCCGGTATAAGATTCCAAAAAGCATGTTTGTCGCGAGATTTGACAAGACCTCTTGATGGCTTCCTCGAAGCTCCTCAATATATGACTTTCATAATACACGAAGAGCCCCAAAAAATGGACAACCTTACCATTGGTTTCAGAGCGGTCGAAGGTCTAAAACCAATAAAACTCCCTGATACAGTGGGTGTTATAGATATCAGCAGTATTGCTGACAACGGCGATATTGATGAGGATTCTGAGCTTAGTAACGCCACTTCTTTTTCGGTTATTTTTTCTACGTCCGGCAAGTTGATTATACACGACGTTCGGGTTCGAAACAAAGACGGAGTATATCAGCCAGACAATGACGTCCCTAAAAAGATATCGATGGACGATGTGTTCAACTCGGCATACAACATCAATAAATACGGTTTGGGTATGTTTATTCAGGATGACTATCAAATTCTTGGTTTGTATGAAGAGCCAAGCCGAAGAGATTTTATTATTTACGATAAGAATGAATTTAAGCAGGCCTATGAAAGAGGCAGGGCCTGGTCAGATTACCTAGTTAGAGTGGTTGCTGACAAAATCTATATAAATCCTTATATGGGGACGATAGTTTCGCAGGACTGATTAAGCTATGAGAAAAAAGCGTAATAACAGCGGTTTTTCTTTGACTGAGGTCTTATTGGCCGTCGGTACGCTTGCTATTGGTATGATTTTTATAGGGGGGACATTTGTTGCAGGCATTCATTTTTCGACAATAGCCACCGAGCGCACCGTTGCAGTGGTAGCTGCGGATGAGGCCTTTGCAAAAATAAAACTATTCGGCGTTAATTTTGGCGACCTAACAACAAATAACCAAACAATCTTTGGAACGGGTATCAGCGCGGACGAATTCGCTTATCCATCGACAATAACAACGACAAACAAACAGTATTTCTGGTCAGCTCTTTGCAGGCGGGTAGATGTATCCGGTGTGCTGGTAACGGTTTTTGTCAGCAGGAAAGCAGGTGCTGGTACAAAATATCGCGATCCAGCTAACCCATTTAATATTAACGCAGCAATCCCTTATCCAAAGCCGGTTCAGGTTGGTGTTTCCGGGCCTGGTGGCAGCTACGAGCTTCAGATAACAGAAGCCGGTAAAGTAAACTGGATAAATGACGGTTATACAATAGTGGAAAACACTACGGGGCAAATATATCGAGTGATAAAGCGCTCTACCGAGCAGCAGGACATAATCAAGCTTAACAGCCCCTGGCAGGGTGGCAATTTTGTCTGGGTTGTTCCGCCACCCTTCGGTGGCGGCAGAAAACCCTGCATAGCAGTATATCAGACGGAAATAAGTTTTTAGCTCTGGATTCAGCCACAAAGACACGAAAAAATATGAATTAATACAATCGGCTGAAACCTGGTGTCTTCGTGACTTAGTAGCAGGAAGAAAATGAAAAAGGCCTTTACATTAATTGAGCTTCTGGTGGCGATTGGGATTCTGGCAATGATTCTGTCTTTTGCCAGCGTGATTTTTAGTGTCAGTGTGGATTCGTATCGCACCGCTCTGGCAAATGCAGAGATTATGCAGAAACTGCGAGTCATTACCAACCAGCTCAACGCCGATTTTCAGGGCCTGCAGAAGGATGGATATTTGATACTGTACTGTGAGCTTCAAAACAGAAAAGAATATGAGGAGGATTTGGACTCGTTTGATTTCCGAGCAGACAGACTTTACTATTTCTGCACAGGTGATTTTCAATCATGGATTGAACCAGATGTAAAAAGTAATATAGCGAGAGTGTATTTTGGTCATGATTTAACTTCTGTGGGCAACACATCTACTATACCTGTGAGCCATTGGAAATTAGCAAGGGACGTAATATTGCTAACCCCCAAATTAGACATAGACCCCATGCCTGCCGATTGCTGCAATATTAGTTATTCGGAATGTAGAGCAAATTTGCCGGATATTGAGGACGATTTTGAGGACCCCAATGATATTATTGCCAATCCGGTATCGATAAATCCGCCTGATTATCTCGGAAGCCTGATGAGCCAAAACGCCGGCGAAATCAAAATTGAGTGGACGGACAATCCGCTATCGTGGTACGGGCTTGAAAATCCAAAGAAAGGTGGCTATCCACGTGAGGTTGTAGATGCAAAAGAACCGTTAGATTATTACTGGGTATATTGGACGCCTGATACGCCACAGCAGTACTGGCCCAAGGCCCTGAAATTAACTTTCACGTTATACGATTCCAGGGCCATAATGAAAGGCGGCAGGACTTTTACGCATATTGTTTATTTAGACAATTAGCTTGTAGTTTTCGACGACGGCAGAAAAATGGCAAATAAAAAGCAATACAGACAAAGCAATTTTGCGGGGTCAGCCCTTATTCTGACCGTGGTCCTGACGAGCATGCTTGCTATTGTTGGGGTTTTGTTCCTTATGGTCAGCCGGCTGGACAAAATAGCAACTTCTGCCGTATCGGAAAACAAAGAGCTGAATCTGGCAGTGGAAACAGTCATCGCAAAGATATCACAGAAATTGATTTCGGATGTTCCAGATGCAAATGAGGAATACTACGACTATCCTGATGTTAATAATGCCTGGCTGGCCTGCCTTGAGCCATACCAGGATGGAACCTATTATAAATGGCGACAGATAAGCGATGTTTATAGAAGGTTAGACGTAAATGCCCTGGATTTGCAGGCAGAGATTCTTGATGATTATCAGCCGAATATTGTGGAAGATGCTAATGCCGATTCCGATGGAGATGGTGTAGCTGACTCGAAATGGGTAATTATACCGGATATAACAAGCAGTAA
>CAYSJK010000104.1:4697-5787 GCA_964431375.1 uncultured Pirellulales bacterium
CGACCACCTATAATATGGACCGGATTATCAACCCACAGGGGTTAAAGATGGTTAACGTAAATAACGTTAATGGAGCAGTTCAGGACGAGATAAAATCATTATATTTTGCTATACTTGCGGGTTTTTTTGACGCCGGCTTCGCTGGGTATGACGCCATAGAAAAAGCCGCACAAACAGCGGTAAATTTGATTGACTTTCGCGATAGTGATAACGAGGTAACAGTTCTTGATTATGGGGGCGGATATTATGGTTTTGAGGTGCAGCCGTTTATAAGCGAGATAGCATTTATGATAAGCACTTCGGACCCAAATAATGAGTCTTTGTATGTACTTGAGCTTTATAATCCGTTTGATGTGGATATTTCTCTGGATGATTTTAAGCTGGCCCTTCGCCCTTTAGGCAAACAAATAGACCTAAGCGGCAAAGTGATATCGGCTGATGACCGATTTGTAATAACCAACACCTTTGGTGCCTCAGAAGTGTTTGGTGTTTATGATTTGATAATAGGGGGTAAGGGCAAAATTGACAACAATTTGAAACTGGCAGATTATCGATATATACCGGGAGAAGGAGCAGGTACGTACGAAGTAAGACGGAGTAACATTGAACTAACTATGAATATTGGAGGTAAAAACATTTGTCTTGACAGGCAAGTGACCGTAAATGAATGGTTTAGCTGGAACCCGTCGATCGACATGTACGGTTATTATTCAAGGCCAGACAATAACTGGAACATTGTATACCAGGAAATGGTTCAAGATTTTAACAATATCGGTTCGTTGGGTGGCCCTAATGGTGGAGGTTCAAAAAAGAACTACAATCTTGCCCATTCTATGGAGTCGTTTGTTACGGTGGGTGATATTGCACGAGTGCTCACTATTGGGCACAATACCGAACCGGAAGACACAATTGGCGCTCAGCTTAACTCAGCAGAGCCTTCCGAAGATGCAGTACGGCTTAATTTGCGAAGTGCGGCTTTCCAGCAGCTCTTTAATTATCTGACTGTTTTCGACCCGGCAGAGTACTCCGGGAACGACCCGAACGAAACCAGGGTCAAAGGCCGGATAAATATCAATACCGCCCCGTGGTT
>CAYSJK010000104.1:5887-8519 GCA_964431375.1 uncultured Pirellulales bacterium
TTCGAGGAGCGGGATGTAATTTTCTCACGCATCAGCAATCTCGTTACTGTGCGAAGCGACGTCTTTACGGCCTATATACTCGTTCGTATCGGCGAAAACGGCCCACAGAAAAGGGTTATGGCCATACTCGACAGAAGCGACGTCTATCCAGGCCCCGGAGTAGGCACAAGCGGCAAGGTCAAAATCCGTGCACTATACCCCGTACCAGACCCAAGGTGACAAGCTCACAGCTTTGAAAAAACTTGTTTTTTTTTACCGCAACAAGTCATTTTAATTATATATTAGTTGCAACAGCATAAGCAACACTTGGCCCACCACCATCCCACCCCCAAACGAATTGTCCGGCACTATTGAGCTTATAAACGCTATAATTACCCAGCGTTCCTGCTATGTAGATTCCACCTAAACTATCAAGTGCAACACCTTCTGCATCAGTTGTTGTGTCATAATCCCAGACTAAAGTGTGAGAGCTATTAAGCTTCCAGACACTCCTATCCAAAATCCGTTCACCTACTACAAAAACATTACCTGACCTATCGACAGCAATTCCTTTCACATTAGTTGCGACATTATTGCCCCATTCCCAGACAAACACACATTCGGTGGTATATTTGTAAACACAATTTTCCCCAAGCCATGCGCTCTTTCCAAAATAGAAATAATCATCTGAATCATCAACCGCAATGCAGTATACTCTGGAACCGGCATCCTGATGGTAACGAAAACCACCAGAACTATCGTATGCAAGAACGTTTTTTACTAATTCAGGATCAGGAGCCCATTCGCCTGCTATATATACGTTACCTGAATTGTCATTAGCTGCAATGCCAAATCCTTCATTTACGCCTTCGACCCAACTACGTTTCCAAACCAATTCAACCGAATCGCCGAGGTCACGTAACTTCCAAATACAGTCTCCACCACTGTCAGTTCCTGTTACATGAACGTAAGTAATATTATTCAATTTAGTAATTGCAACATCATATAAGGTATCACTTCCTGTATCATAATCCCAGATGAGTTCGCCAGAGCTATTAAGCTTCCAGATGTTCTTTCCGCCACTTCGTTCCCCTACGACATAGACATCGCCCGAAGCACTAACCTCGATACCGCGTGTCGTAGCGCCTGTATTGTATGTCCAAAGCAGATTGCCTCCGGCATCGAGTATCCAAACACTTTTTTGTGCCCACCAAGACCCTGCTACCGCTACAAATTTAGGAATAACATGTATTGCTATAGCTTCCGGGTCATCAAGGTCAGGGTCAGCTGGGTCCTGACAAATATTACCTCTGTAAACTACTATATACTTCTTTACTACTTCTGCTGGTGGGGCAAACTGTGCGTTCAGTTCTGTCAGGCCGGCATCGTTGGGCAAAGTGCCGGCCGAGGTCCATTCCGGCGTGAATGTAATATAGGCAGAGTCTATCTGCGTTCTGGTGTCGTTTACGTCATCCCAATAAAGCTCAAACGTACCGCCCTTTATGGTTTGCCCGATGCCTGAATTATTTGAGTCGTTGGTTATGACAAGCTCTACGATGTTTGGGTCTGTCCAGTTCGGCTCGACGTTTAGTCGTCCACGGAAAAAATAGTTAATCAGGCCCGTAGCGTAATCGATAGTCCGTGGAATCGTAATATAAGCGTAGTCTTCAAACACATTTACATCATCTGTAGTGTTTGTACTATCTACTACAGCTTCCTCACCACCCCAAATGGTCTTCTTGTAATATGTGTATGAGTACCGTGCAAGATGGGGAACGCAATAATTCGAGCCGTTGAAATATAACTTCATTCGTATGTCGTTACCATCTATGATATATTCTACCAGTGCTGGTGTTGCTATACGCTCTTTTACAGGGTGTGGAAATTGATATTTAACGCCTGAGCAGCCGAAGACCGTGCTTAAGGATAGAAACTGATAGTTGGTACATTCAGCAAGGCCCCAGAGGTCTTCTGGCGGTAAAATGCCATTACCGAGATAATTGCCATCGTATACATCGGTATCGAAATATTTAGATAATTTGTCGAAAACAACAGGCCCGGTGCCTGACCAGGGACTCTGGTTATTATTGGCTATAATCCGGTCTTCAACCCAACCCTCTAACGGGTTACCCCAATCAAGGGTGTAAACGGACCGGTAGTGCCCATAAAGAAAATCGTTCCTTGTATGTGCCGGGACTCCCATATCCTCTATGAGATGCAAAACACAACCCAATTTCAGAAGAGATTCTGCTAAATATTGCTCGCGCACCGTCTTATCTGAATCTTTCAACGATTTATAGAAAAGAGTTCTTGCTGTGCCCCACTTATCATGATTATTGTGCGGTTCATATGAACTATGTTCAGTAGTCGCCCAAACCAAAGCAGATTCACCAAGTGGAAGCCAACTCGACCAGCCCGGAGCATCCCAGTCAGGATAGTCAGTATGGTTATCCAAACCGGCATTGCGAATTGGGTCATGAAAGTGATGACGTGGTCTCCAAGGAGGGGTTATTGTATGATCATCTTGGTCTTCAATTATACTTCCAACCCTAAGCCATTCCCGAATACTTCGTGTTGTCTGGTTTGGATTAGCTTTACCCTATAATACTCCCCAAAAACTGGGCGCATGATTAAGGTGGATTTGTCGCCTGAG
>CAYSJK010000105.1:0-8287 GCA_964431375.1 uncultured Pirellulales bacterium
ACTCGACAATCTGCCTGCTGGAGAGTATCTGGTTGGCGGCAATATGCTCATAGACGAAGGTGCACTGCTTGAGTTCAAACTGGCAGAAGGTGAACAAAAAAACCTTGATATTGATCTCCCTGACACTCCTGAACTTGGGAAAGTACCTCTGCAGTTAATGATACTCGACGAAAACGGGGTTCCGCTGACAGCAGTGAACGTCTGGCTACAAGGCAGCACCGGCCCGATTAAGCCAATCGTCAACTCAGCCCAGGGAATATACTTCTATACAGAACCGGGAGAATATATACTGCACGCGAGTTGCGCCGGTTATAAAGAAGTCAAACAAGATGTTTCGGTGGAAACCTTCGATTTTAAAAAGAAGGTGCGGCCAAAACCAGTCCTGATACGACTGGAAAAGTAGCACCGGGGCAATAAAGCAAAATCAAAAATAAAGCAGAACAGGGGTATTATTTATGAGTAAAAATGTTGCTGCGATTATATGTGCCGCTGGCTCCAGCAGCCGGTTTGGCGGAAAGAGAAAAAAGCCGTTTGTCGATGTAACCGGTAGAGCTGCATTTCTGCGAAGCATCGAGCTATTCGACAACCGAGACGATGTAAAACAGATTCTGCTGGGTATCCCTGAAGAAGACGAGGAGCTGGTGAACGTAAAGTGGGGCACGAATCTTAAATTCTTCAATGTAAAAATATTTTTCGGCGGCGTTCAACGCTTCGAAACTGTGGGCAAGGCGCTGGAGCTTATCAAAGATGATATTGAGCTTATTGCTGTCCACGATGCCGTGCGATGCTGCGTAACAAAAGAGTGGGTTGAAAAAGTCATCACCACTGCTGCCAAAACAGGTGCCGCAATTTTAGCCTGCCCTATCACGGCAACTATAAAACAGGTAAAAAACAATACGATAATCAAAACCGTTGACCGAACAGGTCTCTACGAGGCCCAGACACCGCAGGTATTTGAGGCAAAACTACTGAAAAAGGCATACGTGAATCTAAAGAATTCAGAACAAGATAAAATCAGCGATGATTCCCAGCTTGTCGAGGCGTTGGGTCATAAGGTATCGATTGTTGAAACAGACTTTTCGAATATCAAAATCACCCAACAAAGCGACATTGCAATCGCTGAAGCCATTATCAAATCCCGCCCCAAACTAAAGCCGACCGGCTATATAGGCCCCTACGCCGAAGCCCAATGGTAAATCTTCATAATATCACTCCCATCGCTTTGATAAAATTCATGAGGGCATCGTGTAAGAGATAATATTCGCATTTAAAACTGTATTTACTGCCAGAATTCCACGTTTTTTCCTTACTCCACGGAAAATAAAATATTCAAAAAAATTTATTTTTTTGGTTGACAATATAATGATAATCGTATATAATTATATGATAATAGTAAACATCAATTTTGAAAGGGTAACTCAAATGAACGAATTTATTGAAAAAAACAGGGGATTGCTGCGATTGTACTATATCGCAGCCCGAGTCATTGGATGGGTACTTATCATCGGAGGCGGTATCTGGTTTTTGCTGTTTGTACTTTGTATCCTGGCGGTTTCCGACGCAGCGGGTTCGTTAGACTGGCCTTATACTAATGAAAATTTCTTATACGCATCGTCAGTGTTTGTCTTCGACTTCGTCTTTACCGGATTATTGGTTCTGGTCGTAGGGCAGCTAATCAGATACATACTTGAAACTGAGTATAGGCCGCGTTGGCTTCTGCGATGTGCAGACAAAATTCTATACGTGTATGCGGTTGTTGTCATAGGCCAAGCTATTTCGCGATACTACATTTTACATGCCAGTCTGATGGAAAAATTTGGTTCTGGGCACTTGTTGCTCATTCAACCACAAGTAGTACCATTGACTGCTAAAATTCTAATAATCGTGGCCCTTGGTGTCATTCTCCGGCGAGTTATGCCGGTTATCGAAGAGTCAAAAACGCTGGTCTGAAAGGAGATTGCAGATGATTAACATTCGATTAGATTACGTGCTTTTAGACCGGCGGATGAAGCTGAAGGACTTGTCTGAAGCAACAGGACTGGCGGTCAATAATCTTTCTATCCTCAAGACCAATAAGGCACGAGCGATTCGCTTTTCCACTTTGAACAGTTTGTGCAAGGTATTGAACTGCACTCCCGGAGACCTGCTTGAGTATATTCCTGATGAGCCGCAAAAGTAGCTCAGTACAACCTGGTCTTTTTTCTTTTCTTTGTCCTGTTTCTGTGCTAAACTATCGACGTCTTTGCTATGGAAGAATCGGCGCAGAAAGGACGCTATGGACCAGGCGAACATACGAACTTATCCAAAGAAAATAAAAGCGGTTCATAGATACGAAATTGTAAACAGCGGGAAAAAGGTGAGCGTAGCAGGCAGGAGATTTCACTTCATCGGTGCCGGCGGTATCGGTATGAGCGGCCTTGCCCAGCTTTTAATGAAAAACAAAGCGGTTATAACCGGCTCAGACCAGACGCCAGGCAGCGTCATTGATAAGCTCTGCCAGTCAGGAGCTGACATAAAAATCGGCCATAACGCTGAAAATCTCGACCCTCAAACAGATGCGGTCGTCATCTCAGCAGCTATTAACCAGGATAATCCCGAATTGAAACTGGCACGCAAAAAAGGCCTGAAGATTTATAAATATGCCCAGATGCTCGGAGAGCTGATGAATCCCGCCCCTGCCGCAGGGGTCGGGATGAACTGCTACGATGGGATTGCGGTGGCAGGCACTCACGGCAAGAGTACAACCAGCGGCTGGCTCATCTATCTGCTAATACAAGCCGGCATCGACCCAAACTTTATCATCGGTGCTGAAATCAGCCAATTGGGAAGTACTTCCGGTGTTGGTAACAGTAAATATTTCGTGGCTGAGGCCTGCGAATACGACCGAAGCTTTTTGAACTTAAAGCCCAGAACCGCCTGCATACTCAATATCGAGGCCGACCATCTGGACTACTACAAGGATGAGAACGAAATAGTTGATGCCTTCGGCCAGTTTGCTCTGGCAGTTATGCTGGATGGCGCCCTAATTGCCAACGGCCGGGATGCAAACGTGGCAAAGGTCATCCGGCAATTACCCGCCAGCCTGCGATGTGAAACCTTCGGACTCGATGAAAATTGCGATTTCTATGCTAAGGACCTTCAGCTAAATAATGGACTTTATGTTTTTGACGTCTATCATAATAGCAAGCTGTTGGGAGCGACGAAAATTTCTCTGCCGGGCACGCACAACATCCTAAACGCCCTTGCAGTAACAGCTATGGCTGTTAACATCGGGCTGGATGCCCAACAGGTACTCAATCTGCTGCCGGAATTTACCGGTATCGACCGCCGGCTGATGCTAAAAGGCAGGTACCGCCAAATCACCGTCCTCGACGATTACGCCCATCATCCGACTGAAATCAGGGCATCTTTAGAGGCGATACGCCAAAGGTATCAACCGAGGCGAATCTGGTGTGTTTTTCAGCCACACCAGTACAGCAGAACAAGATTTTTGCTTAATGACTTCTCCGAAAGCTTCAAGCTTTCCGATATAACGATTGTGCCTGAGATTTACTTTGTCAGGGATTCACAGGCGGCCAAAAAAGAAATTAACTCGCAAATTCTGGTCGAGAAAATTCGAGCTAACGGAACAGAAGCGCTTTTTATTGATGGCTTTGGAGCCATTTGCGATTATCTAAAGGAAAATGTAACTCCGGGCGACTTAGTTGTTACTATGGGCGCCGGCAACGTTTGGAAGGTAGCAGATGAATATATTCAGTGGCTTAGAGCAAATAGTTGAAACGAAATATTCGTTGGCGAAATGCACCTGGTACGGTCTGGGTGGTCCGGCCGATTATTTTATCAGGCCGAGAAACGTCGAACAGCTCAGGGAAGTGGTCAATCGCTGCAATGAAAACAAAATTCCGATTTACGTATTGGGCTTTGGCTCAAATCTGCTAATCAGCGACGAGGGCCTGCGGGCGGCGGTTATAAAGCTTGAAACGGAGGAGTTCGCACAGATGCAGTTCGACGGTGAGCAGGTTACCGCCTGGGCTGGTGCTGAATTGGCCAAGCTGGTTCTAACCTGTGTGCAAAAAGGACTTTCCGGCCTGGAGGCTCTGACAGGCATACCCGGCTCAGTTGGTGGGGCTGTAAAAATGAATGCGGGAGGCAACTTCGGAGATATTGGCGCAGCCGTTGAAACGGTTACTCTTATGGATAGCCAGGGAAAGACCTTCGAGAAGTGCAAGCCCGAATTGATGTTTGACTACCGCAATTCAAATATCACTGCAAAGTTTATCCTGAACGCTCAGATGCAGCTGGTCTCTGCCGACCCCGAACAAATCATGCGAACGATAAAGGAAATCTGGATTTATAAAAAGAACAATCAACCGTTAAATACAAAGAATTCCGGCTGCATATTCAAAAATCAAAGAGGTGTCTCTGCCGGCGCTTTGATTGACAGGGCCGGGCTTAAAGGGCTGCAAATCGGCCAAGCCGTTGTCAGCGAGAAACACGCCAATTTCATTATCGCACAAAAAGGCTGTGAAAGCCGAGATGTTATGAGATTAATAGAAGCCGTGAGACAGAGAGTCAAAGAAAAGTTCGATATCGAGCTGGAACTTGAAATCGAAATCTGGAAGTAAGCGCTTGGTAATTAGTTATTGGTAATTGGCTACTCTGGGTGTTAAAAATGAGAGGAGAATCAGAAACTATCGAATATAAAACTTTTGAAGATTTGGAGGTATATAAAGCAGCAAGAGAGTTCAGGAAAAAAATATATAGATTAGCTAAGGAACTGCCAGAGTATGAGAAGTATAATTTAACAAGTCAGATGCGCCGTGCTGCCCTTTCTTTGACTAACTGTATTGCCGAAGGGCACGGCAGATTCCATTATCAAGAAAACATCCAGTTTTTAAGGCAATCAAGAGGCTCATTAAAAGAATTGATAGATGACCTTAACACCTCTATTGACGAAAGTTATGCTGATTTGGAACAACTCGATGAATTAAAGAAAGTAGGCTATATGGTCTTAAAGAAACTAAATGGATATATCAAGTATTTACGTAAATGTAAGCAGGAAACTGAGAAGTAACAATTGTCGAATGAAAACTATTTTACAAGTTACCAGTTACCAATAACCATTTAACCAGTCACAGTGAATTGAAAACAGAAAACAACAAACTTGTGGTGAGCAAAGCCGAACCATTAAAAGCAGCTGTTCTTATGGGTGGCATAGGCGAGGAGCGCGATATCAGTATTCAAAGCGGCCGATGCATCGCCCAGGCGTTACAACAAGCTCACCTGGATGTAGTAACCGCCGATATTCAACCGGACAATTTAAGTATCCTCGAAGACGGCGATATTGATGTGTTCTTTATCGCGCTTCACGGCAGATTCGGTGAGGACGGCCGGATTCAGCAGATACTCGAAGACAAAGAACTCATCTATACTGGCAGTGCACCAACAGCGAGCAAGCTGGCGTTTGACAAAATAGCGAGCAAAAAGGCCTTTACCGAAGCCGGCGTAGCAACTCCTGCGGCAATTGAATTTACCGCCAATAAAGAAAATCTCCAAAGCAGACTGAACCAGCTTGCTCGTCAGGGCGTAGGCCCTGCCGTAGCCCCGGCAGATACGTTTGTTGTAAAACCGGTAAAACAGGGAAGCGCTATCGGCGTTACTATCACAGATAATCCAACGTCAGCAATTGTGGCTGCGGAGAAGTGCTTAAGTGAATTCGGCGATTGTATGATTGAAGAATTCATCCACGGCCGGGAGATAACCGTCGGAATTCTGGAAAACCAGGCGCTTCCGATTATAGAGATTCGAAGCAAAAGCGGTTTTTACGATTATCACGCAAAATATATAGATGAGCAAACTGAATACTTATTCGATACGATTAACGACCCAACGTTGACTGCAAAAATCAATAAAGCAGCACTGACTTGTTTCAATACGCTCGGCTGCCGGCATTTTGCAAGAGTTGATTTTATCCTGGGCAATGACAAAATTCCTTATGCCCTTGAGGTCAATACTATCCCGGGTTTCACTACACACTCACTTTTGCCCAAAGCAGCAGCAAAGGTGGGGATTTCAATGAGTAAGCTGTGCGTAAGAATCATCGAAGCTGCATTGGCAAACAATAGCACCGAATCTTCCTTCAATCGGGCGATAAGCAATAAAAGATAGCCGTGGCCAGAAGAAAACGAACAAAAAAAAAGACCGGAAGGATATCATTTAAATACAGAGCCTCCCAAAAAAGGAAAAGGCAAAAGCTGGCTCTGCGCCTGCCGAGCTTAATGAGCATTTTGAAAGTTCTGGCGGCGGTCTGTCTCGTCGCAGCGGTGATTGCAGCTCTTTATTTTGCTCAAAAGTATGTAAGGTCAATCAAGCCGGTCGAGACCGGCCCTTTAGTTCTGGAAGATGTGCCTGGATGGGTAACTCCAGAGCTAAAAACAAAAATTTTTGCTGCTGCTGGCTATAAGTATATCGAGCTCGATGAAAAAGCCGCGCAATTAATTGTAGAAAATCTGGCATCTGTAGGCTGGCTGGACAAAATAAAAGTGCAAACCACACACGATAGCATCCGCATAAACGGGCAATGGCGGAAACCTCTGGCTATGGTCAAATCCGGCTTTAGTGAATTTTACGTTGATTCTGATTCAGTCGTGCTCGATTTTGTGCCGATGCCGAATCTGCCGATTGTTCAGGTCAGGGGCATTTCGGTGACCAAAACACCTGCCGCGGGAAAGGTATTTGAAAGAGAAGACCTCGCCGCTGCTGTAACCGTATTGGCAGCGCTTGCCCTAATGGACAAATCTGTCACGCCTGACAAGCCGCTGCTTTATGAAATCGCTCAGATAGATATAAGTAACTTCAATGGCCGGGAAAACAAACGCCAGCCGCATATCCTTCTTTACACAAAAGACAACACGGAAATTATATGGGGAGCTGAATTCGGCACCTGGCAGCAACATCTGGAAGCTACCGATGAGGAAAAGCTTGCCAAGCTTTACGGATACTACAAAGAGTACGGCTCGCTTTTAGGCGGTGCAAAATACATCAATCTTCGCGACCCCCAAAACAGCATTTCCCTACCGATTGACAAATATTAAATGTCATTGCGAGCACCCTTCTTGCTTTCGCAAGAAAGCAGGGGGCGCGGCAATCTCAAAAATTTTAGCCCCCAGTTTTACTGGGGGTTTTGTTTAGTGCGGTTGCTAAATCGATATAGTGATAATCAATTCCGAACTCTTCGCAGAGTGATTTGAATTTTTTAAGAGCCGATTCGCTTAATCGGCTTTGGAAATCTTTTTTATCCGCCAGATGTGTGGCGGAATCACCCTTACAGTAAAAAATTCTACAACCGACAAAACGATATTTATAAACGCTGCACTTGCCGTCAATATTATACGGACATCTTGTGGTGAGCGGAGTCGAACCACGGCTTGTCAGCATCGGCTTTATGCCTTCGGCGCCTATATTCGCTGTCAGATACATCAATTCCGGTGTGGTGAGAAATAAACGATGGTCAAAACTCTGCTCAGAAGCAGAATTATCGAAAACACAACACTGTCCGCAGACATTACACCGCCCTGCCAAGTCGCTGTTATTTGAAATCTGCGAATCCAGCCAGCCATAGACTTCAGCTACTTTTTTTTTGGAGCCGACTTTTACTTTTCACTTTCCAACCATTTTTTCTTCTTTTGCCACCAAGGCTCTAGGACACGAAGTTTAGTCATAAATCATTGCAAGTGAAGCAAAGCAATTCCAAACTCCATTAACAAATCACTAATTAACCAATCAACTAATTCTCTCTTTTCTTTGTGACTTTGTGTCTTTGTGGCTATTTGTGTTAATTCGTGGATATTTTTTACCTCTGTGTTCTCTGTGGCCTCTGTGGCTTTCCCTTTGTCTTTTTTATTTTTTGTATTTGCTCGAAGCTATAGAGTTTACCTCGATTGATACCTGGACATTTTTGGGCTGTCTCGTTCCAGGTGTCGGGATTTTTCAAGTTGCTTGGCCAGAAAGGCCAGGTCCTGCACTGGTTCGGCCGAACCGGATAAATCAAACACACTTTTTTGCCGGCTTCGTCCTTCAGGAATATACAATCCCTTGTAGAGCGTTCTTCAATTATAGTAGTCCGCAGGCCGAAACGCTTTAAAAATTTCCGCCGTAACTCGGCCGTTGTAATTTTCAAAAAATCAGCAATGAGTTGAATCTCTCCCCTTGTTACCCAAATATAACCGATACTCGGCCCGGCGCAGCAACCTCCGCATTGCATACATTCAAAATGCAAACCGGCAAC
>CAYSJK010000106.1:0-8264 GCA_964431375.1 uncultured Pirellulales bacterium
AACTTTGTGATTTGCTCTATTGATTTGGCAGTTGCCCCTTGATTTTTTCTAATGACCTCTTGACCTTTTTGGGCAATTCGCTCAGCAAAGTCTGGTTCAGTAAGGCATTTCCGCATTGCATTTAACAATTCCTGTTCATCTTTGACCATAATGGCACCATCATCAGCTAAAAGTGCATCAACGGTCTGTTTGAAATTAAATGTATGTGGCCCGAATATCGTGCATTTACCCAAAGCCGCCGCCTCGGCCATATCAGAGCCGCCCATCGGAACCAAAGTCCTGCCCACAAAAATTATAGTTGCCAGCGAATAAAATTTTCGCAAATCTCCCATAGTATCGCCAAGAACAACGATTGACGATTGACGATTGACGATTGACGATTTCTTTGTGTTCTCTCCGTAATCCCGTAAGGGATGCCTTTCGGCAGGAGTCCCAAGGACTGTGGCTAATTTTTTGACCTGGCTGTATCTAATAAACTCGAAGCCGGTCTGTTTTATCAGTTCTGCAACCTCATCAAATCTTTCCGGCTTACGAGGCACTATAACCAGACGCAGGTCGCTGAACTGCTTCTCCTGCTTCAAGCTCTTGAATACATTGAGTATAATTTGCTCTTCGGCAGGGCCGGTGCCGCCTGCTACCCATAACCTTTCATTACCGATATTTAGCTGCTTCGCAATTTCATCTGCACCTGCAACCTTATCGGTAATCTGGGCGGTATCGTATTTCAATGAGCCGGTAACAACAACCCTTTCATTCGGACAACCTATTTCCTTAAACCGCTGAGCATATTCGTCTGTCTGGGCAAGAATAAGACTGACTTTTTCGAAGATTGTTTTCGCAATCGGCTTTATTATTTTGTATCCGGAGAAACTCTTATCGCTTATCCGCCCGTTGATAACAATGACAGGGACTTTTAATCTTCGTGCAGTTGCAACAAAATTCGGCCAGACCTCAAGCTCCATCAAAAGACAAATCGCTGGCCGAATATTGCTGAAAGCACGTCTCATTATCCGGGAAAAATCAAATGGAAAATAAAACACCTGTAATCTCTTGCCAAATAAATGGTTCGCACGTTCATAGCCGGTATCGGTGGTGGTACTTATCACGATTTCAAAACTTGTCCTCTCCGCAGTCCTATGGACTCCTTGCGGAGGACACCTAACGGTGGACTCCGATCGGGGACCGCTGAATCTATCCTCAAGCTCTTTTATAATTGTCCTGGCTGCATTGACCTCCCCGACACTTACAGCATGCAGCCATATACATTTTTTTGTGGGATTTTTACGCGTTATTTTACCAAATCGCTGCCCCCAGCCGCCACGGTAGCGCTTATACCGCAACATACGATATACGACCTTAGGGCTATAAACCAACGCAGCCAGCAGATATACAAAATCAATTACAATACTCATTGACAGTCTCTTCAAAAAACAATGTCATAATCATATTTATAAGTAGTAATTATGTCAAATAATTGCTTGATTTGTAACTTGAAATGATGTTCAGCCTCAAAGAAGCTACGGCGCTCAAGGTAAAGTACCTTCAAGCCAGTGTTCCGCCAGTACGGCAAAATCGAGAAAATCGACCTTGCCATCGGGTATAGGCCATGGTGCCATGTTAGCTCTTTGATTCCAATTGGGGCTCTGCGGCGTAGAAAGCCAGGCCTTAGTGAATACATCCAGGTCATTGAAATCAACCTTATCGTCACCATCCTCAGGTGCAATGTCTGCAACGATTCGATAGGGAATTGGCTCGAATTCAATCCTGTGTCCGCCCATATCGGGCAGGCCCCCTCCACGAAAGACAAGGTTAAATCCAATGAAAAGATTCATCCCAATAATACCGTCAAGCGTGCCGCCTTCAGGTGATGGTGCATCAAGCATAATTACCGGAACGTTAGTGAAACTGAGCCATTCAGGCGAAGCAACGATTTCGATAGAATCAACGTAAAAGCCGGGTTGAATTGTTATATCGCCGGTCACATCCAGAATCTCAACCACAAAGTCGTTGGCATCAGGATTCAGACCCAAACGGGCAGCAATCGCCTCGCTAATAACTGTGACCTGAGCACCGGTGTCGAACATAAAACCATCCCTATCGATGGCACTTTTGTCTCCATGGGTCAAATCCACGCTCGATGCAAAAAAAAGACTTTGTGTCGGTAAAAATCCTGATATTACTGAGGGACTCATGGGTTCGGGATTATATGGGTCGAAATCAGGGAAGTATTGAACAGCCACAGCCCCGCTGGGACGAAGCTCCAGGGGTATGGAATTCGCATAACTCGGAATACAGGGGTCGGAGTCCTCATAAAATCGTATATCCGGGCCTGTAAAATCGTTATTATCATATATGACGGTTATCTGCCGGTCGTTGTAAATAACTGCGGTAAAATATACGGATAGAGGTGAACCAACAGCAGTGTGCCTCTCTAACATACCTCCATCGCCCTGACGAACAAGTATGGAAACATTACTCTCTCCGACCATACCCGATGTATCAAGAACAAGTCCGTTAGGTTCGATAGCGCCAAGCCCATCGATAAACAGACCCAGCGGCTGGCTCACCCATGCAGAAGCTGAGCCGGTCACGCCTATCAGTTCAACTTCGTATATGGTCAGATATTCTGCGTCAATCCCAGCCGTAGCTGCATTAATACTGCCCATTATGTGGGCACTGGAACCGGTATCGAATAGACCGATTATGTAGTCAGTCTCAGGATTATCAGTCAGATAGTCACCGACTACGGAGCTGTGGGGCACGGCATCAAGTTCATAGTCGCCTGAACGAGCGTCGGTAGCAGAAACAACTATCCAGAGAATAAATCCGTTTATCGGAGGCGACTCAATGACGCTGGCGATAATCGGAAAAGTAGAATCCTGGGCAGAAAATGTACGCCGAGCTGCTGCCTTATCATCAAGCACCTTCATGCGAGGAGCCTTTAGTTGATGACCGCCTTGTTTGCCGAGAAATAAAGGTGCTTTATCCCGGGGATAGCGAATGGCCTTGATACGGGCACCACCGGTCATCCGCCAATCAACCTCCCGGCGCTCCCAGCCGGTCTGACCTGCCTGAACGACGGATGTCCAGCCCACAAAGCCAATAAGCAGCAGAAAAAGCCACCTTCGGGGCAATCTATGTAAATCAGTATCTTCCATTTTACTTCCTATAGACACACATATTATTATAACATATAAGGGCAGGATCCGTTCGTGAAAATTCCTCACAGAACTTGCTTAGACCGGCTAATTAAACCAATAAACGATATTATTTGAACATTTCAATTCAGTTGAGGAAAAGACTTGCAAATATGGAAATTGATTATTAGAATGTTAAGTTTGTGTTTGAAATATATATAACTTTCCGCGAAGGGCAATATTTCGCCCATCGGAAAGCATTTCTCAAACACAATGTATAAAATGAAATAGAAATACAAGATACTAAGGAAAAAGAAAGGGTATGTTCGAAAGATGTTGACTAAGCAGGGAAAAGAGAAAATTATCGCCGATTTTGAGACGCATGAAGGGGATACCGGCTCGCCCGAAGTACAGATTGCACTATTGACCAGGAGAATTAACGACCTTACCGAGCATCTCAAGATTCATCGCAAAGACCACGCATCCAGGCGTGGATTGCTGATAATGGTCGGAACCAGGTCGGCATTGCTAAAATACATAAGCAAAAATGACGTCAAGCGTTATCAGGAAATTATATCCCGGCTCGGCTTGAGAAAGTAATATTATTAATCGCAAGTTACATCTCGTGAATTGCATGGGATATAAGATGCGAGATATGAACAATGAGGTAGTATATGTTTAATGAATGTAGAGTAGAAAGGCAAATTGGGGGCAGGACTTTATCTATCGAAACCGGAAAAATTGCCAAGCAGGCTGACGGAGCTGTAATAGTGCAATATGGTGAAACTGTCGTTCTTGTTGCCGCAGTAACGGCTCCGCCCAGAAGAGAGGATATCGATTTTTTCCCCCTGAGTGTTGAGTATCGTGAGAATCAAAGTGCAGCAGGCAAATTCCCGGGTGGGTTTATTAAGCGCGAGGGAAGACCAAGCACCAAAGAAATCCTGACGGCAAGACAAATCGACAGGCCCATTCGCCCGTTATTTCCCGAGGGTTATCTCCAGGAAGTGCAGATTATAGCATCTGTTTTAAGTGCTGACCGTGAAAATGACCCTGATGTCCCGGCTATGATAGGTGCCAGCGCAGCGCTTACTATAAGCAAAATCCCGTTTTTGGGACCCATCGGGTCTTGTAGATTAGGCAGAGTAGATGGAGAATTTGTGGTCAATCCAACGCATAAGCAGATTGCAGAAGGCGACCTAAACATGCTTGTTGGTGGACGAAAAGAAGCGATAAATATAATCGAGGTCCGCGCAAAGGAGTTATCAGAAAAAGTTATCGCTGAAGCCGTTGCAACGGCGCACAAAACAGTCCGCCAAATTTGTGAGATGATTGAAGAGCTACATTCAAAAGTCAGCGTTGAAAAGGAAATTCCGCTCGTAGAAATTGACCAGGAGCTCTATTCAGAAATTCATTCAAAGATGGCTGATAAATTATATGAAATCAAGCAAATACCAATTAAGCAGCCGCGTAATACCGCTGTAAAAGAGCTTTTTGAGCAGGTCAGCGCGGAGTACTGTGACGTTGAGGAGAGGAAGGAACCGGCTGTAGCTGCCCATGAGCCGAAATGCGATATTACAATATTCAAGCGAATATTTAACAAGATAGAGGGTGAAGTTGTCCACAAGATGTTGTTGGATGGTAAAAGAGCCGATGGCAGGGGCTATAACGATGTTCGTCCTATCGCGTGTGAAGTGGGCATTTTGCCCAGGACACACGGTTCAGCGTTATTTACCCGTGGCGAAACGCAGTCGCTTGTGAGTGTAACACTTGGCACTATCAGGGATGCGCAAATCATAGACGGTTTGCTGGATGAGTACACTCAAAATTTTACGCTCCACTACAATTTTCCTCCATTTTCCGTTGGCGAGGTTCGACCGGTTCGTGGACCCGGTAGAAGAGAGATTGGTCACGGTGCACTTGCAGAGAGAGCGCTGGAAGCGGTCAGGCCGCCTGAAGATGAATTCGCATACACAGTTCGGCTCGTCTCAGATATTACCGAATCAAACGGTTCGAGCTCAATGGCTTCGGTCTGCGGCGGAACACTTGCCCTTATGGATGCAGGAATTCCAATCACAAAACCGGTTGCCGGAATATCAATCGGTATGATTACCGGCGAAAAAGGACGCCATGAATTGCTGACAGACATCCTTGGCGAGGAAGACCATTTCGGAGAAATGGATTTCAAGGTCGCAGGTACAGTTGACGGTATTACGGCGATACAGCTCGACATCAAGGCCGAGGGGCTGCCGCATAATATCATGGTCGAGGCATTAGAACGAGCAAAGGCAGCTAGAATAGAGATACTTAAAATTATGGCAAAGACCATCAGTGAGCCCAGGCCTGAGTTAAGTGTGTATGCTCCGAAGCTGATATCTATCGAAATTGACCCTGAATTAATCGGCAAGGTAATCGGGCCGGGCGGTAAGGTAATCAAAGGTATTCAGGAGCAGACCGATACAACCATTGAGGTCGAAGAGGATGGGACCATTTACATAAGCTGTCTCGGAGGCGATGGTCACCTCAAGGCAAGAGAGATTATCGAATCGATTACACAACCGCCTGAAGTGGGACGCATATACCCAAATGCAAAAGTGGTGTCTGTCAAAGACTTTGGAGCTTTTGTTGAAATAATACCTGGTGTTGAGGGACTGTGTCATATAAGCGAATTAAGTGGAGATTACGTCAAAAATGTTGACGAAGTTTGCAAAGCAGGGGATTTGATACCGGTAAAATTATTATTAATCGATGACCAGGGCAGGCTCAAACTTTCTCGAAAAGCCGCTATGGCTGAACTAAACAAAGAACAGCAGAAGACAAATGGAAAGCTAAAAGTGTAGAGCTACTGAATCTTCTGTTTTTATTTACGATTTTACATCTTTCGCTTTACGTTTTTAACTTCTATGGGTCTAACAATAAAGAGGGGAAAATAAATGCTCAGGTTTATATGCGGCTTTGTTTTTGCTTTATTGGCTGTTGTGCCGATTGCCGTGTTACTTTTGCGTAAAAGACTTTCCAAAATCCGCAGAAGTACAAATGGTCATCTCAAACAGCTTGAGGAACTCAGCAAGTTGACCGGTGCACTTGCTCACGAGATAAAAAATCCGCTTTCTACTATCAAGATTAATCTGAAGCTTGTCAGCGAGGAATTGGATGCCGACGCATCGTCAGGCCACGGCAGCCGGAGACCCGAAAGGGCAATTAGGAAAATAGCTGTTATTCAAAAAGAAACGGACCGGCTTGAGCAAATCCTCGATGGTTTCCTGAAGTATATCGACAGAACCAAGTTACAGTTGGCAAGCGTTGACATTAATGAGCTTATCGGCGATATGATTGATTTTTATTCGTCACAAGCCCATAGCCACTCGATTACTATACACCAGGGCTTATATAATGAGCCGCTCGTTTGCAAAATTGATGCGGGTATGTTAAAACAAGTAATATTGAATCTTTTTATTAATGCCCAGCAATCTATGAGTAATGGCGGTGAATTAATGATAAGAGCTAATCAACAGAAGAAGCAGGCAGTTATTCAAATCAGCGATACCGGCTATGGTATTGCACCGGATAAGCTGTCTAAGATTTTTGATGCCTTCTACTCGTCTCGGCCGCATGGAAGCGGATTGGGTTTGCCGACGGCGAAGAAGATTATTGAGGCGCATAATGGTACAATAGCCGTCGAAAGTGAGCTGGGCAAGGGAACATCGTTTACCATAGAGCTGCCCCTGCAGAGCCAGTAAGAGAGTAATTTGATGAGCAAAGATGCCGTAATTCTGGTTGTCGATGATGAGCGTGAGCACGCAGACGGAATTGCCGAAGCGCTCGAAAAACACTGCGCAAAGGCCATTGCTGTTTACAACAGTAAAGATGCTTTGGAAATCATTCACGGACAGACAATCGATGTTGTTGTGACCGATTTGAAATTGGAGGAAGGTTTTGATGGGCTGACTATTCTTGAAGAAGTCAAAAGGCATAACGATAAAACGGAGGTCATTTTAATTACTGCATACGCAACTATTGATACTTGTAAGCAGGCCATAAAGCAGGGGGCATACGATTATCTTGTTAAGCCGATTGATATCGACCAGCTTCGTACACTTGTCGAACAGGCCTGCCGCAAAGCTGCGCCTTCTCGAATGACCCAAAGACCCCGAATGGATAAAAAGCATTTTGAATTTGAGGGTGTGTGGGGCGAGAACTTTGCTATGAAGGGTATATTAGAAGTGCTGAGACGTGTGGCACCGACAAACATATCTGTTCTCATCGAGGGTGAATCCGGAACAGGCAAGGAGCTGCTGGCAAAAGCAATTCACAATCATTCTCCACGCTGGGATAAACCCTTCAAACCTGTCAATTGTGCAGGCCTAACCGAAACCCTGCTGGAAAGTGAGTTATTTGGCCATGTCAAAGGCGCCTTTACCGGCGCAGCTAATGACAGAAAGGGATTGTTTGAGATTGCTGATAAGGGGACACTGCTTCTGGATGAGATTGGTGATATGGCCCCGAATTGCCAGGCCAAGCTGCTGCGTGTTATCGAAGACGGTATCGTCATACCTGTGGGCTCGAATAAGCAAATCCTCGTAGATGTCAGGGTAATAAGCGCAACAAACCAGAGTTTGACAAAGCTTATAGAGGGGAAAAAATTCAGGCAGGACTTGTACTATAGAATCAAAGGCGTAAGCATCTCTTTACCTGCCTTACGCGACAGGGCCGAAGATATACCAGCCCTTGTAGAATATTTTCTCAAAGAGGCAGCAGCGGAAACCGGCTCAGAAGTTACCGGAATAACAGGGCCGGCACAGGCAGTTCTTTCAAGCTTTGACTGGCCCGGCAATATTCGCCAGCTTCGAAACGCCATTAGAACAATGGTCGTAATGTGTGAAAAGGACATGCTCGATATACAGGATATCCCGCCTGAAATAGCGCAGAGGCGCCAGCTAATTGCCGGCGCTGCAATAGCCACATCTGCTGCAGCTGGAGTATCGCTTAATGAGCTGGAAAAACAGGCAATCATCGAGACATTGGCCAGGACCAATGGCAACCGCGAAAAAACGGCTCAAATCCTCGGCATCGGTGAAAGAACACTCTACCGAAAAATCAAAGAATACAACCTGTAATTTCGTATTGAGT
>CAYSJK010000107.1:0-8253 GCA_964431375.1 uncultured Pirellulales bacterium
ATATATCTGAAAGTTTATCTTTTAGAATATTTCCGCAATTTACAGGCAGATAACCACACGGAAAAACGTCCCCCTGATGCCCGACAAACAGCACACCAAGACCTGCAAGGCATCCTCTCGATACCCCCTTATGCCCGCTTCTGCCTGGAACTGCATCTTCGGTTTTCTCTTCTCCTGTACGAAACTTATACAAACCCTGCTCTCTGACAACTCGCTCATAATGTGGCCCGCAGGTTACCTTAATTTGCAGCTCGCCACGAGCATCCAGCTTGCAAATTTCAACTAACTTCTGTTCATACTGCTGAGGTGAAAGCATATCCTTTTGGGCCAGCTCCTGACCGCAACCAACCGGAACCAACATAAATATATGCACTGCAACAGCACTGAGCGACTTGGCCAATTCGTAAATATCCTCCAATTGCCCGGCATTATGTCTGGTCAAAGTAACATTTATCTGAAAAGGCACGTTTTTATCACGAAGATGTCCAATGCCTTCAATCGCTCTCTCAAAGGAGCCATCCAACTGCCGCAATTTATTATGAACCTCAGCCGTTGCACCATCCAGACTTACCGCAACCCTTACAATTCCGCTGTTATGTATGCTCTCTGCCACTTCTGCATCTATCAAAGTCCCGTTAGTCGCAAGCGCAGGAACAATTCCAAGCGACTTCGCCTGAGCAACCAGTTCAAACAAACCCTCACGACAGAGCGGCTCACCCCCTGAAAAAACCAAAACCGGCATCATAGGCTGAGCTTTGCCCAGCTGGGCCAATTGCTCTATCAAATTCTTTGCCTGTTCTGTTAACAAATCTCTAACAGCCGCTTCATCCGATTCCAGACGCCGGCAATGCGCACAGGCCAGATTGCACTTTATCGTCGTCTCCCAGAACAAAAGTCTCAGGATTTGCTTCGACCCCGTGTCCTCCTTCACGACTGCGTATCCTCCTTACTATCTGCTTCCGCCGGCAGGCGTCCTGTGGAGGATGAAATCTCTTCTGCGCGCCGAACAATACTATCGGCGAGTTTTGCCGCCTCAGAAGTACTGTTCTTTTTTGCCACAGTATCGATATTCTTTATCACGCAATGCAGAAGCTTACTGACAACGCGGTTGACCATCGTCTCGAGCACCTCCTTGCAGTCGGCATCCTTTCTCGCCCCGACAAAAAACCGCTCCAGCTCATTTCTGCTTATCTGGTCAAACTTCTCTTTCATCTGCCCTATCAAAGGCCCTATGTCTCTTGCTCCGAACCAATCCATAAACTCAGTTATATTTTCTTCGATAATCTCCATACCTCTGGCAATATCAACTTCACGGGCCTTGAGATTCTGCGAAACTACCTCAGAAAGGTCATCGATACTATAGAGGTACACGTCCTCCACTTCATTTATAGATGGCTCGAAATTTCGCGGTACCGCAATATCTATAATCAAAAGCGTTCCCTTTCGCCGCTTATCAATTATTTCCTCGAACAATGCCCTGTCAAAAAGATACTCCTTACTCGCCGCTGAGGATATTACAACGTCGGCACCGGTTATCTGCTCTTGAAGCTCTTCCCACTTTCCGGCAGAGACAGAAAATCGCCTTGCAACATCCAAAGCCCGTTCATAAGACCTGTTGACAATCGTTATATCTCTGCATCCGGCCTTTAAAAGATGCTGGACAATCAGCTCCCCCATCTCGCCGGCACCAATTACAACAACTTTCGCTGATGAAACGTCGGCAAAAAGCTGCTTCGCCAGTTCAACCGTTACCCCCGCGACGCTCACTCGCCCCTGCGATATCGAGGTTGTCGTATATACCTTTTTTCCTGCTGCAAAGGCACAGTGAAAAAGACGATTCAGGACCTTTCCAGTGCACTGAACAGAGCAGGCAAGGCGATAGCTGTCTTTGACCTGCCCGATTATCTGCGGCTCACCAACCACCATACTGTCCAGACTCGAAGCAACAGTTAGCAGGTGCCTTACCGCATCTTCATCGTTGTAAAAATACATAAATTGGCGAAATTCCGTCACGGCAACATTGTGAAACTCAGAGAAAAAATCAGTTATCATCTTGGATTCGATTTCCTCAGTGCGTTTACAGGCACAGTACAACTCGACACGATTGCACGTTGACAGCAGCACAAACTCCGCTTCGTGAAATCTGTTTTTCAGCTGTCTCAACGCACGCATTGTCTTGTCGGCGTCAAAGGCCAGCTTCTCACGAATATCTATCGGAGCTGTTTTATGATTCAATCCTGCAACTAAAATCTTCATCGCTGTCTCAGTTCCATCGCACTAATAGCCGGCAAAATTATGTTGAGTCGTACCTAAAATCGTCGCTCCCAAAACCGCAAACAGAATAAGTATAAAGACCGCTATCGTTATATACGCCCTAAAGCTGCCTTTAAATAAAAGCTGACGATTAAAAATAAGCATAATCCCCATAAGAACCCACGCTGCAATGATGGGAGTAACTTTTCCATCGGTCAGCCAGGCGGTGATGTCTGTTCCCAAAAGTAATATAAGCCCCACACCACTTATCAATCCTATCGTAATCAACACAAAGCCGGCTCTTATTCCAAAAACCGTCATCCGCTCAAGCTTTTCGATATTAGGCACCCTACCGAGAACCTGCATAACCTTTTTTTGCTTGAGCTTGTGTTTGCCGAGCAAATAAACAAATGCATTAGCCGTTGCAAACGTAATCGACGCCCCTCCGAGAATCATCGCAATACCGTGAGCAATCGCCCAAGGCGTAGCTGCTATTTTATGGGGCTCCGAGGCCGGCCGGGCAACAATCCCTGCCATCAAAATCAAAGCAAAAATCACCCATACCATCACCGAGCCAAACCACACCTGCTCAATGGCGATACTGAGAAAAAGAAATACCAGCCCAAATACGATAGTAAGAACAATCATCGACTCGAACAGTCCCGTCAGCGGTACGGCCTTTAGCTCAACAGCTCGAAATACCAATATCACCGCCTCCAGCACAACCGCCAGCGAGACAAGAGGCAAAAGAAAACGCCTGTACTTTTCCCCATCAGCGAGTAACTGCAAAACACCTGCAACCGCCGCTGCAAAATATATCACAACAACAACGGCAAACATGATTATTTCCGATACCGGCAGCTCAAACATCCCTTTTACCCCTGCCTTTCATTTTGCGACTATATAATATACTTCGGCGGCGCCTTTTTGAGTTCCTTTTCCGTAACCAGTATGCGATAGTCAGAAATCCCACACGCCTCGCTCATACGGCTTACTGCCTGCTCGATATCTTTTGCAGTCGCCCCATGAACCATTGTATATATATTATAAGGCCAGTTCTCAGCAGTTTGTCTCTCATAACAATGGCTGACCTCTTCAAATCCTGCTAATATTTTACCTACGTGCTCGATATGCTCCGGTTCAACCTTCCAGGCAATCATCGCACCAGCTGCCAGGCCGATTTTGTAATGATTCACTATCGCTCCGATTCGCCGGATTTTGCCCTGCCGCTTCCAGTCTCCAAGCACAGCCAAAAGCTCTTCCGTGCTAATACCGGCCTTATCAGCCATATCTTTGTAAGGCGTCCGGCTCATCGGAAATCCATCCTGAAGGACTGCCAGGATACGCCTTTCAATGTTGGAAAGCTCATATTCCATTTTTACAACCTTACTGTAATAATTTCAGCCCATAAACGCAACAAAATCCCATCATTGCTGCTGGGGTGGAGCAAGATGCTTGAATATAAGAAGATTTTGGTGTATTTTAGCCACAAAGGCACGAAGTCCTGAAGGATAAATACGAAATCCGAAGCACGAAATTCGAAGCAATATCGAATGACCAAAATTAAAATGACCAAAACAACTGTTTTTGAAAATTTGAATTTTGAATTTGTTTCGGATTTAGAATTTCGATATTCGATATTAACAATCAGTGTCTTGGTGTCTTAGTAGCTAATCCTTGAAGGGACAAAATGAAACACATAAGGCTCGCCAGCCGGGCAAGCAAGCTGGCCTTGATACAATCCGAGGAAGTTATAAAATTGCTTCGGCGAGTCCAGCCGGATATCGAATGTTCCATCGTCAACATCTCGACAAAGGGCGACAGCGACAAGACGGGCTTCTTGTACAAAACCGGTTCTATTGGCTTTTTTACAACTGAGGTTGAAAAGGCATTGCTCGATGGCCGGGCCGACCTGGCCGTTCACAGTTACAAAGATTTGCCAACAGCCCTCACTAAGGATCTGCTCATCGCTGCTGTACCAAAACGAGAATCACCCGCAGATGCCGTCGTCGCATCGCAAAAGTTGGCCTCTATCGATGATTTACCTGCCGGTGCTGCTATCGGGACATCCAGCTTGCGAAGAATTGCGCAATTGCGACTTCTACGAGACGATATAGAATGTGTGCCTATGCGTGGAAATGTCGAAACAAGGATCCGCAAAGTTATACAGGGCCAGGTTAGCGCAATAGTTGTCGCCTGTGCAGGCCTGAACCGTCTCGGCCTTGGCGATAAAATCTCATTCTGTTTTGACCCGAAGCAATTCATTCCCGCTCCCGCCCAGGGCGCTCTTGCTGTTCAAATCCGGGCTGAAGATAACGAGCTGGCAGAATTGGTTTCGCAAATCGACGATAAAAATTCTCGCATCGCCGTTGAGAGCGAGCGGCTTGTCCTGCAAGCTATGCACGGCGGATGCAGTATTCCTCTCGGAGTTTATTCGCAGATTAAGGCCAATACGATAACAATTGACGCTATTATTTGTGATGTCGAAGGCAAAAATTATGTCAGGCGTTCAACTACCGCCCCAGTTGACCAGGCAAAATCCGCAGCCGACAAACTTGCAAAAGAACTCCTCACCTCCGGTGGACAAAAAATCCTCGACCAAATCAGAAACACACACGGTCAACTATAAAGAAAAAATGGAATACAATTCACACAATGCACATATCCAACTTTTCCGAAAGAAATCTTAAAAAGTTGATTGGTTAAATAGTATATTGGTGAGCTGGGATTGGTACATTAAGTATTACAACAACTCGCGGATATGAGGGATGATTCGGCCTGTTATTACAACGCTGAATATAACCAGCAGTTATGAGGCGCTTGTCCGTTTGGTTTGGCTCTGGACCTTGGCAATTTCACGGAACACGCCACGCATTTTAGTCAACATAGTAATTCTCCTGCACAAACTGCTATTTGCCTTTATGTAGTGCCGCTTCTCCGTAGGTCTGCGAAATCTTTGGCGAAGTATGTGATAATAATATCTGCGCCAGCGCGTTTTATGGAGGTGAGCATCTCGAGCATCGCTGATTGTTTATCCAAAAGCCCCTCGGCGGAAGCCGAGTTAACCATCATATATTCACCGCTAACGTTATAAGCTGCAATAGGGCAATCGAAACGCTGTTTTGCGCGATAAATAATATCAAGATAGCAAAGGGCCGGCTTTACCATCACAATATCAGCACCTTCTTCGATGTCCAGTACAATCTCAACCATCGCCTGCTCGGCATCGGCAAAATCCATCTGATAGGTCTTTCGGTCCGCAAGGGCTGTCCCTGCAAAAGCAGAATCCGGCGCCGATTCAGCGGCATCTCTAAACGGCCCGTAAAAGGCAGAGGCGTATTTGGCTGCGTATGAAATAATAGCAACATCGTGAAAATCATTTTCCTCCAGTGCCTCGCGGATATATCTGACCCGTCCGTCCATCATATCCGAAGGAGCTACAACATCGGTGCCTGCCTGGGCGTGCGAAAGTGCAACCTTGGCCAACAGTTCACAGGTGGTGTCATTGTCGACTTTGCCGTCTTTGATAACGCCGCAATGGCCGTGCGAAGTGTATTCACAAAGGCAGATATCGGTTATTACGAGAAGCTCGGGTGCAGCTTTTTTAATTTTGCCGATTGCCTTTTGCACAACGCCGTCTTCCGCCCAGGCCGCAGAGCCCATATCATCTTTTTTTTCCGGCAGACCGAAAAGAAGCACCGCAGGTATCCCCAGCTCCGAAATTTCGACCGCCTCGGCTGAAACCGTGTCCGGCGAAAAGTGAAAACAATCCGTCATCGACTTGATTGGCTCTTTAAGCCCCTTACCCTCGCGGACAAACAATGGATAGACCAAATCATCGACGCTTAAAGAAGTCTCGCGCACCAGTCTTCGCATAGCATCGCTGCTGCGTAATCTTCGCAACCTGATTTTCGGAAAACTCATTAAAAATCCCTCATCTCTTACTAAAACTGGTCCCCTGTCGCTATTCTCCGCTTACAACAAACTCAAATCTGCCCTGTAGAACAAAAGTCCTCACCCGTTAAAAACAACAGAACCCCCTGCACAACCCGTGCTACTCTGTCTCCAAGGTTATTATACGCCCTATATCAAGACAAAGCCGGCTACCGAAAAAACACACTAACAGAGAACTATTTGGACACAAGCAGCAGTGTCATACGTCTGCCGGACATCCTGCTGGGCCGCTCGATTTTTGCCAAATCTCCCAGCGATTCGGTAATCTCCTCAAGCATTTGAAAACCACGGTCTCTGTGCAGCAACTGCCGGCCGCGGAAGAGCATTGTGAATTGTACTTTGTGGCCCTTTTGAAGAAACTCACGAGCATGATTGACCTTAATACTCAGGTCGTGCTTGTCGGTCTCAGGCCTGAGCCTGATTTCCTTTAGTGTTGCAGTATGACGTTGGCTTTTCTTATGGGCATTGCGGCTCTTTCTCTTTTGCTGATAAAGCCACTTGCCGTAGTCCATTATCCGGCAGACCGGTGGGTCGCTCATGGGGTCTACTTCCACAAGGTCAAGACCAAGCTCACGAGCCCTTTCAAGTGCCTCATCTTTACTTACAATCCCGCTTTGTTCGGTCGATTCGTCAATCAGCCGAATTGTTCGGGCCTTTATCCCTCCGTTTACCTTTAAACTTTGTTTACTGATTGTACACCACCTTACCTTTCTCTTTTTAGCCACAAAGTCACGAAGACACTAAGAAATTAAAAGTAAAAAAAAACAAAAATTTAGTGCCTTTATGTCTTGGTGGCAAAAAACGCCAAATCTGTATCTTTATCGGCAATTTTACGTTTTGCCGTTGTTAAAAACTCCTCAATTCCAACGGTCTTATTTTCCTTTACTCCTCGGATTCTTACATTGACCGTATTGGACTGCGCCTCTTTAGGACCGACCACCAACATATATGGCAGCTTTTCGCTATGAGCCCTAGCAATCTTGGAATTTATCTTTTCGTCCGAGCAATCGCAACCACAACGCAGGTACGCATCTTTCAGCTTGCTCTGAACTACTCCCGCATAACCGTTACTTTTTTCACTTATCGGTAATACTCTCACCTGCTCCGGCGAAAGCCACAGAGGCAAATTTCCGCCGTAGTGCTCTATAAGAATCCCAATGAACCTCTCAAAAGAACCCAAAACCGCCCTATGAATCATAACCGGAGTTTTCTCGGTATTGTCTTTATCGGTATATACAAGTCCGAAACGCTCCGGCATAGAAAAATCCAGTTGAATTGTGCCTAACTGCCACGACCGTTTTAGACAGTCTTGAATATGAAAATCTATCTTAGGCCCGTAAAAAGCACCATCCCCCTCGTTAATTTTGTATTCAATCTCCTTGTGTTTCAGAGCATCTTTTAATGCATTCGTAGCCGTATCCCAAATCTCATCCGAGCCGATATGTTTTTCCGGCTTTGTCGAAAGCTCGATATGAAAATCCTCGAATCCGAAGGCCCGGTATATCTCAAAGGTCAGTTCAATCACGCCTATTATCTCGGCCTCTATTTGCTCAGGCATGCAGAATATATGGGCATCATCCTGCGTGAACTGTCTTACCCTGAATAATCCGTGCATAACACCACTGGCCTCATGGCGATGCACCAAACCAAGCTCGGCAATCCGCATCGGAAATTCGCGATATGAATGTTGCCTCGTTTTATAAATCAGACAGCCGCCGGGACAATTCATCGGTTTTATCGCATAGCTGGTATTATCGAACTCGGTAAAGTACATATTCTCTTTATAATTGTCCCAATGCCCGCTCCTGTGCCAGAGCTCTTCGTTAAGAATAATAGGGGTCTGGATTTCCTGATAACCGTATCTATTATGCACACCGCGCCAGTAATCCACGATGGCACTCCATATTATCATTCCTTTGGGGTGAATAAACGCAAATCCGGGACCCGCCTCGTTGAAACTAAACAAATCCAGTTGTTTGCCCAACACACGATGGTCACGCCTCTTCGCCTCTTCCAACCTATGCAGATAATCGTCCAGCTCTTTTT
>CAYSJK010000108.1:0-8227 GCA_964431375.1 uncultured Pirellulales bacterium
CACAATCGCCTGAGGTTCTCCGGTCTCAGCAAGGCGAAGAACGAATTTAAACCTCAGGCCGACCCTCTCGCAGCAGCGATGAAGAGCTTCTATAAGATTTAGTCCCGTGACACCAAGGTCACGAACTACCTGGTTCTCTGTAAGGACATATAATCGCTCTATGCTCGGCCTATGCAATTGCCCAGCCGGCAAATACTCACAGAGCAAATAATCAATCGCCTCCGCATAGCTGAAGAGCTTGCCCTGTGATGGCTCGGCACAAAAAGTTGTAACACTATTTCCGTTAATCTCTGTTGGCGTCGGATTAGCGTTGGCCCCGCCGTTAGGATTAAACTCGGTATCAAGGCCCGTCAAAAACACAGATGAACCATCTGATTTGCCCACCCGTTGGCCATAGACGGTGATACGTTCCATAGCCGCGCTGAAATCCCTTGCTATTATTTCTACCTTTTCATCATTATGGCCAAGCTTTGTCTCGATGTCTTCTATCTGACCTTCGAAAACAGGATGACTAAAGGCAGCCGCATCCGGCCCTATGCCGTTAAAATATCGCCGGATGCTGACAGACTTTCCCATAGCAAATACCGACTCAATCTGCTTAGCAGCTCTCGGCGGCCCATCCGGATACGCTGTCGGATTATAAGCCAACCTGGCTCGGCTAAAATTCGGCCAGCCGTCACGCACAATCTCTACTACCTCAAGCTCAGGACATAATGTCCCATCGAGCAGGACCGAAACAGTAACGCCTGGAACTGCTAATTGGTTTTGAACCGGCTGGAAAAAATCAATTCTGTTAGTCATACTTAGTAATTCTTAAATAACATTTGCTTTTATGTTCCGTTATCAGACAGCTTCTGCGCTTAAAATGTTGATTGCATTAGGACTTGTAATATTAAGCTGGATTTTTAACTGAGCTAATGTATTGTCCGCTGTGCCTTCGGCATCTTGAGCCCTTACGGCAAACAGGTATCTGCCAGCATCGAGTGCATCAGTTAAGCAGCTGTAATACCTTCTTTCCTCATAATCAATTCTGGCGATGGGATTTCCATAATCGATTTGTCCCGTCCCGCCGTCGCAATAGACCATAAAACATACCGGCTTTGACTTTTGTCCGATAGGGCAATAATACCAAAGCAGCTGCACTCTATTGCCGCCGGCTTGTTTGACACTCCAGTCAAAAACTTTATTGGGCTGTGATTCGGCCAGGCTGCCGTCAGCATCTATCGAAACGCTAACTGCAGCAGCTATTGTATGTTCCAGATACCCACATCCATTGACCCGACGAACAACATAGAAATATTTTGTGTTGTTATCGTGTGGAAGGTAAGCGGGTGGCGAGATTGTGCCGGTATTTAACTTCGCCACGACCAGTATATTCTCCAAATCCTGCTGGTCCATACTCGCCGGTCGGTAAAGCACTGAGCAGCCGGCAATGCGAGGCCAAAACCAGCCCAAACCAAGCACGGTTCCGAGCTTAAAAGCATTGCTTGTCATACCGGAAAATAAGGCATCTTTTAAAAACTGCTTTTCCATCAGCTGGGATTTCTCTCAATTGCCGATTCGCCATCGGCAGGAGTATGAGTCAAAATTACAGTATCGCCGTCGTCATCGTAATAATCGATTGTGCCGGTCAACTTATTTTGAACCGCTCTATTGGCCAATAATTTCGTCGCTTTGTTAAGCCGCAATACATCGTCTTCGCTACCATTAAACCTGCTGACATCGACTCGGCCTTGCGGGTCAGCGATACTATCAAGGTTTTCAATTGTTCCGCTAACATAATCTTTATCGTACTGACAGTTAGCAACTCGCAATATCCCGTCGGTTTGTTTTATATCCCTTTTGATGTATTTGACAAGTGTATATTCATCGCCAACCTCAATGTTATAAGTAAACTCTGTAGCAAAAGTATACTTATCAATCGTTGTATCCCAATCTAATACTTCTTTAGTTTCACCTTCGTTGTTACCGCTTGTCCAGGTCAACCACCACTCGTTAAGATAGTCGCTGGGATAGTTTCCTGGTTGAGGAGTTGTTGTGTCAATAAACTGCGTCTTTTCAAAACCTCCAGCTTGGGCTGTAACCACGCTGTCAAAGAAATCAGGAATAACTACTTCTACTAAAGCGCCGTTTATCATCGCAATACCGCTTGTTATCTCGATGCCGTAGCCATAACCAGAATCCGGCTCCACCTTGACTGCTACATTTTTACAATTCAACTGCGCGTTCACAGCATTTATAGCCACGCCACTTGTCTTATGCTGGCCAGAACCAGTGTGCTCGACACTAATCATTACATTTTCCAGTACAACCTGTCCTTGTATCTTAGCTCCTGCAATATCATAAGTAGCACCATCTTGTGCCATTGTTGCCTTGAGAATCGTGTTTATTATTAGTACTCGTTCACAAGAAGCTGTTTTCAGAGCTGTACCCAGAGCTGATGATGGTACTGCTGAGCCATCTGTATAAAGAAAACAATTAGCAATAATAATATCCTTGCCGCTCGCTATCATAAGCCCGTCATAGCTTGAACCCACCCTACAGTTACAAATTCGACTATAATCTCTTACATTGTAGATACCATCATATCTACCCCAGATATCACAATCTTCGACAGTAATACGATTACCACCAGAAGCGACATTTATCCCAAAAGTTGTACCTGAGTTTGCACCTTCTAATGTTAGATTCTTAAAAAATGAACCTGCCCCTTCACTGTTAATAGTTACAGCAGTACCAGAACTTGGCTTAACGATACATTTCTCACGATTTGTACCAATGAAATTTAAGCATTTGTTCCAAGTTAAGCTCTCATCATAAGTGCCCGGCCAGACGATAATCGTATCGCCGGCTGAAGCGGCAGATATTGCGGCGCCGATGGTCAGCTTTGCATCGTTGGCAAGATTGACCGGATATTGAGCGGCATGACCGCTGTTGCTGTTGTTGCCGGATTTTGCAACGTGCCAAACATGTGATGAATCTAAGTGATACATTTTTCCTCCTATGCCTCTTCAGTCCATGTTCCATTTTTCGCTGTCGTTGCCCAGTTGCCGTTTTCATCTGCTACCAGCATCAAACAGGCGCCGATTGCATCGGCGGATTTATATTTATCCGCCGTCTGGCCGCTGTCGTCCCTGATTGCCGCCGAGCCCGGGTCCACTCGTAATTCCTGCGCCTCCTGAACCGCAAACGTAAATACTGTCCCTGCAGGAGCCGAAGCTGGCAATGTAAGTGTAATTGTGCCGGTGGTGCCAAGATTTGTGTGAACACTGCCGGATTCTGCAGCTGCCAACGTGTCGTCGTCCGTATGCGCCTCGATGGTTTTCTTCGTGCCGCCGGCTCCATAGGGCATCACAAAGTTATGTCCTGAGCGACAATCGGAGAGCAAATCAATGTCCCCTCCTGAGGTAGTTACTATCGCCAGGCGAATATGAGGCGTCGCTGCCATATCCGGAAAATCGCTGTACTCGTCAGTGACAAGATTTCCATTTGAATCCAGATAGATATAAATATTAGACTTATCATCCGCTAAGGTGTTGCCCGATGAGCCCGGGTAGCTCACCAGCTGAGTATCCAGCCAGAACGCCCCCGCCTTTACGCCGATATCCAGACCGCCTTCGGCATAGACCCGTAAATCATTTGCACGCCGCGTTGAAAGCAATAATCGATACAGCAACTTCCTGAAATGCAGATAATAAGGCGCAGTACCCGTTGCTATATACTCAACTCCGGTTTCACTGTCAGACTGTATATTTAACAGTTCGTTGTCAGATGGATATACTTCAGCCATAATATTCTCCTTGTTACTCTTATGAGATACTCAGTACCAATTGATTCGTCTGTTTATCGAATGAAGAAATACTCAGGTTCTCAGCAGGTTTGGGTATTGGTGTTACCGTGACCGGCCCGGATTCGATGGCACCGGCTTGATTGCCCGCCTTATCGGTTACTTTGACGGCAAATTTGTAAACACCGGCGTCCAGTTGCGGACTTATCCAATCAAACATATCAGCATCGAGACCAAACTGGCCCTGACCGTAACTGCCCTTTCCAAATCCGACCGCTGCAGACGAATCGTAACCAAAATCACTTCTGCCAAAGCTGCTCATTCCAAAACCCGCCTTATCCTGCCACGCCGGCCAGATTCTTATCGGCGAACAAGTTAGTGGATTGTCGTAATCTATCTCACCCGTGCCTGCGTCATAGTAAATTTGGCAGGTCGCGCCAATCGGCAAATTCTGACTACGCAGCATAGTGATTTTAACCCGACCGCTCTGACCGGCAGGCAAATCAAACTCACCGCTAAAATCCGTATCCGCATATCCGGCTTCAACTGCAAAAACCTCAATCCTGTCCGGCAACTCAAAAGACGCAGGTATCGCAACAAGCATTCGTCTTTGCTGACTGTCAAGTGTTGTCCCCGCGTACCCGCCGTTGACATAAACCTGATAGAACTTATCGTTGAAGCGTGACCGCCACCTCACCAATGCGAACCGGGAGTTTGCAATATACCCTCCGTTAGCCCAAATACCACAAGGCAGCTCGAAAACTCTGACATCTTTAATACCGATTCTGATAAGTCCCATTATCACTAAACCCTTAGCTGCGTATAAACGATTTCATAATTGACGACTATGCCGCTGCCGCTCGTTCGTTCGTTACTTACTTTGAAAACATCCATCCGAAGATTATCAAACCTCTGGCCGTTACCATCTGTAAGCGTGTGTGTATTGCCATCCATATAATCCGATATTGCGCTGATTCTGGAATCCATTTGTACTTTGCTTTTCGCCCGCAGCACGCCTTTCTGTGTTATACGCCTTTCGCGCTGGCCAAGGTCGATGCTAAGCACACCATCCAGACCCGGCATCGCCCTTTCAATAGAAGCTCGCTTTATACTTGAGGCTTCAATTTCCTGCTGCTGCCCATCAAATAAATCTTGTCCATCTAAAGTGACAATCATTTTTAATCCCTGATTAACCTTACAGATGCACCGACTTTGGTAACATCAGCCACACCGTCGGAGCCGACATCGATACTGAGCCGGCAGCGCTGTCTGGCCTTTTCAAAAAGCTTTTGATAGTACAAACTCTTCTTCCAGAAATTCTCCTCTTTCGATTCACTGGCCAGCATCGCATACACACTTGAAATAACCGCAAAAACCGACGCTGCCCTTAAGACGTCCACATTGAGAATGTCCTCAGCAGAATAGTCACTCGCAGGATTACCCGGTCGAATACCGAAGTATTCAGTCAACTGAAAACCCGCCTCACTCGTTTGTGGGCCGAAAGTACTGATGCGATAGGATACATCAGCTGCAGCCGGAGGTGCTATCGACTCATCATCCGAATACGTCCTGATTACTGAAATGCCAAGCTGCGTCGCCGAGTCCACTGAAACTATCTCATACGCCCCGTCAAGCGAACCATCCGCTGACTGCAGGTTTATAACACCGCCTGCTGAAACCTGAGCGCTTACAAAATCCGCATCGCCTGCGGTAAATGTCGTTCCGCTGAGCTCTCCACCTTCTCCAGATGCTAATACCTGCCACGGCAGATACAGCTCAGTAAAAAGTATCGGCTCATATTTCATAATATCTGCATCGTTTGAGAAACTAACCATTTTCTTCAGCTCCTTTTTTTCAAAACCGGCTGGTCAGGCGCCCAAAGAAAAATTTATCTTTGGGCGCCGCCGCCGATAGCCCCCCGTGTCTTCTTGTCGAAGACAAGAACAGAGGTCACATATCTGTGGCTGTTATTTAGCTTGTACTCAGCTCGCGAATAAGCCCGTGTGCCGCCTCGTTCTTAAGCTCCAGTGTATACTCGCCAATCACCTCGCCACACTCATAGTCACCGCCGCTTGCCAACGGCTTGAAGTGAAAGCTCCGCCCCGCCAAAGGCAGAACGCTTATGCGGGATGAATCCAACATCAGCACTGCATCCTGCGGCATCCATCGCGTGGTAACAATTCTGCAAACACCGAAATCACTCTCGTAAATACTAATCAAATCCGTGAAAGTAGTATCTCCGGCTCCGTAGCTCCGGCCGTCAGCGCAAAATGCGTTTATCTTTCGCTTCTGAAAACCGCCGACCACAATCAGGTCCACGTTGCCGGAACTTGACTCCCAAATCTTCCTGAGCACATAATTAATCTTTGCTTCATTGAGGTCACTACCTGTTGGAAAGCCGCTGTCACCAATCCGAAATACATTCGTTGAAAGGTGTTGAACAATACCTTTCATCGACCTTCGTACTGAGCCGCTACCTTCGTGATTGCTCGTCGGCTCACCGCCATTTACGACCGTATTCTCCAAATCACGAATCAGCTCTCGCAGACGTTCCTGTTTTTGATAATCCATCTCGTCAGACAGACCCAGCTGGCTCGCAGCCATATCCGTTCCGCTGACTTCGACCGCAGCGGTAAATATCTGCGTATAGTTACCGCACCGGCTGCGATTGGTAAATCTGGCACCGGGCTTGTCCGCCCCTTCAAGGGCCGCGTTTCCGAGAATATTTATTACCTGGTTGTCAGCAAGGTCTTCCGACGTCGTGCCTGCATATCCGCGAACCACCGTCAGCGTGTCACCATTGACAGCGGTTACGAGTATCAGTTCCTCGCTGCTCTCGACCTGAATCTGGTCGCCAACGCGAAATCTGCTGCCATTGTCAACATCAAACTCCATATCTGAACCCGGGTCGCTCCAAGTGCTGTCGTTGATTGCATCTTTGTTTGGCAAAAGCTCATTCTCAAGCCACTCATGATGTGTGCTCGCTGCCTCTCTCAAAGGGTCGCCAAGAGCATCCAGTAAAGGCGTCTCATAAGGTGAAATTATCCCGACCAAATCAGATACATCCTCTGCCAGTTCCGGCAAAGTCGTACCCGCTGAATAAGTTGCTTTTCCTGTAAAGGCCATTTGTTTTTCTCCTTCTGTTTTTGCCACCAGGACACAAAGGCACTAATTCTTTTTTAAAATTTTAATTTTTTTGTGTCTTCGTGCCTTCGTGGTTAATTTTTTCATAAAAAATTTCTTCTTAGTTTCAGGTACTCCTGCAAATCTGTTCGATTTCCTGTGGTCGCCGCTTTTTTAGCCGCTCTTTCAAGGGTCGTATGGCCGCTCGTCAAGCGTTGTCTTGGGCCTGCGGTTTTTGTTACCTTCACAGCCCCCCTGTCTCCAGAGAACAGATATTGCTTTTCTTTTTTTAACTGCTCAATCACGCTATCCAAATCCGCTTCTGCTTCGCCGTTTATTCTGGCTTTGGCAATCAACGCAGCCGTTTCCAAATCGACCGTTCCCGCAGCAGCAAGTTTACGCAAAAGCTTCTGCTCAGTCTGGATATTACTTAGCTGCTCGGACAGCTCTTCTGCTTTCGATTTGGCCTGTGCCAACTGCTCTGACAAAATCTCGACTTTTTGCTCGGCACCCTGTGCCCTTTTGCGATAGCGTATCGATTCAGCCACCGGTACAAGTTTCAGGTTGTCGATGTCACCGTTTGGCTCTTCTGTCTCTGACAAAATATTTTCTGTGTCAATCTGACTCATAACAATTCCTATTCACTTTTGCTCTTGTGCTCCTGCGCACTTTCATATCCCAATTCTCTGAGCACCTGCTCAGTTGGTACGCCCAATTCCTTTTTTATCTGGGCCTCTTTTAGTTTTTCCATCAGGTTTTCCGGAAGCGGGCTGGGGAAAATAATCTCTATGTCTCTGTCTGCATTGCTGGTCTTGTAGATATTTGCCTTATCAAGAATTGCCAGAACCATCCTGCAGATTTTCATCAATCCTTCGCTGTAGGTAAATTTTTTCCGCTCGGTCTTAGACAGCGTTCCCATAAGCGTCAGCCGAAGAGCCACAGCACTTGTCAGGTTGCCGAGCTTGCTCTTCAATACCCCTGCCACAAGAGGCGTTACTCCACTTGCCTTATCCATCGCCTCCCTGATTTCAGCAATATGTAAACTCTCACTCGGCGCCGTTGCATCTCCACCAAACTCCTCAATAGCCGCATCCGGATTATCCGTATACCACATCCTGCCGGGCGAGACGGGCCTGTCCTCGAAGCCCTCTATGCCTTTGCCTAAGTACATCTTGAACGACTGGAACGTAATCCTGCTTGCCCTGTCACTGAGTCTTGTATTAAGCTCATCCTGCAGCGGTATCAGCGGCTCGATATCACTTAGCCCCTCGTAATAATACGGCTGAGCAACATTCTGGATATGCACAACCGGCAGAA
>CAYSJK010000109.1:0-8164 GCA_964431375.1 uncultured Pirellulales bacterium
CAGATTGTCGAACCGCCGGTACCGGTTCTTACCGGTTACGAAACGGAGTTTATTTATATAAATAATAAAGCTATTACCATAACAAGCGTTAATCCGGATGACCCGTGCGTGGTTGCATCGACTGTTTTGACCAAATGCAAAATCGTTATGGATAATGTAAACCGTGGTATGGTTATAAATGGTATAACTTTCAGAGACACTTATTCCTGGTGGTATGTGTCTGGTTTACCTGGCGAGACGTGGTTTACGGGTCCCCCCGGTGATGGTTCCGGCCTCGACAGTCCACCCGGCCTGCCCGCTTTGGGCGGTGCTCTGCAATTGGGCGGTTCGTGGGGATATCATGACAGCAGGACGATACTATTATCTGCTATGGGTACGGCTTCACCAACCATAACGAACTGTATCTTTCAGAATTGTTCTGCCAATGGTCTTTACGTCAACAATGCAAACAGCGGTGAAGACCCTCCTGCCGGCTCCAATATTGGTGGCCAGGGCTCGCCGGGAGGAAAGGCACTTGGTGGTGGGGCCTATTGTGGTCCCAATAGCGATCCCATCTTTATAAACTGTTCTTTTATTGAATGCTATGCTCGCGGAGGGGATGGCAGCAATGCCGGTAGCGACCCTGCCGGTCATGGCGGCGGCTGGGGTGACCCGGATGCTGGCTGGTACACGCAGTACGGACCATTCGAAGATTTCTGGAGGTACAGCGGCTATGGTGGTGCGGTGTACTGTGATATTCATAGTACACCCGAATTTGTGGATTGCAATTTTATTAATAATTATGCCGTTGGCGGCTGTAGCGGCATCAGTGGCACCAATCAAGGTGACCAGGTCGAAGGATGGCCGTATCGGCACTTTAAAATCGACAGCTTTGGCGGAGCTGTTTACTGTGCAGACGACAGTTCGCCTACATTCACCGGATGCACCTTTACAGGTAACGAAGCAGATGTCAACGGTCTTGTATTTTGGCATGAGAATCAAAACGACGCTGAAGTGGCGGTTATAGAGGACCTGTACATCAGTTACGGCGGGGCGGTAGCTTCCGAAAATGACGCGAATCCCACATTCAAAAAATGCACATTGAATGATAATTTGGCTACTGTCGGCGGAGGCATGTGGGCGAGCTGGGCAGAGCCGAATATCAGCGACTGCAACTTCGTACAGAATACGGCATTTCACGGCGGTGGTGTATATTTCGTCGGTAACAATGCCGATATCACCCAAAGTAATTTCAGTGGAAATGAGGCATTATATGACACAAGCATAGCTTATCCCAACGAGCCCAACGAAATATATGGAGAAGGCGGGGCCATACATTGCTTTGACGTCGATGCCACGATTGTTGACTGTGATATATTCAATAATTATGCAGGCGGCTCCGGCGGTGGAATATATTTATCCGGCAGCAGCAAAGCGATGGTTAAAAACTGCCTCTTAACCGAAAACGTTGCAGAAAGGGATGGAGGAGGCATTTCTACTAATTGGCACTCTGATGTCAATATCGTGAACTGCTCGATCGCCAACAACATAGGCTTGGGATATGGTGGTGGATTGTACTGCTCATATAATAGTTATAATAGTATAATTAACAGTATTATCTGGGATAATACTGGTACTAAAGGTTCACAGCTTGCAGTTGCCACTGGCTTTGTGTACGACCCGAGACCATCAACAGTAAATGTTACATATAGTGACATTCAGGATGCTACAAATCCGGATGCGTTTGGTGCCAGAGCAGAGGCGCTCGACCTTGTCTTCTGCATAGATGCAACCGGCAGCATGGATGATGATATCGATGCCGTTATAGCTGCGTCGGATGAGATAACTGGTGCTATAGCAACTCAGATTCCAGATTTCAGGATTGCCGTGGTGGACTATAAAGATTTTAATCAGCCTAATTTAGACCCGGATATTACTGTTCCATATGGGGGTGACGATGATTATCCATATAGAACTGTTTTGGGCTTCACAACTGATACCAATGAAGTGAAAGCTGCGCTTAATTCGTTAGCCGCCGCTGGTGGTGGTGATTTTCCTGAATCGGTCTATGCCGGATTGATGCATTGTATCGACCATAACTCACTGTCGCAAGACCTGGATGGCGAATTATATGGAGCTGATGCTGACTCAATGGGACCAGGAGCATGGCGACCCGGCGACGACGTTATTAGAGTAATTATTCTTATGGGTGATGCACCACCGCATGACCCTGAGCCATTCACAAATTATACAATTGATGATATTACCGATGCGGCTGGAGGGGCTGAACAAATACGCATCGTGCCGGTCATAATTGGCCAGGATCCTGCAGCGGGTGACTATTTTAGGGATTTGGCCAGTCAAACTGGAGGAACTTTGATTCAAGCGGCTGATGCCGAAGATGTGGTTGGTGCACTTTTGGAGGCGATTGAGTTGATTTCGAAAATCCCGGATCCCATCTACCTTGACACTGCTTGCATACTTAACTGGGACCCTAACACTTACAGCTGGGACCTGAACAGCAACAACATCGACGCCGACCCCTTATTCGTTGCTGGGTACTTCTTAAGTCAAGGTGCTGCGAGGCAGGATGTAAACAGCCCGTGTATTGATGCCGGAAGTGACCTGTCTAGCAATCTCGGACTGGATACATATACCACAAGAACCGACAACTTCCCTGATGCCTACGACCCAAACAATCTTGACCCCAATAGTGTTATAGTAGATATGGGTTATCATTATAAGTCTTTCGTGGTACCTCAGTATCAGTTAGACTTTACGGCTATCGGCATTACAGTACTTGAGCCTGACATTTACAATCCTGACTATAGTGGCCTGTACGACTGGTATACGGCAGTACCTCTGAAAATAAATAAGAGCTCTTACGATGCGAACACTTCTCAGATTTTATGGATTGGCACCGATGATGATACTGTAATCGGGCCAGACAATGCCGTAACGATGAGTAGTGACAAGTATGTTACTGCCCAGCTTGTGAAGACTAAATACGAGCTGACAATCAGTGTAGATGGTGGAAACGGCCGGCTCTTTGCAGAATGGATAGAGGACCCCTGTGCGATAGAGGACCCCTGCGTCATCGAGGCCCCCAGTACAGCAGAGATCAAGTTCGGCAAGCAGGTACAGCTTATAGCTGAGCCTAACGAAGGATTTAGGGTCAGGAGATGGATTGGCACTGATAACGATAGCTCTCGTGCATCTACCAATACTGTTGTTATAAATTCGGACAGAACGGTTCGAGTGGAGTTTGAGCCCCCCGTTATCGTAAAGGTCCCCGATGATTATGTTAACATCCAGGAGGCGGTTTCTGCAGCCCAGGAGGGCGATATAGTTATGGTTGAACCCGGCACGTACTATGGTGGCTATGAAGCCTATGCACTTATAGTAAACAAACCTATTCTTATTACATCCGGGAATCCGGACGACCCCTGTTGCGTTGCGGCAACGATTATTGATGGATACCTCGGAATCAATGAGTTTACCAACTTAGGTATAGCATTTGGATCTGGAGCAAACGCCAATACGATTCTAAACGGTATTACGATACAGAACTGCGGAGGACAGTTCGGGTCGGCAGATGGAGATGCCTTCGAGGGCGACCGGGACGTGAATCATCCTGATGGTTTCGACGGTGAATGCGGTGAGGGAGCCGCGATAGTCATTGATGCGGGCGCCAGCCCCATTATCAAAAACTGTATAATAAGAAATAATTTAGTTATTGGCGGTAGCGGTGGAGACGGCGTAGATGCGGACGATGAGAACAATGCAGGTCGAGGCGGCTGGTCCGGCTGGGCCCACGGCGGTGCCATATACTGCGGTGTAAACTCAAGTCCGCAATTTATAAACTGCAGAATCCTGAATAACCAGGCCCAGGGCGGTAACGGCGGTAATGGCGGAAATTACGCCGAAGATGAAGGCATTGCTAACTATGGAGGTAGCTGGAGCAGATATGGAGGAGTTAATATCGAATCTACCGGTAGAAACTATTATACTGTAGACAGCAATCTATGGGAGGTTTGGCAATGGGACTACGGATATGATTACTGGGTCTATTATGGGCAGCCCGGGAGGACTTCCTATTTTGGTGACTTTCGATGGTACTCCGGGTACGGAGGGGGCGTATTCTGTGACATAGGAAGCAATGTTAGCTTTACAGACTGCGAAATTCGTGGAAATAGCACATACGGCGGGATGAGCGGTCAGGGAGGTGAGAGAAATGAAGCCGGCAGGCAGCAGGAGCCGCTGGTTCCCTATGAGTTACCAAGTTATGGCGGTGGTGTCTATTGTGCAGCCGAGTCATCCATAACATTTACCGGCTGTACGTTTGCAGAGAATGTCTCTTCACCATTCGAACCAAACGTTGAGGGCGACCCGAACATTAGTCTCAGCCCCTACCTGGGCTATGGTGGCGGAATTTGTGCTGAAAATACTGCTTCGGTAGTATTTACCGACTGCAACTTCATCGAAAATGAAGCTTCACTTGGTGGCGGAATTTACTGTTCGGGTTCAAATCCGGAACTCACTGATAGCAACATCGTAGGGAACGTGGCATTTAAGGGAGGCGGCTTATATTTCGCGAGCACAACAATCGACGGCATAGCGCAGATTGTCCGAAATGATTTCTACAGAAATGACGCCAATGGACCGGTTGGTCAGGGGGGTGGAATATATTGCTTTGATGCGGATGTCCTGATTGCCGACTGCAATATAGGCCATAACGACGCGAACAGCGGTGGTGGTGGAGTATATATATCAGGCGGTGCTTCGTGGATGAAAAATTGCCTGATTACGAATAACCTGGCAGGTCGAGCCGGCGGAGGTACCTCCATTAACTGGTACGCTGACTCTCTGCTCACGAATTGTACGTTTGTGGGCAATGCAGCACCAGGTACTTTCGGAGAGCCGGACAATACCAGCTTTGGCGGCGGCCTGTTCTGCTCATACGATAGCAACTGCGTAGTTACCGACAGCATCTTATGGAATAACTTTGCATTACGAGGGAATCAAATCGCAGTGCATACCGGTTTCAAATATGACCCGAGACCGTCAACTCTTACCGTCTCCTACAGTGACGTCAAGGGTGGAAAGGCGGATGTCTGGCTTGACACCGGCTGCACGCTTAAATGGCTTGCTGGAAATATCGAAACCGACCCGTTGTTCGTGAGCGGTCCGTTCGGTGATTACTATCTCAGTCAAAAGGACTCCGGGCAGTCGAAGAACAGCCCTTGTGTTGATACCGGAAGTGACCTGGCAAGTAATCTTGATATGGTCATAGGCCCTCTTGGTCTGGCCAGATACACGACTCGTACCGACGGAGAATTAGACAGGGACTTTGTCGACATGGGCTACCATTACACCTCTCCGCTTGAACCCTGTAAATTCTGCGACTTTATTTATGACGGCTTTATTGATTTCAAAGACTTTGCTATATTTGCATTACAATGGCTCGAAGTGGATTGTTCCGACGACAATGACTGGTGCCAGGGCGCAGACCTTACAATTGATGATTATGTCGATATTTATGACCTTGCCTTCTTCAATAGTTGCTGGCTGCTTGGAGATACCACTGCTCCGTTCCCGAATCCAAGCCGGTGGGAGAAAGTCCCTTACGAGAAAACATCGACGTCAATCAAGATGGTTGCAGAAGAGACGTTTGATGGCTGGGGCTGGGATGTCGAGTACTATTTCGAGCGGCTTCCGGACGGCGACCCGAACCGCGGCTGGCAGAGCAGTGATACCTGGACAGACACCGGCCTTACACCTGGTGCCGAGTATGGTTACAGAGTAAAGGCAAGAGATGCATTAGGCAATGAAACCGAATGGTCTGAGGCCGCATATGCCGGGGAAGAAGACACTATACCGCCGGTACCGGCGCCTTATATAGAAACCATTATAGCGCTCTCGACGAATTCTGTCTCGATGACGGCGAGCATTGCGTACGATGAAAGTGACATACAGTATTATTTCGATACTAACTCTCCCGATGCACACGATAGCGGCTGGTTGGATGTGCTGAATTATGTAGATGTAAATCTTGACCCCAACACCGAGTACCACTACAGGGTCAAAGCCAGAGACCTCTCGCCTAATCGAAACGAGACCCCCTGGTCAGAGTGGGCTTATATAACGACTCTTGAACCGGTTGAGACCAATCCTCCGACACCTGACCCAATGGAATGGGACCCCACCCCGGATGAGAACGGCTATGATGGCAGACCGCGTGAAATCAATATCGGTGGAGGAGTGTTTGATTATTATACCACGATGAGAGCGGACCCCGCGACTACAGATGACAGCGGCTACTGGGAGTTTTACTTCCGTTGCGATAACAGCGGCTATGACAGCGGCTGGGTTTACTTCGACGCGCCGCCGTACACTTATACAGTCTGGACAGGCCAAAGTCTCCGAGGCCTCATATTCGAGGTCAGGGCACGTGATATGTACGGCAACCTGACCGGCTGGTCAGAGGAGTGGCCGGCAGACCCACCACCATAGACTTTGTTATATGGCCTTTAGGACCTGGTAACCATAGTGCATCAGCAGGTGGTCGAGTATGACAAGGGCTGTGTAGTTTTCAGCGACAGGCCAGATACGAGCTACGATTGTCGGGTCGCGTCTGGTTATAGCGGCCAGATCTTTATTTTCCAAAGTGTATTTGTCAATTGTCTTCTGAGGTTTGTCAATTGTGGAGGTGGGCTTAACTGTAAGGCGGGCAATGATGGGCTGACCAGTAGAAAGACCTCCTGTAATTCCGCCGGCATTATTTGATTCGAAAATAACCTTGCCGTTTTCGGCGCGCATCTGGTCGTTATTTTGGTAACCGGTCATATCTTTTACAGCGATCCCGGCTCCAACTTCTACAGCTTTGACCGCCCCAATGCCGAGCATTTTGCCTAATTCGGCGTCGAGCTTGTAGAAGACCGGCTCACCCAGGCCTGTGGGAACGCCGGTTACAACGACCTCGACCTGGCCGCCTGCTGAATCACCGGTGGCGGAGATTTTGTTGCAGGCATCGGTCATTGCCTGTGCCGCATCGATATCCGGACAGTTTACAATGTGATGAACACCGTATTTGTCCCTGATTTTCTCAGGACTTAGTTTCGGAGTTTTTTTGCGTATCTGGTCGATTTCTTTTTCAATCTCGGCCAGGACTTTTGCTTTTTCCAGAAATCGCATATCCATATTGATACGGCCTTTGACGTAGATTTCCTGATAAAACGGGTCGAGGTCACACCGCATCTTTTTGTACTCATTGCAATATTTCAAGGCCTGGTCGTGAGCAACATCAGGACATCGGACACCTGCGATTTCCTTGGCATATGCAAAGACTTCGATACCGCATTTCTTGAGAACTTTTTTGGCGACATATCCGACAGCGACGATAGTGGAGGTATATAGTCCGCTGAAGAACCCAGCGCCTATTGCGTCATCGTCGGGGCCATACTTTATAAACGAGGCGTAAGAAGCGTGGCCCGGGCGTGGTGTGCGATTTGTGTCCTGGTATTGCTTGATGTGAATGAAGTGCCGGTCGATGTTGGGAATCAGAATTACCAGCGGCGTGCCGTTTGTATGGTTTTTATTTCCGGCATTTTCGATAGTATCTGCTGCATTGAGCCCGGAATAGATAATCGGCAGGTCCGGTTCTTTTCGCGGGCTGGAGAGCTCGTCGGCGCCCGGCTTTCTAAGTAGCAAATCTCCGTAGATTTCCTGCTCGGTCAGCAATAATCCCGGTGGCACGCCCTGTATGACAGAAGTTAATCCCTCTTGATAAGAGCCGCCGGCTACCGTTACCTGAAACATTCGTCCAATATGACATCCTAACATTTCTAATAAATCCCCTAAAAAAGTTTTTTACCTGAGCTCGTCGAATTAGCAGAAGAGCCTCATTTGCAAGTAGAATATCGAGCCTTTCTTGCAAAATCAAGATTTTTAACTTTGGCTGGAAGACAAAAATTTCAATATCGAACAAGTTGGCCATATTAGAAAAATTGGCTTTGATCCATTCGGCAAGCTCAGGACAGGTTGGGTTTGAATTGGGTTTGTTTTGGCTTTGTTTTCATTGGGATAGTTCATAGTTTTTTGTTCATAGTTCATTGTAAAACAATAACTTACGTTCATTTTGGCGTTTTTGAAATTGGGTTTGGGATTTTTGGGCCAAAAATCGATG
>CAYSJK010000110.1:0-5457 GCA_964431375.1 uncultured Pirellulales bacterium
CAACAGAGGCCTGCGCAAGGAAGAGGCGGCAGGGGCCGGGGGCCGATGAGCGTGGCACCGAAAGCGGTGTATAAGTTTGATGTTGTCTGTATGAACCGCAAAAACGGCGAGATAATCTGGCAGAAGACAGCCCGCGAAGAGCTGCCACATCAAGGCCATCAGCCAACTAACAGCTATGCCTCGTATTCACCGGTGACCGATGGCAAGAGTGTCTGGGCGGGATTCGGCTCTCACGGTGTGCACTGCTATGACGTAAATGGAAACCACAAGTGGAGCAGAGACCTCGGCAAGATGAAAATTCGCATGGGTTTCGGCGAGGGCAGCTCGGCTGCATTGGCCGGCGAGGTCGTGATTATTGTTATGGACCACGAAGATGACTCCTTTATCTATGCCCTGAATAAAGAAACCGGTGAGACGATATGGAAAAAAGCCCGCAATGAGGGCACTGCCTGGGCATCGCCAGTCGCAGTTGAAGCAGGCGACAAGACAGAGGTAATCACCAACGCAACGAGTTTCGTTCGCAGTTACGATTTAAAAACGGGAGAGCTGCTCTGGCAGTGCAGCGGCCAGACTTCGGGTGTAATTCCTTCGCCGGTGAGCGGCTTTGGAAAAGTGTTTTGCACAAGCGGTTTTCGCGGGAGTATGCTGCAGGCAATCGAGCTCGGCAGAAAAGGCGACCTGACCGGTACCGATGCTGTCGTATGGCAAGTTAAGCAAGGAACTCCCTATGTACCATCGCCTCTGCTATACGATGATAAACTTTACTTCTGCTCGGTGAATAAGGCGGTTATCTCCTGCTACCAGGCGGAAACAGGTAAAGCCAACTTTGTACAACAGGAGCTTGAGGGATTGGGAGATATGTATGCATCGCCGGTTGGGGCGGCTGACAGGGTGTATTTTGTCAGCAGAAACGGGGCTGCGAAGGTTATCAAACATTCGGATAAATTCGAGGTATTAGCAACCAATAAACTTGATGATGAGTTTTCCGCATCACCGGCAATCGTCGGAGATGAGCTATATCTGAAAGGAAAAGAGCATTTCTATTGCATTGCCAAGCCCTGAAAAGGTAAGAACAAAGCCCCCGAAGCAGCATATAAAGCCGATAGTTATCATCTAAAACCTTGACAATGTGGGATAAATTTGGTAATCTAATGATACAGGAAGGCTTAGCCAGAATGGCGAGAGCCAGTAAGCCGGCAGCACCGGCATGGACGGCAGGGATGGTGAAAATCGTGTATAGCTCTGCATAGAAAAGCTCTTGGAAAAAGGTAATTATATTATGAAAACCTCCATCAGAGCCAAGTACGTTCAAGTAATTTTCCTGTGCATTCTTTTTGGTCTAATCGCTGCGGCGGATGCAGCTATTCCCTGGCTGCATACAGACGGCAATAAAATCAAAGACCCCGCTGGAAATGTTGTTGTCCTGAGGGGTGTCGCTCTGGTTGATTTAGGACATGTTGAATTATGGCGTGAAGGTGTTACCACCCTGATTGACCGGCTGACGGACGAGACTGATACTCAGGGGTCCTCACCCGGCTGGTATACAAGGGTCGTCCGGCTTGCCGTTTATCCGTCCGACCAGCCAGATTTTTATAGTCCCTGGTTTTTTGATGACGACCCTGATTATTACTATAATAATCTTCTGCGGCCGGTTGTCGATTACTGTGCATCGAAGGGCCTTTATGTAATTATCGATTGGCATTATATCGCCGATACCGGCGACCATGTTACGTCGACAAGCCAGTTCTGGGAGTATATAGCGCCGAGGTTTGCCAATGACAGCCATGTCCTTTTTGAGCTATTCAATGAGCCAATTAATGATATCGATGGTGATTGGATAGGACATGTAGACGATGACTGGCGTAGTGTCAGAAATCATATGCAAATATGGTACGATATTGTCCGCACCTATGCTCCTGATAATCTTGTCCTCGTAGCCGGGGCATTTTATTCACAATTTATCGGTCCGGCAGCGACTTATCCTCTCACCGGAGATAACATCGTTATTGTGTCTCATATCTATCCCGGTCACTGGTGTGATGATGATTGGTCGTGGTGGTATCAGAATCAGATAACGACTTGTGCAGCCGTTTACCCTGTGATGATGACCGAATGGGGATTCAGCGTAAGCAACCACCCTGACCCCAATGACCTGCTTCATGGTACGATTACAGAATATGGTCAACCATTGATGGACTTTCTTGAACTGCATGAAATCGGCAATACCGCCTGGTGTGCCGATCATTCCTGGGGACCACCAATGTTTTGGGGGAATTGGACGCTTCGCTGCGGTGATGGTGAAATGGGTTGTTTTGTAAAAGATACTCTTTATTTGAGGAGGAATGACGACCAGCCCAGGTGGCTCTACGGCGATTTTACAAATGACAGTAGAGTGGATGTGAACGACGTTCCAGGATTTTGCGAAAACTGGCTGGTAACAGATTGCAATAATACGGAACTGGATTTGAATGACGATTGTTTAATCAATTTCTATGAATATTCCTTCTTCGCCCAGAATTGGCTTATAGAGGTTCCATAAGCCACTTATCCCGTCTCTGCGTTTCTGATGGTGCTGTCCCATTCACAGCCGGGGGTGATAAAGTGTAAATTCACAGGACGATGTGAGAAAATAATCAAAGATTATAAAAAAATTGTATAGTCCGAAAAGAAGATAACTCGGCTGTAAATACCTCTATTTGCGATAATTAGCATATCTTAATAACAGTCCTATAAAAAAATCTTGAAAAAAGGCGGAAAAAGTGGAATTTGTTTATTGACGAAGTGGTAGAAAGTGGTAGAATTTCCCATATTAAGATATATTGAGTGGGACGAAAACCATGCTGTTATTAACAGGCGAATACGAGCACGTAGTCGATGGTAAGGGCAGAGTGCTTATCTCCAACAAACTGAGAAGTCAAATCGACGCGGATGAGCACGGGAGTAATTTCTATCTCGTCTTCGGCGTAAACGGGATACTTTGCCTGTACCCGGAGAAATACTTCGAGCGGATAGCATTAGCGGTTGCTCCCGAGGTAGTAGCTCCAGATGAGGCGGTGGCGTTCGAGCGAATCAGCTTCGCACTGGCGAGCAAGCTGGAATTGGATGGTCAGGGCCGGCTGCTTTTGAATGATAGATTACGCAAAAGAGCAGGATTGAAAGACAAAATTACCCTCGTTGGAGTCAGAGACCATATCGAATTGTGGAACAGCAAGAACTGGGAACAATATCTTGCAGACCATATGGATCAGTATCAGAAGCAGATGTCGCAGGCAAGACAGATAGTCCTGCAAAAACAAAATGAGGAACTGTAACAATAAAATCGGTGGCAAAATGATAGAAGAGAACTGGAATCATTGTCAGATTGTAGAAAAGAGCCTCTGTGGCGAAAGAGAGATTGACGAACAGACGTTTGCTTCACTGGGAGTTCTTTCGGAACGGCTGGAACGTTTGAAAGAATTTGACAGAGCTTTTTCCGAGGTTGAATTTTCTTCAGCTGTCAAGAATCTCCAAGATAAGCACAATGTAGTTGCAGTAGGCTGACTCGTATTGCATGTCCTGGCTTCGCTCGATGCCGGGTGTGCGTATTTGAGTATTGCATGAAAAGCCGATACTCAGGACACGATACTAAAGAAGTGAATGGTCCGATAGTAGAACATATTCCTGTTCTTGCAGGCACATTAATCGAACAGATAACTTTACCGCCGGATGGGGTAATGGTCGATTCGACCATAGGACAAGGAGGTCATAGTTATCTGTTCGGAACAAAGCTGGGCCCTGCGGGAGTGTTAATCGGCCTGGATGTCGACAAGGAAGCAATCCAAAGGGCCCAATTGAAATTAAAAGAACTTTCGTGCAGGGTCATTTTGATACACAGCAATTTTTCTCATATCAGCGAGCAAATCCACAAGCAGGGAATAGAAAAGGTTGATTTTATATTGGCGGATTTAGGGGTCAGCTCTGTGCAATTGTCTGATGTTGAGAAGGGACTTAGTTTTCTCGAAGATATGCCTCTTGATATGAGAATTGACAAAAGAATAAAGCGTACGGCAGCCGATATAATTAATAACACGGATGAGAAAACATTAGCTGATTTGATATATAAATTTGGCCAGGACAGGGCATCGCGACGGATAGCACGATTTATTGTTCAGCACCGCAAAACCGAGCCGATAAAAACAACAAGTCAACTGGCTAAGATAGTTTGTAAAGCATTTGGACGACAGAAAAGGACAAGAATACACCCGGCAACAAGAACATTTCAGGCACTTAGAATAGCGGTCAATAACGAGCTTGAAAACCTGGAGAGACTTCTGGCGTCGGCGTCTGAATTGCTGAAAAAGGGTGCCTGTATAGCAGTAGTCAGCTATCACAGCTTAGAAGATGGATTAGTTAAGAGTAATTTTAAGCAGAATGAAAAGGGGGGCATTTACAGGACTATAACGAAAAAACCAATAGTGCCGAGTAGAGATGAGATTGCGAAAAATCGACGAGCAAGAAGCGCGAAATTGAGGATTGCACAAAAACTATAGCGAAAAGCGGTGAAATGGAGTTTCGTTATGACTCGTGATGCTAAGGTCGGATTGTTGTTGGGGTTGTTTTTTATATTTATAATTGCATTTCTAATTAATGGTCTTCCATACCTTCGTCAGGACACAAACAATAACGAATTGACAACGAAGATGGTCAAATTTCAGAATAACCCGCCGGCTCTTGGTGCCAAGGAACGTAAGGTGCGTGAGGTTGTCGCAAGATATGAGCCGGCCGAGCGGGCAGGGCCGATAAGAGAGCAGCCAGTTAATCAGCTTCAGGAAGTTGTAACAGAAGAGCCGAGTACCCGTTTTGAAATGCTGCTGCCGGAGAGTATTTCGGTTGTGAAGGATGTCTCTGCTGAAAGGGCGGCAGAGGAGGTTGCTTCGGCGACGATATCCGGCAAGAAATTTTCGGGAAGGCCAAAAACCTATATTGTTGCAGACGGAGATAACCTGGCTATTATCGCCAAGAAGTTTTACGGCGAAGAAGAAGGCAACAGATTGAAAAACATCACAAGGGTATTCGAGGCCAATCGCAAAGAATTGAAATCACCCGGTGAAATTTATGTCGGGCAAAAGCTGAACATACCACCGTTGCCGACGACTGCGCAGGAAACGAACGAAACGGAAGGTGTATTTGCAAGCAGTATTTTCGAGAAGGTCAAATCTATCGGCAAGAGGCACCTTTCGAGCGAGACGGTCGCAACGAAGCAGGACAGAGTTTATATAGTGCGAGAAAATGACAGTTTGTGGAAAATTGCCGCTGAGCAGCTCGGTGACGGAGTTCGCTATTCTGAAATAAGCAGACTCAACTCCGAAATTTTAGAGGACGAGGACAGTCTTGCCGTGGGGATGCGATTGAGACTACCGGTACGATAGTAAAGAAATCGTAAGCACTACCCGGCTTCGCCTATGGCTTCAGGCTTCG
>CAYSJK010000110.1:5557-8083 GCA_964431375.1 uncultured Pirellulales bacterium
ACGCCGAGGCGAGCCCGGCTTCGCTTATGGCCATCCTGATACGAGCCCGGTTTTGCCTATGGCTTCAGGCTTCGGTTAAACCTACGCCCAGACAAGACGCCGAGGTGAAAATGCTAAATAAATTCAAATGACCAAAATTCAAAACTATTGGGCATTTGACATTGGGATTTTTGGCATTATTTCAGATTTTGGTATTCGAGTTTATCCGGCATGAGGTCTCAGTTTCGCATTTTTTTTATAGTTTTTTATGTTGTGGCCATTTTGATTTTTACCATTTATCTTCATATAGTCAATGACCGCATTTTCTACAATCTTTACACAGAAAACCTTGAGCAAAGCCGGTTGAAACAGCAGCTTTGGCAGAAGCAGCTTCAGCTTGAAGGCCTGATAAGTCCATCGGCCATTTCGCAGCGTCTTGAGGAATTGAATAATGGAACCCGTGCGCCGTGAGCAAAAGGAGTAAGCGTGGAACCAAAATTGCGAGACAACAGATACGATGTATGACAGAAGTATTCGACTGACGATTTATTTTTTACTGGTTTTGGTCGTTTTGTTTTTTGCGCTGGGGGCGCGGTGTTTTTATCTGCAATATTATCGAAGCAGCGAATATAGGGCGTCTTGTCTTAAACAACAGCAAGGGCAGGTGCCTCAAAAGCCGCAGCGCGGAGTGATACTCGACTGCAGAGGGAGGGTCCTTGCAGGCAGTAATAAAATCCAGCATATTTTTGCCGAGCCGAACGCCGTCAAAGACCCCAAGAAGACATCCAACGAGCTTGCTGCGGTTGTCGATATGGGAGCACACGAAATTTGCAAGGTGATAGTGGAAGGGAAGAATCCGGGCTTTGTTAAGATAAAAGAAAGGGCCAATGCAAACGAATGTGAAGCGGCGCGCAAGATACGCGGCATCGGAGTTCTTTCTGACTGGCAAAGGTGCTATCCGATGGGCCGGCTGGCGGCACATACTGTTGGCTTTACGAGCGCCGACAATCGAGGCCTGGATGGAATCGAACTGCAATATGAAAAGGAACTAAAGGGGATTGAATCTCAGAATTTTTTCCTTGCTGATGTGGGGCGCCGGCCAATCAGGCCGACAGGGACTTCTGGCGGAACTGGTAAAGACGGGTGCGGAATAATATTGACCATCGATACGGCGATTCAGCAGTTTGCGAGAGAAGAGCTGAGCAGGCAATATAAAAGTTACGAAGCTGAGTCTGCGGTGGCGATAGTGGCAGAAGCAAAGAGCGGGGCGATTTTAGCTATGGTGTCGCTTCCTGATTTTGAGCCCGGCGATGCGCGTTCGGCTGATGTGAATAATCTTCGTAACCGTGCGCTAAGCGATGAATTCGAGCCGGGCAGTATCATAAAACCAATTGTGGCTGCAATAGCACTCGATGCCAATGTTGTAAACGAGCGGGAGAAGATATTCTGTGAGAACGGAAATTATCACGGCAAGAGCTTCGGCCGGATTGGTGAGTATCGCGAGGGTTTCGGGGATTTGAGTTTGCGTGAGATTTTGGTTCATTCGAGTAATATTGGTATGGCGAAAATCGGTCAGCGGCTCGGCAAAGATAAACTTTACGCGGGATTGGCACATTTCGGATTCGGCAAAAAGACACAAATTGATTTGCCGGGTGAATCTAACGGGCTGCTGTGGCTGGCACAGAAGTGGACAGGTTACAGCGTGACCCGGATACCTTTTGGTCAGGAGGTGTCTGTAACTGCGATTCAATTAGTACGGGCGTTCTGCATACTTGCCAATGAAGGCCGGTCGGTTCGGCCGTACCTGGTAAAAGCAATAGTCGATAATAATGGTGAGATTGTCAAACTCAAACAACCAACACAAAATCCCGGGCGAATCGGATATATTGTCAAGCCGGAAGTGGCCAGATGGATTGTTCAAGAGGCGATGGTCGGCGTTGTTAATGAGGGGACAGGTCACAGGGCGAAACTAAAGGGGTGGCAGGTGTTCGGCAAGACCGGAACGGCAAGTATAGCAAAAAGCAGCGAACGAGGTTATTCGGAAAGCAGTTATGTGGCATCCTTTGTAGCGGGAGCCCCGGCAGAGGACCCGGAAGTTATTGTTCTGGTTTCAATTCGCAAGCCAAATAAAAAACTGGGTAAGGGATATACCGGCGGGGCCGTGGCTTCTCCGGTGGCAGCAAAAATAATCGAAAAGACGCTTGTCTACTTGAAAGTCCCGAAGCGAAATGAACGATTGATGGCGGCAAAATAAAAGCATTTTCGTGGGACGCATAAAGCAAGAGATATTATGGCGAGGATAATATATGGTGTTGCAGGGGAAGGGTTCGGGCACAGCAGCCGCTCACACCTGATAGGGCAGCGGCTGATTGATGCCGGACACGATGTGATGTTCGTGGGCTCTCAAAAGTCGCTTGTTTATCTGAAACAATATTTTGGTCCGCGGGTTAGAGAGATATTCGGGCTTTCGTTCGCATACGAAGACGGGCGAATAGATAAATCGGAAACTTTCAAAAAAAATCTGCTTAATCTGCCCGAAGGGAACAA
>CAYSJK010000111.1:0-8051 GCA_964431375.1 uncultured Pirellulales bacterium
ATGGGCGGGCAAGGTCAGCATAAACAGCCGATTTATAGTCGCAATAGAAAGGTTCTTTTTTCCATCTGCGTCGCTGAGTTTTGAGAGCCGGTCGAGCGCGGGAGTTGAGGCGCCCATATGCTCGTGCATATTTATGCCCAGCCGTAAGTGGCTCAGCAGAAACAGCGCCTCCTGCGAGCTTATCAAGTGCGCGCTTTGTAACAGGGCCATCGCGCGAGAGATTTTGTCGTTGAGAAGGTCGGCATCCTTGGAGAGCAGTCTTTCTCTGGCGGCATTTTCATATTCGATGATTTCAGGGATAATGGAATTTTCAAATTGCGAGACGATGGAATTTTCCGAAATACCGAGCGTTACCTGATTTGAAAGCTGATAGAAATCACTTGCCGCCTCGGTGCCTTCGCCGAACAGCCCGCGTACGGCTAAATTCATATCCCTTGTTGCATTAAAGAATTTTTTTATCTGTCCGGTCATTTTCAAGGCGGGCAGGTGCAGCATAACCGAGACCCGAATCGCTGTGCCGAGATTGGTAGGACAGGCCGTTAAATATCCATAACGAGGGCTGAATGCGTAGTCCACCTTTTGCTCTATCATATCATCTATTTTATTTATCTGCTCGAGGCATTGAGAGAGCTGACAGCCGGCTTTTAACACCTGCAGGCGCAGATGGTCCTCTTCGTTAATCATAGCAGTGAAAAACTCCCGCTGAGCAATGACGGCGCCTCGCGGACCGTCGCCAAAGGCGTGCTGTTGGCTGATAAGATGTCTTTCCACCAGCAGATGACGGTTCAGTGCCGGGGCCTTGTCCACGCTGATGTAAAAGACTTTATCGCCAAGGTCGAGCGACGTCAGAACGCCTTTTAGCTTGTTAAGAATTTCGGATTTTTCAGAATTTGAGCAGTGGCTGAGGAATTTGTAGCCGGCGAGGTTTCTGGCCAGGCGAATGCGTGATGATATAACGATATCTGCCAGAGGCCCGGAGCCGCCAAACCATTCGTTTATATCATTACTTATATCAGTCAGTTTCATATTTTATTGTATGACCTTTTTATTCTAAACCTGTCAAACGTATTCATTGGCTGGATTCTTCGCTTCACCCAGCTTCGACAAAGCTACGCCGAGGCGAGCTTCGTTCCGCTCAGAATGACAAGCAGTATGTATCGTTTTTACTTTTCAATTTTATTTATTTTGTCTCGTAATTTAGCAGCCAGCTCATAATCTTCGCTTTGCACAGCGGCATCCAGCTGTTGTCGAAGGTTTAATAACTTAACCTGCTTTTTTGTGTCCTTCGGTGTTTTTGAAGGCAGCTTGCCGCAGTGTGTTGTTTTGTCGTTGTGCGCTTTTTCGATAAGCGGCAGCAGCGATTTCTCAAAGACTTCATAATCGTATGGGCAGCCCAGGACGCCCTCTTTGTGGAATTGAGCTAACGTTAAGCCGCAGTGTGGGCACTGGACCTGCTGCTGTGCCTGGGCGGACAGGTCATCGTCCGACGGCTGGGCGGCAAGCAGGCCGCTGAGCAATTCATTTACAGGAATATGACTCTTGACCGCTATTCCCTGCTCGGCAGCGCAATTTTCGCAGATGTGCAGTTCTGCACGCTTGCCGTCGGTAATCTCGGTCAAGTGAATAGTTGCATCATTCTTGTTACAAATCTGACATTGCATAATTATCACGAATCCTGATATTCTTAGATATTAATGAACATCCATCTCCGAGGTATTATACCAAAAACAAACTGAAACTGCCAGCTACTATATCGCCCTTCAGAGATATCGGCAAAATAAACGGCTTCTATAAGAGCCGATTTATTGAGTTTGTTATTATCAGCCGAGACGAGAATCTATTTGTCTGGTTCGTCTGCGGTGAATATTACCGAACAACCCGGCTCCTCGCCAACCCTGATGCTTTGGAGTTTGACGTCCTCAGGCAGCTTTTTTCGGAGTTTTTCATATATGAATTTGGCAATGTTTTCGGCTGATGAGCTGTTTTTCCGAAAGTAATCAATACTGCTTAATTTTTTATTATCAAACTCTGCGGTGATATTGCAAAGCAGTTTTTTAAGTCGGCCAAAATCCATCACAAGTCCCGTACTGTTAAGCTTTTTACCGCTGACAACAGCGGCAACCGACCAGTTATGGTGGTGCTCAGGTTCTTTCGAGTCGTCTGGTGATGTCAATTGATGCGATGCCCAAAAGTGGGTTTCGACGCTAATTGTAAACATTTCTCTTTATTCGATGCTCGATACCGAAAATCGAGTATCCCTTTTTCAAATTTTATTTTTTGAGCCGTTGTTTCAGGCGATTATAGACATTTTCCGGGATGAGGTTTGACAGGTCGCCGCCCAGCGAAGCAATCTCGCGAATCAGAGTTGAGCTTGTGAATCCGTACTGCTCACTGGTCATCACAAAGACGGTTTCAATTCCTGCCACAGCCCGGTTGGTCATAGCAAGCTGGAACTCATAATGTACGTCGGTAAGACTTCGCAGGCCTCGCAGGATGACATCGGCCTTTTTCTTTGCGGCGTATTCAACCGTCAGCCCTTCAAAACTCTCAACCGAGACGCCCTGCATCTGTCTTTGACGAATGATTTCATCTATCATTTCCACCCGCTCTTCCGGGGTAAAAAGCTGGTTTTTGATTGGGCTTTTGCCCACCGCGATAATCAGCTCGTCGAACAGTTTAATGCCGCGCTCGATAACATCGAGGTGGCCGTTTGTAATCGGGTCAAACGAGCCCGGAAAAACCGCCCTTACGGATTTTCTTGCCATCAGCATACTCCTGCGCCAATCGTTCCTCAGCAAAACAAAATACTTGCCCCCGGATTGAAACTCAGGCTGAGCTCAATTAGAAAAGGGACATTGTACTTCTTTGGTAGATATAGTCAAGGACTTATTCTTTTGTCCACTTGTTGAGCCAGGCGAGTACGGTTTCGTGCCAGAGAATCGAATTGTTGGGCTTTAAGACCCAGTGGTTCTCGTCGGGGAAATATAACAATTTGCTGGGTATTCCAAGACGCTGCAAGGCGTTAAAGGTGGCCAGGCCTTGTGTCTCAGGTACGCGGAAATCCAGCGCTCCGTGGATGACCAGCATCGGCGTCTTCCAGTTTTGAACAAAATCTATCGGATTGTGCCTTGCATAACCTTCCGGATTATCCCAGGGCGTTCCCTCGTGGTCCCATTCGGGAAACCACAGCTCTTCCGTATCGAAGTATCCCATATGCTCGTCGAGCGAGCCATCGTGATTGACCATACAGCGGAAACGGTCAGGCCATTTGCCTGCGAGCCAGTTAACCATATAGCCGCCGAACGATGCTCCGATGGCAGCGACTCTGTCGTCATCCATCCACCGGTAGCGCTTTAATGCAAAGGCCAGACCTTTCTGCAAATCTTCGAGCGGCTTGCCGCCCCAGTCGCCGCGAATGGAATCGCAAAATTGCCGGCCATAGCCAACTGAGCCGTGGAAGTCCACCATAACACAAGCGAAACCGGCAGCCGCGTAAACCTGCGGGTTCCAGCGGTAATGAAATGTGTTGCCGAAAGAACCCTGAGGGCCGCCGTGGATTAGAAATGCCACGGGATATTTTTTGTCTGGGTCGAAGTCTATCGGCTTGAGCACATAGCAATAAACAGTTTCATCATTCCAGCCGGCAAAAGAGAATTGCTCATATTCGCCCATGCGGACAACAGAGATTTTTTCAGAACTTATGTTTGTGATTTTGTGCACGTTACTGCCATCGGGTTTAACCGAATAAAGCTCTACAGGATTTTGCAGGTTCTTTAAGCCGTAAACAATCCTTTCACCTGCAACACCGCATAGACTGACAGAGCCATCTTTGACTACAGTTTTAACTTTACTGGTCTTGACATCGATGGCAAATAGGGATTTCTGGCCGATGTTGGCTGCTGTTGCATAAATGGTTTTGCCGTTGGCTGACCAGCATAGCGACGATGGGCTACGGTCCCATTTTTCAGTAAGTATTTTCTTTTTACCTTTTGGCCAGGACATAAGAACAATCCGAAATCTGTCGGACTCATAACCGGGTCTTTCCATAGCCAGATATGCAAGCGTTTTGCCGTTGGGCGAGAAGACGGGATTGGTATCCCAGGCCTGGTTTTTTTCGGTCAGGCATTTTGGCGGTTCTGAGTTGTCAACGGGCACAATGTACAGGTCGAAGTCCGTTGACCAGGGCTCTTCTCGTCCGACGTTGCGGGCTGTAAATATAATTGCCTTGCTATCCGGCGTGAATGTAATTTCGTCTGTGTCGCCGAAGGGTTTGGAAGGTGTATCGGCATCCATACCCCGCATAACATCAATTGGAACGTTTGAATCAGCGGGCATTACAAATAGATGTGAGCGTCTGCCGTCCTTGTAGGTATCCCAGTGGCGAACGAATATCCGGTCGTAAATCCTGCCCTTTGCCTTTTTGTCTTCAATTTCATCGAGCCGGCTCTTTGTCTCTGCCGTACTGCAATCGATAAAGACATCGATAGTAAAGGCGATGTGCCTGCCGTCCGGTGAGACTACAAGATTTGCCACGTCAAGCGGAAGGTCGGTAACCTGCTCGGCCTCGCCGCCGTCGATTCTAATGCGCCAGACCTGTGATGTATCCATACGTTTTGATATAAAGTAGATAGTCCTGTTGTCCGGCGCCCATCGTGGATTGGAATCGTTTTCTATGTGGGTGGTCAGCTGTCGAAGGCCGGTCCCGTCAGTGCCGACAAGCCAGAGGTCTTTTCGGCCCTTATCTTCTTCGGGGTCGGTTGTCTGTAGTACAAAGACAATCCGACTGCCGTCCGGCGAGACCTGCGGGTCGGAGAGACGTTCCATCGCCAGCATATCGTGGATTGAAAAAGGATGGGTCTGGCCGGCGGTTGCAGCAATATCGTTTGAATTAGCTATGCACAGAGAGCCGAGTAAAAACAAAGCCATAAGATTCATAACTATCCCCTTATAGAATTAGTTAATTAGTCATCGCTTCAGTTATTGATTGCCCTGTTATTGCTGGTCTGGTTCATCTTTTGTTAGAGTGGCAGGGATATCGAGCCAGAATGTCGAGCCGCGGCCCGGCTCGCTTTGAAGGCCGATGCTGCCTGCGAGCATAGTAGCCAGCTCCTTGCTGATAGTAAGGCCCAGGCCGCTGCCGTCCGACTGGCGGGTCAAAGAGCCGTCAATTTGCCGAAACTTTTCGAAGATTTTTTCCTTATCGGCATCGGCGATGCCGCAGCCGGTATCGGTAACCGCGGTGCGAACGATATTTTCTTCGAGCATTTTTGCCTTAACTTCAATCCTGCCTCGCTCCGGCGTAAATTTAACGGCATTGCTGAAAAAGTTGTAAAGAATCTGCTGGACCTTGCCGGGGTCCGTTGAAAGCAATGGGATGTTATCTTCGATAAGAAGCTTGACTTTGATTTTCTTTTTCCTGGTCTGCAGAGAGAATTGCGCGGCGATGTCCTTGACAAGCTCTGATATAGACGTCGGTTCAATATGCAGCTCCATTTTTCCGGCTTCTGTCTTTGCCAAATCCAGCAGGTCGTTAATCATATTTAAGAGTCGGTTTCCGCTGGAGATGATATTTTCAGCGTATCTTATGTTTTTATCCTTTTTTAGAATGCCGGGTTTGTCCCTTAAAACCTGAGCAAAACCCAGTATGGCATTGAGCGGCGTTTTAAACTCGTGAGAGATATTGGCTAAAAATTCGCTCTTTAGCTTGTTTGCCTTGAACAGCTCAATGTTCCTGTCGGAAAGCTCTGCAATTTTGGCATCGAGCTGTTTGTTTGCCTGCCGGAGCTTTTCCTGTGCCGCCTGCAGGCCGTCGAGCATGTGGTTGAAGGCATCTGCGAGCTTCTCATATTCATCGCCTGTTTTTATTGCGCTTCTTGTATCGAGATTACCCTCGGCGACGTTGTTTGCAAGAGCTCTTAGCTGTCGTATCGGGCGCAGGATTACCCGCTGGGTTATCATATAAAAAGCGACGATGGCGCCGGTGCCGCCAATCAGGCCAGCGACAATTGTCCAGATAAGATTCATAAGAGCGGTGTTGCTGATTTCAGCTGCGGGACGATTAATAACTGCAGCGCCGATGGGCTCATTTTTGTTAAAAGGACTGGCAGAACCCTGCGGATTATGACAGCTTATACAGGTTTCTGTTGCCCTGAAAATCCGTACATAACCGCTGTGCAGGACGCCGTCATATCTGGAAAAGGTAATATTATCGTCCCTGCCCTGGTCGTCTTTTAGCAGCTCGACCATTTTCTTCAGCTCGTCGGTCAGGACCTGCGATTGCTGATAATCCTTTTCTTCTGTGAAGCGAATCCACAGGACATCCGACGCGTTGACATCGAGCACGGTACCGGTGTTGGCAAGGACCGGCAGGTCTGTTTCAGCGACGTGTGTCGGCTGGAAGTGTCGGCGCAGCAGGATTTGCGAAGTTGCACGGCCGGCATCCAGCGAGGCCTTTTTGGTCAATTGTCTCATCCAGATATAGGGTATAAGAAGCGCAATTGCGAGGGTAAAAATTACCGCAGCTCCAAAGGTCAGCCGGACCTTATGTTCAAGCGATAAAGGTGTTAACCGCAGTAACTTCAAAATCCTCAGCAAAATGCGTTTTAATCTGTTCCGCATTGTATTAACACTTAAAAATAGTCAAGACCCCACGTAAAACGCGGGGCTAAATATAGATTGCTTTTCTTCGCTGGCAATGATAACCATTGCGGTTTATTGTATTTCCTCGTCAGTTTTTTGCACGGGTTTGTGCGAATGTCTTTGGGTTCGGAGGTTCAGCTCGTCGAGCTGTTTCTGGTCGACCTCGCTGGGTGCATCGGTCAAGAGGCACTGGCCCCGCTGGGTCTTTGGAAAAGCGATGACTTCTCTGATATTGTCCGTTCCAGTAAGCAGCATAATCATTCTGTCCAGGCCGAGGGCAATGCCGCCGTGCGGAGGGGCTCCGTATTCCAGGGCCTTTAAGAAAAATCCGAACCTCTGCTGGCTCTGCTGCTTTGAGATTTTCAGCAGGCCAAAGACCTTCTGCTGAACCTTCGGGTCGTGAATACGGATGCTGCCTCCGCCAATTTCGCAGCCGTTGACGACAATGTCGTAGGCCTGTGAGCGAATGTTAGCAGGGTCCGTGTCGAGCTTTTCCAAATCCTCGGGTACAGGAGAAGTAAAAGGATGATGCAGAGAATCATACCGCTTTTCATCCTCGTTCCATTCGAACAGCGGAAAGTCAACCACCCAAAGAAACTCAAATTTATTCTCATCATAGAGCTTCAGGTCTTTTGCCAGCCGGCAGCGTAAAGGTGCCAGTGCTTTGTTGACGGCAGATTCTTTGTCGGCGACAAACAAAAGCATATCGCCATCTTTTGCGCCGAAGAGTTCTATAATCTTTTGCTGCTGTTCCGGGCTGAAGAATTTTGCTGAGCCGCCGGCCATTGATAACTTGTTGTTTTCGGTTTTGACTTTTGTCCAGGCCAGACCTTTTGCGCCATAGTCAGCTACAAAATTTGTCAGCGTTTTTTCAATATCGCTTCTGGAATATTTTTCGCCTGCAGCACAAAGGCCCTTTACGACGCCGCCATTTTCAATCGTTGAGGTAAAGACCTTGAATGTGCTTTGTCCGGCGATATCGGATATGTCCTTTAGCTTCATATCAAATCTAAGGTCGGGCCTGTCGGTGCCGTAGCTGTCCATTGCGTCTTTGTAAGACAGCCTCTGCATAGGCGCCTTGACATCGACGTCCAGAATTTTATTCCAGATTTTTGCTACAAGATTTTCGTGGACGCCGATTACGTCGTTGCTGTCGATAAAGCTCATCTCGACATCTATCTGTGTAAACTCTGCCTGCCTGTCGGCCCGGGGGTCTTCATCGCGGAAGCAGCGGACTATCTGGAAGTATTTGTCAACGCCGCTTACCATCAGGATTTGCTTGAACAGTTGCGGCGACTGCGGCAGCGCATAGAAGCAGTTCTGAAGCAGTCTGCTTGGCACGAGGAAATCCCTTGCACCTTCGGGCGTGCTTTTTGCCAGCATCGGTGTTTCAATCTCCCAGAATCCCAGCG
>CAYSJK010000112.1:0-8050 GCA_964431375.1 uncultured Pirellulales bacterium
ATGAGTCCACCTTAAAAACCCCAAGTTTTTGTCTTGACAATGGGTAGGGGTATACCCATACCTATTCGCGTCTTTATATCTTGGGGAAAGTTCCAATTTAACTGGGTTGATACTCCGTTAGCCAGTCCCATTTGAGTTTTTAGATAGCCATTTATGGTAGATGCAGCAATTCCATTATCAGTTAACGCAGGGTGAGTTTTCTTGTTTTCCCATGCGTATAAAGAATTACACGAAATGAGAATGAGTTGCAATATTATAATCTTGAATTTCATTTTTAATATTCTCCTTAATAAGTAGAAAATTATATTTCCTACCACATGTGCTCACCCATTGCCCGAATTATGTTGTAAAAAAGAGTGACTACCAATACCAGTGATAGAGCAATTCCTACGAATGCCATCCAATATCCGTAATATGTCTTTCTTCTCAATGTAATATGTATAAGCCCTCCAATACCTAATATAAGTGATGTTGGAATCAAAGCATAGCTCATATATAAGGTTATCCTCGCAATTGTAATCAGCGGAGGATTGTAAATTACTGTTCGAATTATAACGCTACATGTTATGACAAGAGGAATTGTTGCTATTGACAAAACAAACGAAGCTTTTGCAAGGCGACCGATCTTTTTGGTATCTTTTCTAGTTGTAGTTTCCTTGATATTCATATCATTTGCAGTCTCGGATTTTATCTATTCCATATTTCTCTCATTATTCAAAAATTGTATATTTTCCAGTTACCATCTTCTTCTCTTATGAAGAAAACCGGGAAGCTTAATGTCTCAGCACCATCCTGATGGAGCATCTCATATTTAACTTCACCATTCCTTTGCCGGTCGAATGTCAGCTCGCCCATACCGGCTGCATAATCCACAAGGTTTGGCTCGATTATCTGGAAAATCTCGGCGTATTTCTCCCTCGATATCTCAGCAATATAAGTTAAGGCTTCATTGACATCACCGACCAACAGAGCGGATTTGAACGATTCAAAGACATCCAACGGCGGAGGGCCGCTCAGCCAGAAAAAAGCAAGAGTGGCCAAATCGTTTGTATCAACGGCTCCGCTATCGTCAAAATCGCCGGCAAGGCCGCTGCTGGTTTTTTGCCAGTTATTGGCGAATATCGCAAAATCTATAAAGTTGACCATATCATTATTGTCCAAATCCGGATATAAATTGGGGTCGGGAAAACTATCAATCCCTGCTGTCTGACCTCCTGACATACCTGCAAAAAAGCTTTTTCCAGACTCACCAATTTTTGAAGTGGTTATCTGTTGTTCTAATTGTGGCTGTAACTATAGGTTCAGGTTTCGGCTGAGGTGCAAGGGCCTCCTTATCCAAACCAAATACAATAATAATATCTTTCTCTGGAACGTACAAAAGAACAAGCTGATAGACAAGCTCCTTATTAACGCTGAGACTAATAGTGCCTGCACCTTCGCCAGTAAATGTAAACAGATATTTGCCCGATTTTTTCAAAGGTTCGAGCTTACCATTATCGCAGGTAATCGATATGTCTTGCGCTTCAGCGTCATTTTGCCCTGAAATGGCAATGATTAAATTCTCTTTGCCTTTTATTTCCAGTGGTTTTGTAGTATCAAGGCCGTTGATTGTTAGGGTCAATTCCGCATCAGCAATCGAAACCATAGCCAGAACGATAGCGGAAATAAATATAAATGTCTTTTGATTATACATGATGGTATCTCCCTCAAGATAAAATCCTAATTTTTATTCTACAATATGATAGATAATCGATATGGTCAACGCAATAAAATAATTTTTTCTCAGGGACGAACTTCGACTACCCAAGATGCACTATTTACCGCCCAGATTGATGATTCGGACACATTATTCTTTTAGGAGGTTTAGTAATTCTGGGTGGACTTTTTTGTTGGCGGTTAATATTTTAAACTTGTGTCCTTCGTAGCTGTCCAAATCGACAGGAAAAATTTTACCCCCCTGCCAGTCGGTCACAACAGCACCTGCGGTTTCGGCAATCAAGACCCCTGCTGCTATGTCCCAAAGCTTTGTGGCCTGAGTAATATCGGCAACGAGGCCACCCCTGGCGACATAGGCCAATTGCAGGGCTGCCGAACCCAAAATTCGGAATCTCGTGCGCTTCATAACTTCGCTTGCCCAGTGTGGAATTTGGTCATAGAAATGGCTGTCCAGACCAACGCTCGAGAATTCATCCATCTTCTCCTTGCCTGCCTCGATTCTCCTGCCATTTAACTGCGCCTCACGACCCTTTACAGCAGTGAACATCGACTCTGTTGCCGGCTCAAAAATGACGCCTACGATGGGCTTACCCTGATACATTGCCGCAATACTGACGGTAAAAAACAACATACGGTGCGCAAAATTGTTTGTCCCGTCTATCGGGTCGATGAGCCACCATACGGCCTGGTCTCCGCGAGGTGGCTGTTTAAATATCTTGCCTCCGTCACCTTCCTCGGCGATAAAACCGTGGTCGGGATAGTTTTCCTTGATTCTGTCTATGATTATCCGCTGGCATTGAGCGTCGGCCTGTGTTACCAATTCGGTGGAATTTTTTATAGAGGCCTTGATGAAGTTGATTTGCTCCATCGCATGCTGTCCTGCCAGGCGTGCTGCCACAACGGCTGTCTCCAATATACTGCTCAAATTTCTCTGCTCTAATACCATTTTAAATCCCCTGAAGCATATTCATCCGTTCTTGACAAAAATATAACATTATTCTATTTTAGTCTAATTATGCAGTCAAACCAACAATTAAATAATAAGTGGAAATTGTTTGGCTATGCCACAAATCAGCAGCGGATTATAGCTGGAGTTATCTTCTTAGGGATTGCTGCAACATTTGGTATATTTGCGTTGGCGGCAAATGGCAAAATTGATATAAGCTGGTGGCTTAGGCCTTGTGGATTCAAGCAGAAATTCGGCCTGCCGTGCCCGACTTGCGGGATGACAACTTCGCTACTTGCCTTCAGTCAAGGCAAAATCATCGAGTCGTTTTATATTCAGCCAGCCGCGGGTCTATTTTGCAGTATCGCGGTTGTGGTGGCATTTTTGGCTTTATTTACAGCCGTTTTTGGTGTATATTTTGGTTTTATTAAGCGTTTTTTCGCTAAAGTAAAAATAAGATATATAATTGTCGCCCTGTTAGTGATTATTGCTGCCAGTTGGGCAGTAACTTTAGCTCGTGCTCTGGCAGCGAACAGCCAGAGATAGAAGAATAATAAAGTATACGTTTTTCGGAGTTCCACAATGATAAAGGTTTTGATTACAGACAAACTTGCACAGGAAGGAATTGACCTGCTCAATTCAATAGAAGGTGTTGAGCCGGTCGTTAAAACAGGCATAAGTGAGGATGAGCTTGCCGGCATTATTGGCGATTATGACGGCCTAATTATTCGAAGCGGTACAAAAGTTACTGCCAAGGTCTTGGCCAATCCCGGAAAACTAAAAGGTATTGCCCGGGCAGGGGTCGGTGTAGATAACATTGACGTTGCGGAAGCCACCAGAAAAGGGATTCTGGTGATGAATACGCCCGGCGGCAATACCCTCAGCGCTGCGGAACACACAATGGCTTTGATACTTGCAATGAGCCGAAATGTTGTTCCCGCCTGTAACAGCTTAAAATCAGGCGCGTGGGACAGGAAAAAATATATGGGCAACCAGCTAAACAACAAAGTCCTCGGCTTGATAGGGCTTGGCAGAATCGGTATGGCTGTGGCAAAAATGGCAAGAGGGTTCAATATGAAAATCCTCGGCTATGACCCGGTTGCGGCGCCTCCTGATGCTGAAAAAATAGGCGTCGAAATTAGCGATAGTTTAGAGAGAATTTTCCGACAAGCCGATTACATCAGTGTTCACGTACCGAGAAATGAGCAGACACTGAATATGATTGGAGCCGAACAAATCAAGATGATGAAACCTACTGTACGGCTGATTAACTGCGCACGTGGCGGGATTATTAACGAAGATGCCCTATATGATGCACTTGCAGAAAAGCGTATTGCAGGCGCTGCGATTGACGTTTTTCCCAAAGAGCCGCCTGAAAACACGCGGTTTACTGAGCTTGAAAATTGCCTTGTTACGCCGCATTTAGGAGCCAGCACAGAAGAAGCTCAAATCGAGGTTGCTGTAGAAGCTGCTCAGATACTTGTTGATGCCATCAAGGGCGGCCCGGTGAGAAACGCTCTTAACGCACCATCTATTACCGGGGCAGTATCACCAATTGTAGAGCAATATGCCGAACTTGCTCGTCGAATAGGTACCCTTGTCAGCACAACTGCTCAAGGCCATATCAAAAACATCGAGGTCCAATATCGCGGCTCTGTTGCAGAGCTCGCTGTCGAGCCGGTTACTCTTGCCTTTGCAATTGGTCTATTGCAGCGGCATTTCGATATGCCTCTCAATATTGTCAATGTTCCTGTTCTGGCTAAAGAGCGCGGCATAAATATCGACGAAACGAAAAATACCAAGGCCAAAGATGTGGCTGCAAGCTTCAGCGCCAAGGTTGTTACAGATAAGGTTACGCGCACAGTAACCGGCTCAATCTTTGGTGGAACTTTGCCTCGTATTATTGAAATCGACGGCTTCAATGTAGAAATGACCCCTCAGGGAGCGGTTCTGGTTATCTATAATGATGATAAACCGGGCGTCATCGGTTCCGTTGGGACAGTCTGCGGTAAGCACAATATTAATATCTGTACAATGGGCGTTGGACAAAAACCGACAGAACAAAAGGCCATGCTCGCCGTCAGTCTCGACAAAGACCCGGATGCCAAAGCCATTAAAGAGATTAGCAAACTTGAGTTTGTAAATGAGATTTACGTCTGCAAGCTGGACTGATTCTCGATGCTTGATACCTGCCGCAACGGGCACGGCGGGCTGGATTCCGCCTCTGGCGGATAAATATCGACACTTGCCAAATGAACATTAATCAGGATTTTCGACATGCCTGAGCAGTTGATAATAAGTATCAGTGGGATGAGGGGAATTGTTGGTGAGAATCTCACTGCTCATATCGCTGCTGACTACGGTCGAGCCTTTGGTACATTTCTACAAGGAGGCAAAAAAAGTACAAAGGAAAGATTATTTGTGTGTATCGGCCGAGATTCCAGACCCAGCGGACAGATGCTAAATTCGGCTGTAACGGAAGGATTGTACAGCACTGGAATAGACGTTATAGATTTAGGGATTGTAACCACGCCGGGCGTGGGGATTATGGTAAGAGAATTAGGTTGTGCAGGCGGAGTTGTTATCACCGCTTCACATAATCCTGCTCAATACAACGGTATAAAACTACTGCTCGGTAATGGCATCGCCCCGCCAGCAGACACGGCAGAAAAAAACAGACAAATCTTTTTTGATAAACGTTTTACCCTTGCTGATTCATCGAACTGCGGACAAGCAACATCTAATGAGCAGACCGACAGCACACACATCACAAAGGTTTTGGCAATTATTGATAAAGAAGCAATCGCACCAAAAAAATTCAAGGTTGCTCTGGATAGCGTTAATGGAGCAGGTGGACGGGTCACAAAAAAGCTGCTGGCCGAATTTGGCTGTGAAGTTGCCGCGATAAATGATGAACCAACGGGCAAATTCGCTCACAAGCCAGAACCAACGGCTGAGAACTTAAAAGGCCTCTGTGAAGAGGTAAAAATAAAAGAAGCTGAGATTGGCTTCGCTCAAGACCCTGACGGAGACAGACTGGCAATTGTTGACGAAAATGGGACCTATATCGGCGAAGAATATACCCTTGCTCTGGCGGCCGAATATATATTCAGCAAAAAGACAGGCAAAGCTGCAACGAATCTTTCAACATCGAGAATGATTGATGATATTGCCGCGAAGGCAGGTGGTCAGGTCATACGCACCGCCGTCGGTGAGGCCAACGTGGCTGAAGCGATGATAAAGAACAATTGTATTATTGGCGGCGAAGGAAACGGCGGTGTGATTGATTTGCGAGTTGGCCCAGTGCGTGACAGTCTTGTTGGAATCGCACTTGTGCTGCAATTGATGGTTGAGACGGGAAAATCAATAAGCCAACTGGCTGGCGAAATCGGCAGCTATTATATGGTTAAGGATAAGTTCACCGCTGATAAATCAAATGCCCAACAAATCCTAAACCTGTCTAAGAAGAATTTCACCAATGCCAAGGTTGATACCACAGATGGCTGTAGATTCGATTTTGAAGATGGCTGGCTGCATTTGAGAGCCAGTAATACCGAGCCCGTTATGCGAGTAATAATCGAGGCAAAAGACCAAAGTACCGCCCAAAAATACATCGATGCTGTTATGAAAATTCGCAAGAAAGTGTTAGGTTAATTGGCAGATGGACAACAACTCCAAACTGAAAAAAGCCGGTAAGCAAATAAAGTCGGTTACATATCTTGGCGTGGCAGTAAATACTTCTCTGTCAGTTATCAAAATTATCATCGGCATATTGAGCGGTTCTTTAGCATTGATAGCTGACGGGATTCACTCCGTTTCGGATTTAGCCACTGATGCGGCAGTATTACTGGGTGTTCGTCTGGGTTCGAAAGCACCTGACCAGAGCCATCCGTATGGTCATGGACGTGCGGAAACTTTCTCCGCAGGGCTGATAGCTTTAGTTTTAATTCTTGTGGGGGGATTTATGATGTACTATGCCACTAAGGTCATAGCCAGAGACGAAGTAACCGCGCCTCGACTTGCAGTTCTTATAGCCGCAATAGTATCGATAGCTTCCAAAGAATGGCTCTATAGAGTAACACAAAAAGTCGCTATTCGGTCTCATAGCGCAGCGCTTTATGCCAATGCCTGGCATCATCGCAGTGATGCTCTAAGCTCGGTTGCTGTTGTGATAGGTTTTATATCACTGGAATTAGGCTTTGGCCATGGCGACCAGGTTGCCGCCATCGCGGTCGGCCTGATGATTATGCTGGTGGGCGTCAGGATAATTGGTGATTCTATGCGTGAATTGACAGAGGGTGCAGTCGATGAGGAGACCATTGAGCATATAAGAGATATAATCAACGCCAATTCTTCAATACGCCAGTGGCATCGGCTGCGTACCCGTACGGTCGGTAGAGAGGTCTTTCTGGACCTTCATATCCTTGTTGACCCGAATCTGAATGTGGCCGCCGCTCACGAAATAGCAGACAGTCTGGAAAAAGCCCTGCATGAGCAAATGGCCCAGCCTGTTAATATTACTGTTCACATCGAGCCTGATATACCAGCGATGAGAAAATAAATTGCATAAGAGCAGAAAAGCATAAGTATTTGCCTTACAAATCATTCATTGTTATGGTCAAGTAAATGCTTGTTCATAGCCTCCGACAATAAAAAAACTTGCACTTAAGCACTGCATAGGATATAATTTTCACCTTCAGGGGCATTGTGTTTATTTAATAAAGACAGAGAATAATGAAACTTGTTACCAGAAAAATGCACTTTTCTACTCAAGGAAATAGTGACATTAGTAACTTAACTGATGAAGTAGAGAAATATCTTAAAGGTACCAATTTAAATTCAGGGTTCGTAAATTTGTTTATTCCAGGAGCTACCGGTGGATTGACCACCATGGAATATGAACCCGGATTAATAGACGACCTCCGGCAGACTTTTCAACGCATTGCTCCTGAGGAAATAGAATATCTCCATAATGTGACTCATAAAGACAAAAATGCGCATTCTCATATTTGCGCTTCCTTAATAGGACCCTTTTTGAGTATTCCGTTTGAAAACGGCAATTTACAGTTAGGTAAGTGGCAACAAATCGTTTTTATCGATTTTGATAATCGTCCTCGGAAAAGAGAAGTTGTTTTACAGATAATAGGCGAAGGATGAAACCAGTATTACAAGTAGCTTTAGACTTTGTCGATTTGACTCGTGCGCTCAAGTTAGCTGAAGAAGCAGTTGATGGTGGAGCAGATTGGTTAGAGGCGGGCACACCTTTAATCAAAAGCGTTGGACTGGATTGTGTGCGAGAATTAAGAAAAAAATTCCCTCATCATCCTATTATAGCTGATATGAAAACAATGGATGTGGGAAGGATTGAAGTAGAATCAGCTGCCAAAG
>CAYSJK010000113.1:0-8043 GCA_964431375.1 uncultured Pirellulales bacterium
CACGGAAATCCACTCGTCCGTCGGACATAAAGTAGAAAATAATGCGCTCGCCGCCAAATATGTGCTCCGCGTCGACTATTTTCATTGACAGGTCCAGCTCGTTGGCGAAACGTTTACAAGTTTCCATCTCCTCTTTCGCAATCTTTTTCAGGTGTCGCTCCTCGCTTATATCCTCTGCGGTTGCGAAACGCACAAATTTACCTACGCGCTCACAAGAGAATTCTACACCGCTGTCATCAAAATACTTTTTAATCTGGTCTTCACTTAACCTTAATTGTCCACCCCTGTAGGCGGTTAGCTGGCCCACGAGATGGGCTAACTCAAGACCTTTGTCGGTTTTTATCACTACGCGAGTGGCAACTTTTGGTATTCTGGTTTCGTTGTGTTCAAAGAAACCAAGCGTATTCATCCTGCCGTAACGAACCAGCATATATTTCCTGCTTTTCGCCTGCTTGACCTTTTTTGTTGAAGTTTCTGCCATCTAAGCTACCCAAGCAAATAACTGCACTAAGTTTTACTTACTATTAAACCTTCATTATATCAGAATCAACGAGGTTTAACAATAGTTGCTCGAAAACAAGCCTCTCATTGACCGATGAATCAATCCATCGCAGCGTCCTGTAGCAATGTGCTATACGTTGCCCTGCCTGCTCAGGGTCCAAACATCCAGCCAATTTTTTCACCTGCTCCCGCTGGTCGAAGTTGATAATCTCCCTATCCCCTGTGACATTTAGTTTCATCACATCGTATAAAACAGATATGATTATCTGAATAAGAGTTTTTTGGGCCCTTCGGTTGATATCGGTTTTGCTGGTGGTCTTGTCAAGGTCGCTCCAGGCAGCGGAAATTCTCTTGGTCACGTCCAAAAGCTTCTGAGCCAAGTCAAGAGCACCGGCAAATTTGCATCCGACCAGAGAAGTAACCAGCATTTTCTTTGTCTGATAAAGATTCACATCGGCAAGCTCAAGATTCGCCCATTGGCAGGCCTGACCAATACTACCTTGAGCCAGACGAGCAAAAAATTGGATTTTGTTTTCTTCGAGGCCTGTCTCTTTAAGCTTCTCGATTATCCTGCCTTGGTCAACAGGACCAAACCGGACTATCTGACATCTTGATTTGGTGGTTGGTAACAACCTTTCCAGACGGGTGCACAGAAGGATAATGCAGCAGTATTTCGGCGGCTCCTCCAGTACTTTTAACAGACAATTCTGCGAAGCGGTGTTTAGCTTTTCAGCTTCACTGACGACAAAAACTTTCCTCTCCGACAAGGTTGGTCTGGTTGCCACTTTCTCGATTAGGAATTCCCGAATGACATCTATTGGCAAGTCAACAGGCGTTTTGTTTGCTTTTCCATCTTTTGTAAATTGTATCAATTCCTTATATACTTTATGAAAATCAGGATGTGAATCGGCCTCTAACAGTTGACAGGATTGGCATGAGCCGCAACTATCCACTCTCCGCAGCGGCAACGGCGAAGCCGCTGCTGCGGAGGACGGGTCGGCAAAACCATTTTCTTTAACAGCGCCTTTACAAAGCAGAAGCTTTGCCCATTCGCGGGCGGTTTTGAATTTGCCGATGCCCTGCGAACCTGCAAAAATATATGCGTGCGAAACCCTATCTGCAGCGAAGGCCCGCTGTAAAAGCATAATTGCTCTATCCTGGCAGAATATATCCTTCAAGGGCATAATAAAAATTAGCCACGAAGTCTGTGACTAAAAGAATCCTGAAACAACTTCTATTATCTTTTTATGAACTGCATCAATGCTACTGCCGGCATCAACAACTACAAAGTTTTCCCGCAGACGAACCAATCCCAAAAAACCCTCACGAACCTTTTGGTGATATTCGCGTGGCTTTGCTTCTATCCTGTCGGGCTTACCTTTCAGCCGTTTAACTCCGGTCTTGACCTCGACATCGAGTATTATAGTCAAATCGGGCCAGGCCCTTGACAGAGAATCCGTCGCCAGTTTTATCACGTTTTGTATTCCGAAGCCGCCGGCATGACCCTGATAAGCACAGGTGCTTGAGACCCATCTATCGAGTACGACGCATTTTTTGTCTCGCAATACCGGCACCATTTTTTCCTGCCAGAGCTGTGCCCTTGCCGCCATATACAGGAGCATCTCTGCTCGTGTACTCATTGCGATATGTTCCGGGCTTAGCAGGATTTGTCTTATCTTTTCACCGATGGACGTATCACCGGGGTCGCGAAAACTGCTGGTAGGAACACCGTGGCTTTGCAGCCATTCGGTCAAAAGTTCCACCTGCGTAGTCTTTCCACAGCCGTCCGGTCCATCAAGAACTATAAATTTGCCTCGTAATTTATTTTTCAAATCCTCATTTTCCAATTTTCGATTCCCTATTTTGATTCTAAAAGTCTTTTGGCTTGTTCTAAAAGCTGCTCAAGAGAGCTTTTTATTTGTAACTGTTCTGCCCATTTGTGCAAATAAGCCAGTTCGAGGTTGGCCCACTGAGTAACAGCTACCCCAAGGGCATCACGAAACTGCTGTTCTGATTGGTTATTCTTGGCCCATTCAAGCTTGCTCAAAATAATATCTTCCGGCGAGAGAATGTAAAGGTCCTCTCCAAGCAGCTTTTCCTTTCTTTTTCTGTGAAACTCTTCAGTATAAAAGTCCGTCTTTTTTCGGATTATCAGGTCGGCTTTCCAGGCATTTTCTACATCGATAATATTGAACATAGTCCTCTGCTTGAGGGCTTCGAGAACAGCGTCGCTGCTTACATAGTAAGCATCGCCGAGCAGTTTCAAAAAATTAGCGAGTTGTTCCTCAGTCGGGTCGATTATTATGTCTGCATCCTGCGTCGAACGTTCAACTCCATAGAAGCTTGCTGCAATGGAGCCGCAGATGACGTAAGCAATACCGGCCTTTTGTAAGTTTTCGACAACACTTTTTAGAAACTCTTTCTGTGAGGTCATCTATTTAAGCCCTTTGCTGCGATTATTTCGCGGAAAAGCTCATCACCCACCGTTCTTTGGAGCAATTCCATTTTTATCTGGGCCTCTGTAAAATCAGGATGCAGTTTTTTTATCCCGGCTATTGCATTCTGTCTGACATTATCGCTGAGCTCGAAGGATATAAGTGCCCGTCTCTCTGGAGACAATCTCCGCAAGATTTCAAACTGCTTCCTTGCAGCTTCAATAGTTGTATCTGCCGGTATTAAATTCATTTTACTTCTAAAAACCTATTATTTCCTAAAATCAGATCCTTCGGTCATTTTACCAACTGGAAGTTTTCTTCGCCGACGAGCTGGCGCATTTTTCGGCAGAAGTCAAGGTCGGGATTGACACAAAGCCCTTTATCAGCGGCTGCATAAATCCTGCCTTTGTCGGTTCTTACAGCTACATAAACGGGACTTTTACCTCTATGACTCTGGCAGATACCCTTTATCATAGCCACTTTTTCTTTGGTGACGTTTTCGGCATCCAGCTGAATCCTTACCTTTGCAGCCAACTTTTCTCTAACTTCGGCTAATTTGATTATTTCCACGGCTAAAACATTCGGTCTTTCTCTTCTAAAATCGAGTTTTCCCTTTACAAAAACAATAGTATCCTGGACCAATACATTGCCGTATTTATTCAAAACATCCGGAAACATTACTACTTCGACCTGTCCCTGCAGGTCTTCAAGTGTAAAGACAGCCATTTTTGAGCCGGCATTTCGTCCGGTTTTTGTAAGGTTGTATCTTATCTTTGCTATCATTCCACCAATTACGATTTGCTTATCCTGAACGGACCGGTCTAATTGAGAGCTATTATGTGTAGAATAAAGGTTTATCGTTTCGGCGTGATGACTCAAGGGATTACTGGTAACGTAAAAGCCGAGAACCTGTTTTTCATAAGCTAACATCTGTGGCTCAGGCCAGGGAGCAACATTGGGCAGGTGGTGATGGTCTTGAGCATAATCGGCCTCACCTGTTATCTGACTAAAAATACTCATCTGGCCATTCTGTTTGTCAGCCTGCAGAGTTGTACCGTATTCCATTGCTTTTTCCAGCCCGGCCATCATTTGCGCACGATTGCCGCCCAGCCGGTCAAAGGCACCGGCTTTTATAAGGGATTCAAGAACCTGTTTGTTGGCGGCCCGCAATTCGACATTTTCGCAGAAATGGAAAAAACTCTGGAATCTGCCAATTTTTTCACGAGCAGCAATGATTTGCTCGACCGCCTTTCCTCCAACACCTTTAACCGCAGCCAGCCCGAAACGAATCACACCTTTTTGCTTCTGCCCATCATCCGACTGGACATATATCGGGGTAAAATCAACGCCACTTTCATTGATATCGGGGGCCCGAACCTCTATACCCATTTCGGCACATTCGGAAATATATTCGACAACTTTGTCGGTATTACCCATTTCGTAAGTCAAAAGAGCCGCCATAAATTCAACAGGCCAATGGGCTTTCATATAAGCAGTTTGATATGCAATAAAGGCATAACGCGTTGAATGGCTCTTGTTAAAGCCATAACCGGCAAAGCGCTCAATAAGCTCGAAAATCTGCTGGGCCTGCTGACCGGACAGACCCTTATCAACACAACCGGCTATAAATCTTTCCCTTTCCTTGGCGATGGTTCTGCCCTTCTTCTTACTTATTGCTTTAATCAGGGTGTATGCCTCACGCAGCGGGATATCACCAAGCCGATTACATATCCGCATCACTTGTTCCTGATAGACCATAATACCATAGGTTTCATTGAGGATTTCGGCCATAATCGGATGAGGCAGCTTCCACTTTGCCCCGTGCTTTCGGTCTATATAATCCGGGATGAGTATCATAGGACCCGGCCGATATAAGGCATTTGCCGCTATAAGGTCCTCGATACGGTCCGGCTTCATCTTAATCAGCATGTTCTGCATGCCGGCAGACTCAAACTGGAAAACTCCTTTTGTTTTCCCGCTGGAAAAAAGCTCAAAGACCTTATGGTCGGTAAGGTCAAGTTTTTCCAGGTCGATGTCTATTCCGTGAAGCTCCTTTACCAATTGGCGTGTACGCTCTAATACGCTCAGAGTCTTCAGGCCCAAAAAGTCCATCTTTAACAGACCCACTTTTTCGACCATAGGCCCTTCGTACTGCGTTATGATATCGTCGGAGCTGGACGCTTTATACAGGGGTATGAAATTAGTCAACGGCTCATCAGCAATAACAACACCGGCTGCGTGAACCGAGGCGTGGCGGGCAAGACCTTCTAGCTTTTTGCAGATATCAATTACTTTTCTTGTCAGCTCATTTTGCTCGTACGCCTGCCTTAACTGCGGCTCGGTCTTTAACGCTCTATCAAGTGTCATGTCAAGTGAGAAAGGTACAAGCTTGGCCAATCTGTCTGCTTCAGCCAAAGGTACTCCCAGCACTCTGCAGATGTCACGAATGACCGCCCGGGCCTTCATTGTCCCGAAAGTTATTATCTGAGCGACGTGCCCGTATTTGTGACGGACATAGTCGATGATTTTGGCCCGGTGAACCTGGCAGATATCGATATCGATATCAGGCATCTCGTTACGCTGCGGGTCCATAAATCGCTCGAAGAGCAGGTCATACCGAACAGGGTCAACATCACATAATCCCAGACAATACCCAACGAGTGTGCCTACACCGCTTCCTCTGGCACCTATGGCGATATTATTTTCGTGTGCGTATTTGCAAAAATCCCACACAATAAGAAAATAGCTGGCAAAGCCCTTCGATTTAATCACATCCAACTCCCTATTGAGCCGGTTTTTTACTTCATCGGTAATCTCGCCATATCGCTGTATTGCCCCCTCATGGCACAATTTTGTAAGAAACTCTTCTGCAGATGAGTCATCAGGCGGCTTAAAGCGAGGTGCATGGCGGGTCTTCAAATCAATCTCGACATTACAACTGCTGGCAATTGTCAGTGTATTGTCACAGGCCTCGCTTGTTTCTGCAAAAAGCTTCCGCATTTGGTCGGGGCTTTTTAGGAAAACATCCGGCGGGTAAATCATTCGTCCAGGGTCGTCTGCTCTTTTGCCGGTGCTTATCGCACAAAGGCAGTTGTGCGCTTCGTAGTCATCCGCATCCAAAAAGTGCACATCATTAGTTGCAACCAGACCTAATCCCATTTTTTTTGCAATATCAATTAATCCCTGTCGAATGCCCGGCTCATCATCTTCGTGTTTTTGTATTTCGATAAAGAATCTATCCGGGCCGAAAATCTTTAGATAGCTTTCCACCGTTGCCGTTACCGTCTTTTCATCGCCGTTTGCAATAGCTACATCTATCTCACCTTTGAGACATCCCGAGGCAGCAATCAAGCCCTCGTTCAGTTCGGCCAGAACTTCTTTATCTATTCTCGGGCGGTAGTAAAATCCCTCAAGATAGCCAATGCTGGCCAGCTTCAACAGATTCTGATAGCCGATATTGTTTTCTGCGAGAAGTATCAGGTGATATGCGGCGTCGGAGATGGTGGTTTTTGTCCTGTCGAGTCTGCTGCCGGGGGCAACATACGCCTCGATACCAATGATTGGCTTTATGTGGGCTGCGACCGCCCTTGTATAAAATTCGACTGCGCCGAACATATTTCCGTGGTCAGTTACAGCCACAGCATCCATATTCAGTTTTTTGCAGCGCTTTAGCAATTCGTCAAATGCTATGGCGCCATCGAGCAGTGAATACTGGCTGTGCAAGTGAAGGTGTGTAAATCCTTTATTTGCCATAAGTTACACTGTCCTTTTAAGCGTAAGGTTAGTAATAATATGATAGCCCGGCTATTACAACCTGTCAATCAAAATGCCGGAATTCCATTGTTATATACACAAAAAGCCCAGGTTAACCTTGACATTTCTCCCATAATCAGGTATATATAATAATGTATTCAAGGAGGAGCGGCGAGAAAGCTGTTTTCCCATATCAAGCTTTCCCCAATAAAAAGGTTTAATCCAAACTACGGACAATGGAAGTAAAAGGATTAATTAGTGTGTCCTGACATAGGCGATGCAAAAAATACACATTTTGTTGTGTGTGAGAACAGGTAGGAGAAAAAAATGAACAAACAAAGTTTCCTCTCAGCTATTATAATTGCTTGTCTTACATTCGGTATGGCCTCAGTTGTGCGAGGTAATTCGATTTTCCTCGATGACTACGCAGGCGACGTTACCCAGGGCCGCTTCGTAATAGAAGCGGAGAACTACTACAGCCACATTTTCGGTTCAAGCGCAGGATGGTTTCAGGTTAGCGGCAGTGATAACAGGTTTATCGAAGGGCCCGATGCGGGGCAAGTTGCTCCCACCGCCCCTGCCGGCGCTCGCGGCAACTATATGGAAGCCCTGGGCAATGCACCTACTGACATTCCTCCTATCGATGAGTCGTATGACGGTCCATTTATCGACTATAAGGTCCGAATCGAAACTGCCGGCACATACAACCTGTATATGAGATGGACAGGTCACGATGGTGGCTCTGACTCATTATATGCTTTTATCCTCAAGCCCGATGACACGCTGCTGACCGGTGCCGGCCCAAATTACTTCTTATACCACGGTACATCTTCCGGTTGGGGTTGGTATAGAAGAGGGATTGAGGACTCGACCTACTGTTCCGGTGTAGGATATCCTGACAATGCTATCTGGACGATTTCAGAGACCGGAGACTACACCATTCGCGTTGCACAGCGAGAGAACACAACGGCGTTGGATGCACTGGTGTTCCAAACGATAAATCTCTCAGCACCGACGGGTTTAGGCCCGCCAGAGTCGCAATTTATCCCGGAGCCGGCAACACTTTTGATGCTTGGCTTAGGCGGCTTGGCCTTGCGGAAAAAACGCAGGGCGTAGAAATTTATTCCTGATTATTAGCCATAATAAGGATATTTTACAGGCCCAGCACAAAATACAGCCAGATACGCTGCAAAATGGCCATACCAGAAAAAAATCACATCTTTTAGCAAAATGTCAAAAAGTCAAAATATCCGTAAAAATACGGATTTTTGATATTTTAGCATATTTTTTTCTTGACATTTCTCTCTTATCAGTTGTATGATGTTATTTGTTCAAGGAGGAGTGGTGTGGAAGC
>CAYSJK010000114.1:0-7748 GCA_964431375.1 uncultured Pirellulales bacterium
TCCATATCTTTGACAGCGAATACAGAGACTATTACGATTTGGAGCTGCTCTGGGGCGATGCAAAAAGATTGAAGATTTAGCCACGGAGAAATAAAAAAATATATTATTAGCCACAGAGAACACAGAGCCACAGAGGAATAAAAAAATATATTGTTAGCCACAGAGAACACAGAGGGCACAGAGATTGATAGATAAAAAAACAGTTTTTGTTTTGGGTGCAGGAGCAAGTTGCCCGTATGGTTATCCTTCTGGTGCTCGTCTTCGAGAGCGAGTGTGTCTTTCTCAGGGGTTTATTTTAAGTTATAATACATCTAGGATAGCTGCGCAGATAAGAGAGACCAGATTACAAGATATCAACAAATTTAAAGATGCCTTCAACAAATCGAGAATCAAGTCAATAGACTTGTTTATGGCACACAATCCCAAACTTGCCTCGATTGGAAAATACATCATTGCTTTCGAAATTTTAAGGGCCGAACAGAAGAGTCTTTTCGGCGAAGAGGCTAAACTTGAGCAGGAAACACTTGAGTATATGAATCGTAGCCCGTTGGACTTGTTGTCACGATCCCTTTTCCAAGGGGAGGATTGGTGTTATTTGCTTTATAACAGACTTATAGAGGGGCTAGTAGGAAAGGATGCTTTGCCAGACTTTTCTAATGTAAATATTGCTTTTGTCACCTTCAACTATGATAGGTCGCTGGAGCAATATCTATATGAGGCTCTCCGTTATTCATTTATAGAAGTTTCAGAGGAAAGAATTGTACAGGCCCTAAATCAGCTAAAAATCCTGCATGTTTATGGGAAGATTGCGTCTCTTAAGTGGCAGAACCAGATTGATTACGTTGATTATAAGCCGAAAGTAAGTGAATCGCTACTACAACGTGCAGCTAACAATATCAGAACAATATACGAAGAAAAGCAGAATCCAGAACTAATACAAGCGCAGAACTTGTTAAAACAAGCCGAGGAGATATTCTTTCTCGGTTTTGGATATGCAGATGAAAATATGGAAGTCCTCGGGCTGCCTGATTTGATACCCCCAAGATGCGAAGTTTATGGCACAGCATTCAACATGATACCTGAAGAGGTAAAACGTGTTTTTTCTAAGTTGCATAGTCGTCAGACGCGTGATAAACGTGTTCACTTGGCGCCTGCTGCTACTCGAATTGATAACTTAGATTGCCTAATGCTATTAAGAAAATATTTAAATTAAATTTTCTCTGTGTTCTCTGTGGCCTCTGTGGCTTAAAATAAAAAGAAAAAACTCTGTGGCAAAAAATGAAACTCGCAATCGAAATACTCGAAGAGAGAATCAGTGCTGCGATGGCCGCTGCAACCGGCCGGAAGGATTGCGCAGCTATTGTAAGACCTTCCACAGACCCCAGATTCGGTGACTATCAGGCCAACGGTGTAATGTCGTTAGCTAAAAAGATCAAGACTGAACCTAAAAAACTGGCCGAACAAGTTCTGAATAACTTAGACGTTACAGACATTTGCGAACAACCGGAAATCGCAGGACCGGGCTTTATAAATTTGCGGCTAAAGCCCGATTTTATTACCGACCGCCTGCTTGAAATCAACAAAGACCATAAAAGTCTTGGTATAGGAAAGACCAGTAAGCCAAAGACTATCGTTGTTGATTTTTCAGGGCCTAATATCGCCAAGCAAATGCACGTCGGCCATCTTCGCAGCACAATTATTGGCGATTGTATCTGCCGAGTCCTCGAATTTCTCGGCCACAAAGTCATCCGCCAAAACCACATCGGCGACTGGGGCCTCCAAATGGGCATGATGCTTTATGATGTGAAAACCGACTTAATTAAAGATGAAGATTTGACTGCTCTTGAGAATCATTATAAGACAATTAGCAATATAATGGTTACCGATGAGGATGTAGCTGAAGGTGTCCGTAAAACTACAGCCCGCTTACAACAAGGAAATGAAGAAGAAAAGGAATATTGGGAACGTGTGCGAAGAGCAACCATAAAGACTTGCTTTGAAATTTATAACATGCTTGGCGGAGTGTTTACAGAAGAGGATGTGCGAGGTGAGAGCTTTTATGAAAGTATGCTTCCCGATGTAGTTGAAGAGTTGAAGAGAAAGAATCTGGCGCAGGAATCCGATAGAGCGGTTTGTGTATTTCCGGTGGATTCGACAGGCTCACCACAAGCGGGATTTAAGAATAAGGAGGGTGAGCCGCTGCCTTTTATTATTCAGAAGTCCGATGGTGCGTATCTATATGCGACAACGGATTTGGCGGCGTTAAAATATAGAGTCAACGAGCTAAAAGCTGACACGATTATTTACGTTACGGATGCCCGGCAAAAGCTGCATTTTGAGATGCTCTTCGCCGTGGCACGAATGGCCGGATGGATAAAAGATGAAACAGAGCTTATTCACGTTACGTTTGGCAGCGTCCTTGGTGAAAATGGCAGGCCGTTAAAGACCCGCGAAGGTGAGAATGTCAAATTGAAAGAGCTGCTCGATGAAGCCGTTGAACGAGCAAAGACAATCGTCGAAGAAAAAAACTCCGACCTTTCGGCAGATAAAAAGGCCGAAATTGCCAAGGCCGTTGGAATTGGGGCGGTCAAGTATGCAGATTTTTCCAATAACAGAACGAGCGATTATATCTTCAGCTATGACAAGATGCTGGCGATGGATGGCAACACTGCTCCGTATATGCAGTATGCCTACGCACGGATAAAATCCATCGAACGAAAGGCACAGACGAGGGATGTTGATATCGAGACCGAACTTGCCGGACTGAAGAAACTGGATTTGACTGAACCGGCTGAGCTGGATTTGGCAAAATATTTGATTCGTTACGGGGAAGCGATACAGGATTCCATAGCTGATTACAGGCCTAATTATTTAACTACTTATCTGTATGAATTAGCTCAGAAGTTCAGCGTTTTTTATACTAATTGTCCGGTTCTCGATGCCGAGCCTGATAAAAGACCTACCAGATTATTGCTCTGTGATTTAACTGCAATGACCATCAGGCACGGCCTAACTGAGCTTTTAGGTATAGAAGTTGTCAAACAAATGTAGAAGGGCCAACCAATGAAAATCGTCCAAAAGGATTTCAGCATAAGCACCAAAAAGCGGAACGAGTTGATAGATATTACAAGCCGAGTCAGCTCAGCCGTCAGTCAGTCGGGTATAGCTAACGGCGATGTAATAGTCTATTGTCCTCATACAACCGCGGCAATTACCATAAATGAAAACGCCGACCCCTCTGTCATCCACGACTTACTTTTAACTCTGGAGGAGGTAATACCTCATAATCGGCCAGGCTATCAGCACTACGAAGGCAATTCCGATGCACATTGCAAAAGCTCTCTTATCGGCTGTAGCGAACAGGTCCTTATAAAGGGCAAGAAACTTTCGCTTGGCACCTGGCAGGGCATTTTTTTCTGTGAATTCGACGGCCCCCGCAGCAGGAAAGTATACGTCCAAATCCGCGGAGAATAAGCAAAAACCAGGTGATGTACTTTTACGGGCCTTTCTATGAAGAGTGGATATCTAAAGGGAATTAGTGCGAATATAATTTTATTGGGCGTTGTTAGCTTCCTGAATGACTTAAGCAGTGAGATGATAATGCCTATTTTGCCGATGTTTATTAAAACACTGGGCGGCGCCACCCTGTCAATTGGATTAATCGGGGGATTCAGGGACAGCATATCCAGTATTCTAAAGGTCGCAGGTGGATACTGGTCTGACAAAATAGGCAAAAGGAAAATTTTTGTTTCTTTCGGATATCTGACCTCGGCGATTTTTAAGTTATTGTTGGCCTTGTCCAAAACATGCCGGCACGCCGTGATTTTCGCTGCTCTGGAAAGAATAGGCAAAGGTTTAAGAACTGCTCCGAGAGATGCAATTATTGCAGAGTCTATGGCAGCCCAAAGGGGTAGAGGATTTGGAGTTCACAGAGCCCTTGATACATCTGGAGCGATTTTGGGCTCTATTGTTGTTTTTCTTTTATTCTGGTTTTTCGGCTTTAGTTTTGAATTAATCATACTGACTGCAGGAGTTATCGCATTTGTTTCTTTAATACCGCTGATTTTTGTAAAAGAAGGTAAAAGAGAACCACAAGACATAACGCTGAAGGTAGGTCTGAAAAATCTTCCTGAATCTCTTCGGCTGTTTATCCTGATTTCCGGAACGTTTGCTTTGGGGAATTTCAGTTATATGTTCTTTATTCTTAGAGCACAACAGTTCTTTACAGCTAAATCTTCAATCGCAGTACCAATCCTTTTGTATGTTCTTTTTAACGTTTTCTATGCCGCTTTTGCTGTCCCTTTCGGTACTCTTTCTGACAGGATAGGAAGGAAAAAAGTTATTGTTTTTGGTTATCTGCTGTTTTCATTAACATGCCTTGGTTTTGCCCTTTTAACTTCACTTCCGGCCTTTACTGTTTTGTTTGCCCTTTACGGTATAACCTGTGCAGCGGTTGACGGAAACCAGCGTGCCTTTGTCTCTGATTTGTCTCCCAAACAGTTAAAAGCTACCGCTTTGGGAACATTTCATACCATAACAGGTTTGGCCGCCTTACCCGCAAGTCTTATAGCCGGTCTCTTATGGCAAAATATTGCTCCAAGTATAACTTTTATTTATGGTAGTATTTTTGCTTTTATTTCTTCTGTTTTATTCATTGTCTTTAGGCACTCTTTTGAGGTACCAAAAGAAGCCGGTAAATAAAGAGTTTCACTTTCAAGTAAAGACGCCGTTGATGATTTTCCGCATCCGCATATGTTTTATCCCGGGGCTCTTCAATACACCCCAGGATTTGGCGAGAAACATACGGATGTGGCAGCCGACGAAAAGCGGTTTTGGGTATGCGCATAAAAAAAGGCGAGGTGGTGGGACCGGCTGGGGGGGAGACCGGTGTACCACACTGCCTCGCCGAGGTTCGTACGATGCTATAGACAGCATCAATTCATTTTTTACAAGTTAAGAAGAACTAACGATTCTTTGAGAGCCTGTCAAGTAAAAATCTGTAAATTTCTAAGGGTCCTTTACCCCACATTCTGTTTTCTTTTAACGAGGTTATTATACAAGCTATGAGGGTAAAATGCAAGTAAAAAATTGTTTTTTCATATTTTTTGTAATTATTGAATTATCCACCTGGAAATTAGAAATTTGCTTGTTTTGCGGAGCTGTGATTTTTAGCTTAAATTATCGGTCAATAATCTAAAAGTTGTCAATTCCAGGCTTGTTCGGTAACAGCCCTGAAACTATGTTTATAGCCCTGGATACAACAGAATCTGCCAGGGATGCTCACAGCAGGGGCAGGCAGCAAGGCCGCCGCAGTCAAATTATCTCAATTATTGATTTGCGATTTTTGATTTATTTCAGATTGGCGGTTGAAATAAGGGGGCTTGATTTGTTGGCTGATGAATACATTCTCGGTGGATTAAAAAATTCGTCAAAATATTTATATTGATTGTTTTTGTGCCGGCAAAAATTTTCATAGATTAATATTTTGATTTTTCATTTGTTTTATTGTAGATTAAACTTTAGTCTTTATTTTTTGACTGTTTTTATGGTAAAGATTTCTGAGAAAATAGAACGCGTAAAAGATACCGTTAACTCTGCCTGTGCTCGTGCAGGCAGAGAGCCCGGTGAAATAAAACTTATTGTTGTAACCAAATCAGCTACGTTCGAGGCCGTAAAAGAAGTAATTCAGCTGGGCTTTACCGACCTTGGTGAAAACCGGGTTCAGCAGCTAAAAAAAGTTTCCGCTCAGGTAGCTGATTTTTTACAACAATCGGGTGGTGATTTGGCTCTGCCAAGAGACGTAAGCTGGCATATGATAGGCCATTTGCAGCGTAATAAGGTCCGACAGGTCCTGCCCATAGCTTCTCTGATACATTCGGTTGATACGCTTCGGCTGGCGGAGGAAATAAACACTTCAGCGGCGAAGCTGAACTTATGCCCCAGAATACTCTTGCAGGTTAATACTTCCAACGAACCACAAAAATACGGTGTTCCGGTAGGCGCAGCAACACATCTTGCTGAACAAATAGAGACTCTGCCGAATCTAAAACTGGTTGGTCTGATGACAATGGCGCCGCTAACGCATAATAAAGATGTAGTTCGAGCCTGTTTTGTTCGGGCAAGGGAGCTGTTTATTGAAATGCGTGGCGAGAGGATTGTCGGCCCACAGTTTATAGAGCTAAGTATAGGTATGAGCTCAGATTATGAAGTCGCCGTCGAGGAGGGCGCAACCATACTTCGCATCGGCTCAGCAATCTTCTCCGGGTGAAATCCTGCTTTGGTGGTTTTAAATACGACCGTCAATCGTAAAATATCAATCCTATTAGTGCCGGAAAAACACAACAAAAGTGCAAAGTAGCATACCTAACAAGCCGAAATTAGCTTGTAGATTGCGAACGGTTGTTCGTCTAAATGCCAACGGTTAAATACCAGTGGGCAAAATTATTGGGTATTTGTTCAAAGTCCTATAATGCGACTGAAAAAGATAATTAAATGGAAAAAGCAGAATTAATAAGCCCAGTTGAAATACCTCAAAACTTCGTAGATGTTCTGTACCTGACAAATCAAGGGCAGATGCCGCATGAAATAAAGCGACTTTTGAAGCAGAAGAAACTTTCTTTCGCAGTACTGCCCATAGACAAGTTTATTAATATACGAAATCAACTCGAACTGGTCGGAACCGTTATTATTGATACAGAGGATTTGGACAGAACGCAGCAGCAATTGGCCCGCATAATTGAATCTCTCGAGATAGAAAATATTGGTGTAATTTTACTCATCAACCGTATGGATGTGCCTGTTAAAAGTTTTTCTTTAGCGCCCACGAATATCAGTTTTTCTTTAACCAGCACAATAAAATCGGTCTCCATAGATGAATTGTGGGTTAGAATCAGCGTCAATCTTGCATATCGCAAAAAGAGCTCCGGTATCGCAGTGAAACCTGCGGGGCCGCCGAAGCACACACAAAGAATTTCCAGGAATAATCTGGCAGAGCAGCTTCAGATGACCGGGGCCCTGGTAGACAATCTGGCAGAGCAGCTTCGTTTAGCCGGGCTTGTTCAGCAGGATTTTCTGCCCTCTGCCTTGCCTAATACCGATGAGGTACGATGGGCTACAGCTTTTTTGCCGGCTGAGTGGGTCTCGGGCGATATTTACAACGTTTTGCGCCTTGATGAGCAGCATATCGGTTTTTATTTGGCAGATGTCGTCGGACATGGAATACCCGCGGCACTTTTGACGATTTTCCTGAAACAGTCTCTGGTTATGCGAGAGACAATTGACAGAAATTACCGGGTATTCTCACCGGCGGAAGTTATGAAAAATCTTAATGTCAAGATGACCGCGCAGAAACTCTCCGGCTATCGCTTTGCTACCTGCTGCTATTGTCTGCTAAATATAAAGACACTCCAGCTAACCTATGCTCGTGCCGGGCATCCCTATCCGATTCTTATCAGGTCCGGGCAGCAGCCGGAACAACTGGAAATTCGAGGCTCATTACTGGGGGTTTTTGAACAAGCCGAATTCGTCCAGGAGACCATTCAGCTCCGGAGCGGCGATAAGCTGTTGTTGTATTCCGACGGAGCGGAGCCTTTTATTGGCAGTTTCAATGACTTAACCGGCTTTCATTTCAAAGAACAATTTTGTGAAATCAAAGATTTACCCATTATTGAACTAATGGATAGACTAAACGAGCTTGCTCAGAATCAAAAAGTCGAAGCATCCGAAGTTGACGATATTACAATGGTCGG
>CAYSJK010000115.1:0-7660 GCA_964431375.1 uncultured Pirellulales bacterium
TTCAGGGAGGTAACGATATGGGCAATTCTCTTTTTCATCTCGAACAGAAACAGACCAGTGTAAAAGTTGAGTTCGTAGCGGGGCTGACAACATTTCTAACGATGGCGTATATCATATTCGCCAATCCGATGATTCTCAGCGCAACGGGTATGAACAAAGAGGCCCTGATAGCCGTTACGTGCATCGTTAGCGCAATTGGCACGCTTATCGTGGGCGTATATGCGAATGCACCGATAGCTATGGCGCCGGGGATGGGGCTTAACGCTTTTTTTGCATATCTGGTTGTGTCAGGGGAGATGCAATGGCGGACAGCGCTGGGAGTTGTATTTCTTTCAGGACTGCTATTTCTGCTGCTGACGCTCCTGGGCCTGAGAAAAAAGATTGTGGAGGCGATACCAGCTTCTCTTATATCGGCCATTGCTGTCGGTATCGGATTGTTTATTACCTTCATAGGCCTGGTTAAATTGGGAGTGGTTGTCGCTGATACGCATACGCTTGTAACAGCAGGGCCTTTGACGAAAACAGTTCTGATAGGTCTTGTAGGTTTGTTGGTAATGATTTTTTTCGAGATGAGAAAGATAAGCGGCGGACTTGTTGTCGGGATTCTGGTGTCAACTTTGCTGGCAATTATATTTGACCCGAAGATATTACCGCCTGCCGAATTCGTATCATTGCATTTGCACGTATCGGAAGTCGCTATGCAATTGAGGATTATCGATGCCTTGAAATGGGGCTTTTTTGGGAGCATCTTTACCCTGATGTTTATGGATATGTTCGATAGTATCGGGACGCTGGTGGCGTGCTGTCACCAGGCGAATATGGTCGATGAGGAGGGGCAAATCAAGGGACTGGACAGATTGCTGGGCATTGATGCCGTTGCAACTATGATAGGTGCTGTGTTAGGGACATCGACTACCACTTCGTATATAGAATCTGCTGCTGGTATTGAGCAGGGCGGACGAACGGGATTGACTTCTATTGTTACGGGGCTGCTGTTTTTGCTGGCACTATTGTTTGTGCCGATTATTGAAATAGTGCCGGAATATGCTGCGGCGCCGGCGCTTATTATGGTAGGGCTGTTTATGATGAAAGAGGTCAGGAAAATAGATTTTACAAATTTGGGCGAGGCATTTCCTGCATTTATCATAATGGTGATGATTGCTTTGAGTTATAGTATCAGTACGGGATTGGCATTTGGATTTATTTCATTTGTCCTGATAAAAATAGTATCTGCTGAGACGGTGGATATAAAGCCGGCAATGTGGATTATTGCAATTTTGTCTTTAATATTTTTGACGCATGAGCATATGCCCGGTGTTGTTGATTATATCAAGTATCTTCTGCAATTTTAAAAGGTGATAGAGGGCAAGATTTTTGAAAAGTGTAGCGCGTTGTAAGATATTTTCGGTATTATGCTGATTTGCGCAGCTTTCCCGTTTGATGGATTGTTTTTTTTGTAATACCGATATGTCGGATTGTGCATAACGATATAATTTTATAGGAAAGCAATTATGAATCAGAATCAGGAATTAATCGATGCTGTCTTGGGGCAGTCACAGAAAGACGGCAGGAGAAAGGAAATTCCCTGCGCTGAAGCATTTGAATTAGCGCGAAAGTACGATGCCAGACTTACAGAGATAGGTCGGATTTGCAATCAGAACAACGTAAGAATACGTAAGTGTCAGCTTGGCTGTTTTGCGTAATAGCATTAAGGAATAAAAATGAAGAAATTGAGAGCGAGATTTAAGCTTTGGCTGAGCGGAAAAGATATTGAAGGTGTTTTTGGCGACGGAAAATGGCGGCTGCTTAAAGCAATCGATGACCAAGGGTCTCTAAATGCTGCCAGTAAGGAGCTTTCAATAAGTTATCGAAAAGCGTGGGGCGACTTGAAGAAAGCTCAGGAGGCATTGGGAGTCAATTTAGTGGAGAAGAAGCGAGGTGGTGTGCTTGGCGGCAAAACTACTTTGACCAGTCAGGGCAAAAAATGGGTCAGGGCATACACGAGATTTCGTAGGGATATCGAAAAGGCAGTTGCAAGGGCATACAAAAAACATATTGCCGGGCTTATAAAATGAGAAGGATTTCAAAGGTGAAATTTATATCTCGATACACCGCTTTCAGTCTTGTCGAGCTTCTGGTTGTTATCTCTATTATATCTCTGTTGCTCGGGATTTTGATGCCGGCGTTAAGCCGGTCAAGGGCTGTAGCCAAACAGGTGGTCTGTAAGAGCCGGCTTCGACAATGGGGAATTGCCTTTGAAGTTTATTCTGCGGAAAACGACAGTTTTTACCCTCATATCGACGGGCGTGATCGCGACGCAGGTATAGCAGATGAGTTTGGATGGATTGATATGCTGCCGCCATTGATGGGAGAAAAATCCTGGCGTGACTACGAGAGATGGTATAAACCTAGTATAGACACGATATTTCAATGTCCTTCGGCGATCCTTGGTTTTTCAAATCTATATAATTATAATCCAGAGAGAAATGGTTATTTTTCTTATGCAATGAACTCCTGTCTGGAGCTTGATTATAATTGCTGGCCACCCCATAATGAACCACAAGGCAATAATATGCCAAGTTTTTTGGATACTGCTCTAATAAGGCATCCCTCAAGAGTAATTCTGCTATATGACCAGCTTCTTGACCCAAGGAAAGGTTACGGGGGTAAAAAGCTTAATCGGTCGGCGGGACGCTATTGCGGCAGTTATCCCAAGGCCTTCAGCGCACGTCACGCAAGGCCAAATGGGTTGTTAGGCGGGTCAATTTTATATTGTGATTATCGCGTACAGTGGTTTGAAACAGTGTGGAAGCCGGATTGGCCAGAGGGCCTGGAAGTGCCTCCGCGCGATGATTTGAACTGGTATCCCTATCCATAAAAAGGTGATGAATTTATTGTTTGACTAAGAGAAAAGGAGAAGTGAATGAAAAAAGTGATAACAGCGGCAGTGGTGGTAGTTTTTATATTTCTTACAATGGCAACGCAGCTCTTTGCAGAAGAGCCGAATCTGTCTATTTATGAAATTCAATACACTGAGAATCCGGATGGCAGCAGCTATTATGACCAGCAGTATGTCAACTGCAATGGAGGTATTGTAATTCATAAATATTTAGGTTCTCGTCACAGGCTGGTGTTGTACGACCCGAACTATCCAGACGGCTGGGGTGGTATTAGCGTGAAAGGTGATTACAACATCAATCCAACGCCATTTGACGACGTGAACTTGGGTGACTGGATTTGTCTTGATAACGTTTTTGTAGATGAGACTAGTAAGGCTCGAGGAAATACCGATCTGATTTTCAAAGATATTTCATCTTATCCACCACCTATTAGTATAGGAAATTCTTTGCCTGAACCTCTGATTGTGGATGTAAATGACATTGCCGTAGTTTATGACGATGTCAATGAGACCTGTTATGTAACCGACCATAGGGCTGAAAAATATGAGGCGATGTATATTCAAGTAAGGAATGTTGTTGTGGGTGATTATAATAATGCTGGTTCACACAGGGACAATTATTCCCTGTGTGAAATTTATGAGCCTAATATTTATTGCTGGGCAGCGGATTATATGAATATTGACAATCCCGACTACGAGACGACTCATCCTATTGTAGAAAGCGGGCTGAAATTGTGCAGTGTAAGTGGGATTCTTGAGCAATATACAAAGTTATCTGAAGGTTGGGATTATTACCAGCTTTTAACAACAAAAGAGGGAGATTTTGAGATAGAACAATTGGCTGACCTGGATGGAGACTGTGGCGTTGATTTTGTCGATTTCGGGCTTTTTGCTAATCACTGGCTTACAGATGAGCAGTGCGTGGAACCCAGCTGGTGCGGTGGGGTGGACCTGACGCAGAATGGTACTGTGGATATATTTGACTTGAAGGAATTCTCAGAACATTGGCTGGAAGGTAAATAAGGTTTTTAGGAGATAAGCGAAATGAAAAAGGAATATATTTTTCGGGGCTACGGCAGGGCCTTCGCCCTGACGAGCGGGATACTGTTTTTTAGCGGATTGTGGGGTATTTCAGAAGCGGGTATCGGTGGTGCTCTGTATAGTGTCAATATAAGATATGCTTCGGTTCCTTTGACTGTCATCGGATTTGTTATCCTGACTTTTGCGAGGGTCTATTTTCCTCAAAAAGGCACAGCAATACTCATAGCTGCATTGGCGATGCTGTATAAGTTTCTAAACTCCCCTTTCTTTGCCTGTCATCTTCTTGGGATTCTTATAATGGGTGTCTGTTATGACGTTGTCTTCGGTATATTTAAGGACAAAAACCGTTCTCTTTGTGCAGTGGCAGCTACGTACCTCAATTATGTTTTGTTTGCTTTGATGATTACCTATGTGTTCAGATACGAGCATTGGGTGCAGGCAGGCTTTATCAAGGTCATCGAGCACATTGCAATTGCAGGGACAATGGCTGCTGTCGGAAGCGCAGTATTTGTTCCGTTGAGCTTTCGTTTTGCTCAGCAATTAAAGGCAAAGTTCGCTATGCCGTTTAGATTGCAATTTCAGATAGCAGCCGGAAGCGTATCCGTAGTAACGACCGCATTATGGGTGTTCGGTATTGCTATGTATTTCTTTTCATAGAATGCTGCTGATGGAATCGATACGGAAAAAGCTAATTTTGTGGACGGGGGCGAGGCACTGCGGCAAGACTACGAGCGCTGCCGAGCTTGTACAGAAAGTACGTGATGAAGGATTCAAAGTTTGTGGGTTGCTGTCGCCTTGTGTGTACCGTGATGGAGAATTGGTCGGGTTTGATGTGCTCGATTTGCGAACTAATCATCGAGCACCATTGGCAAGATGCAAAACGAGCAACGGTAAAGCAGGGCCATTCAATTTCATCACCGAGGGACTCAAACTCGGCAATTCTGCCCTGACTGAAGAAACCACTAAATCGGCTGACCTTGTCATTGTCGATGAGTTCGGAAAGTTGGAGTTAGAAGGGCAGGGCTGGCGTAAGAATGTAGATTCATTATTAGCTTCGAGCGATGCCTTAATATTACTTGTCGTTCGCAGGGAATTGGTTGACGCAGTTCGGCAATTATATGCGGATTTTTTCCAGCGGGAGCTTGCGGCAACTAAACAGGATTCCATCGATGAGGTTGTAAATATGCTAAAAAGCCGTTGTGTTGAGGGACAAAATGTTGAGGCTTGATGGGATGCTGATGATTGGTTCAGCAGGGGCGAATGTGGGCAAGACGGAACTGGCCTGTGCGCTAATAAAGAAGTTCAGCAACAGCAGGGATATCGTTGGAATAAAGGTTACCACGATAAAGGCCAAAGACGGGCAATGTCCTCGTGGAGGTCGAGGTTGCGGGGTTTGCTCATCGCTGGATGGAGATTTTTGCATTACGCAGGAGACCAACAGGAATTCGGGCAAAGATACGGGCAGACTGTCGGCTGCGGGTGCAAACAGAGTTTTCTGGCTGCGAGTTATGAAGACACATCTGCAGGAGGGTATAAAGGCCTTGCTGGACGTAATTGGGCCTGATGCGGTTACAATTTGCGAGTCGAACTCTCTGCGGGAAGCGGTTGAGCCGGGGCTTTTTGTTATGGTCAAAGGTCAAAATGCAAAGCGGTGGAAGAGTTCAGCCGGCAAGGTTAGACAATATGCAGATAAAATTATTTTTTCCGATAGGGATAGGATTGATTTTGACATCGGCAGGGTAAAACTAATAGATGATAAATGGATATTGCAGGAGAGGGCAACAGCAATAATTATGGCAGGCGGGGCAAGCAGCAGGATGGGAGTTGATAAAAGCATGTTGCCGATTCAAGGCAGGGCTATGATAGATAGAATCTCTGAGCAGCTTCGCAATACATTTAGCCAGATACTTATAAGCGCCAATGAAGCGGATAAATACGACCATCTTGGCTTCGAGATTGTCCCTGACAGGCAGCCGGGCCAGGGACCTTTGATGGGTATAGCTTCGGCCCTGAGAGCTTCTGCTAATGAGCTTAATTTTGTGGTGGCCTGCGATATTCCGAGTATAGACCTCAGATTTGTCAGAAGAATGCTTACAGAGGCTGAAGGTGTTGATATAGTTGTTCCAAAGACCAGTGATGGGAAATACGAGCCACTGTTTGCGGTGTACAACAAAAGCGCTCTTGTCGCTATAAACGAGGTGCTCTCATCGGGAGGACGTAAAATAAGTGATGTGTTTGGTCAATGCAGGGTCAAATATATTGAGCTACAAGCACGGCGATTTGTGAATTTAAATACAATGGCTGAATATGAAGAATTTCAAGGCAGGAGAAGAGCATAATGGCTCATAAGGGATTGTGGGAACAGCTTTTAGGACTTGACCGGCATAAAACTGCGCAAAGAGCAAAGTGCCAATATCTAACTAATCCTGAACGTTATATTGTTAAGCTGCTTAATACTGAGTATATTGTCGGCCTTTCAGACCAGCAGATTTATTCTCAGCGGGGGTCATCACCCGAAAATGCAGGTTTTTTGGAACAGCTTTGCCTTCTTGCATACCTGATAAATGCTCAGGATTTACCGTTTGCGAATAAACTTGTCAAAGCAGAGGCCCTGCCGGGCGGTCAGTTTTTCTTCAGGGGACTGCATAGTTTACCTACCGGAGAATTAGAGAAGGCATTTGGAGATTGTCCCGAGGTTTTATATGAGATTGCCGAGCGGTTTGACGCTGAACGTTGTGAGTTTGGTGATGCTTCGATTCAATTATACGTGTTGCCTCGGGTGCCATTGACGATAGTGATTTGGAGTAAAGATGAAGAGTTCGACGCCAGGGCATCGATACTATTCGACCAAACCGCAGCTTCTCATTTGCCATTGGATGCCTTGGGAACGGCTGTGAATTTAGCCGTTGAGGCGTTGGTAAAGGCCGTTACAGGGGGTAATTGAACCGTCAAGGCAGGTGGTTTCGACCCTATTGTGTCAGTGAACACTTCTTAACGAATGGCGTATAAATAAGCGGTTCTAAAGGTCTTGCGCCGATTCGAAAAAAATAATACATATTTAGGACTCTTCTTGACAAACCTCTAAAAAAGTATTAAAAAATATGGTTTACGGTTTAACCGGAACCAGCATTGTTAACAGATGGAGTTTGCACGGTAAAGATGAAAGACCGTTTCTATATTTAATGTTGGGCGTGAAAATAGCAATTGGTGGTAAAGGGGGCGTAGGTAAGACCACAGTTTGTGCTGTCTGGGCGCAGCTATTTGCCGAGGATGGATTTGACGTTCTGGCTATCGATGCCGACCCAAATACGAACCTTTCTTTGGCTTTTGGAATACCCTGTGAGCAAAGTCCGGAGCCGCTTATCAAGATGAAAGAGTTAATTGCTGAGCGTACCGGCAGCGGAAAAGATGCTGTAGGAGCGTATTTTAAGCTGAATCCCAAGGTCAGCGATTTGCCGCAGAGGTACTGGCTTGAGGTGGGTAAGATAAAATTGCTGGTTTTAGGGGCTATTACCCAAGCAGGAGCCGGTTGTGCCTGTCCGGAAGGAGCTTTTTTGAAGGCAATGCTTACACATACGATACTGCAAAGACAGGAAATGGTTCTGGTGGATTTGGCAGCCGGCGTTGAATTTATGGGCAGGGCAAGCGTTCAGGGTATTGATGCACTTGTAATAGTTGTTGAACCGGGGGGCAGAAGCATTGAAACGGCTAACAATATAG
>CAYSJK010000116.1:0-7428 GCA_964431375.1 uncultured Pirellulales bacterium
TGGAGATTCTCCAGCTTCCCATCCTTGCCCTGCAGGAAAGAATTGAGCAGGAGCTGAACAGCAATATTGCTCTGGAGCTGGCTGAGTCCTCAAATCCCGAAGAAATCCAGGCGGCTGATGAGCAGGTTCAGGATGATATAGATAAAAAAGACCTGATTATCAATACTGACAACGATAAGGTCGAAGACTTTCAGCGCCTTGATAGTATCAGCGATGATTTTAACGGCTATCTGCAGCAGACAGAACTTTTCCGTCCCCGCACTCGAGATGACCAGCCGGACAGAAAGCTGGAGGCGTTAAAAAATACGGAAGCGCCTCCTCAGTCACTGCATGAATATCTTTCAGAGCAGTGGGGGCTGGTCGAGGCCGCTGAACCCATAAAAAAAGCCGGCGATATGATTATAGATTATATTAATGACAGGGGATATCTCTCCGTAAGATTAGAGCAGTTGCACAACAAAGATAAAAACGATTTTACGCTCGACGATTTGAAGCAGGCGCTGGAGCTTGTACAAAAATTGGAGCCGGCGGGCGTCGGTGCACGAGACCTTCGTGAGTGCTTACTTATCCAGATGGCTCAGAGCGGCAAAGATATGAGCTTTGAGCAGCGTCTTGTTTCCGAGCATATGGATGAGCTTCTTGAAAATCGTCTGCCGGATATTGCCCGGAAGATGAACTGCGATATCGATTCAATCAATCGAGCCGTTGAGCGTATGAGCAAGTTTGATACCTCCCCGGGCCTGCAGATTAGCCAGGAGCAAAACCATCCTATTACTGCTGATGTGATAGTGGAGCCCTTAGAAGACTCTGATGGTTATACTGTACGCCTGGCCGATTCCAGTCTGCCGCGTCTGAGAATAAATAACTACTATGCAAAAATGGCGAGAGATACCAGCGTTGCTGAGAAGACGAGAAAGTTTTTGCATAACAACATCCTTTCTGCTCGATGGATTATAGATGCAATAGAGCAGCGGAAAAATACACTGCTGAGGGTTACCAGGGCCATAGTCAAATATCAAAGGGATTTTTTTGACAAAGGTCAGCTTTATCTTCGGCCACTGCCGATGTCGAAAGTTGCAGATGATGTTGGTGTGCATCTGGCTACCGTTTCCAGGGCTGTTGCCGGCAAATACATGCAGTGCTCACGGGGGATATTACCGCTGAGAAAATTCTTTAGCGGCGGCACCGAAGCCGTCAACGGCGAATGTTTGAGCTGGGAAGCTGTAAGGGCAAAATTGCAGCAGATTATAGACGCCGAAGATAAATCCAGGCCCTTAAGCGACGATAAAATACGAGAAAAATTGGCCGAGGCCGGTATCAAAAACCTGGCCAGAAGGACCGTCGCCAAGTACCGCAAGCTCCTGAAGATCCCCGCCGCAAGATTAAGAAAAAAATACTGATTTAACCGCAAATTTTATCTCAAATTTTCCAAAAATGCTTGATTTTTCCAAACTATATATTACTATATGAGTATATAATCACATAGTTACTAAATATAGAAAGGTGAAAAATGGCGGATTTGAAGAAACAATTGCTATTTGAAAAGCAGGCAGAGATTGCAAAGGCCATAGCACATCCTTTGCGGATTGCAATTATCGATTTCCTGAAAGACGGCGAGCAATGCGTCTGCGATATCGCTGAATACATTGGTTCTGAAAGGTCGAACGTTTCACGGCATCTTTCGGTGATGGTTAAAGCGGGAGTCTTGGAATATCGCAAAGAAGGACTCAAAGTTATATACAGACTTAAGTGCCCCTGTATCCTCGACTTCTTTTCCTGTATGAGGCGGGTTTTGAAACAGCAGGTAAAAGAAAACGAAAAATTGCTAAAAGCCCTGTAATTCGAAAGGTTCGTAATGAACTGGAAAACGGAATGGAAAAAACTGGCCTTAATAATTGTTGTTTTTTTGGCCTGTTTCTTTTTGCCTGCCGGTATAGCCCGCTTTGATAATGCCATCATAGATTCTTTGCACCTGGTTAAATGGTATGCCCGCGAGCACGTAATACTTTGCCTGGTGCCTGCTTTTTTTATCGCTGGTGCAATTTCCGTTTTTGTCAGGCAGACCTCGGTAATGAAATATTTAGGGGCCAGGGCAAACAAGATCCTGGCATATGGTGTAGCATCTGTTTCGGGAAGTATCTTGGCCGTTTGTTCCTGTACGGTTTTGCCTTTGTTTGCGGGAATTTACAAAATGGGGGCGGGCCTGGGACCGGCGACGACGTTTCTTTATTCCGGCCCGGCTATAAATGTCCTTGCAATAATTCTGACTGCCCGCGTCCTCGGACTTCAGATGGGCATTGCCCGTGCAGCAGGAGCAGTTATTTTCAGCGTAGTCATCGGTCTTTTGATGCATCTTATCTTTCACAAAGAAGAGCTTGCCAAGGCACAGTCTCCGGTAACGATGTCGCAGCAACAACATAATCGAACCCTGGGTCAGCATGTGTTGTATTTTGCGGCTATGGTAGCAATTCTCGTCTTTGCCAACTGGGCGCGCAGCGGAGATATCAGGGCGGTTTTCTTATGTTGTCCCGGCGGGCTGAGTACTTACGAGATTGAAGGGACACTCATCAGTAAGAGCGAGGAGGGCGTGACAATTCTGGATACTTCCGGAGAAACTCATAATATTCCAGCTGAGTTAATTCGGGATGTCCAGGAGTTCAACAAAAGCAATCCTTATGAGCTGATTCATCGCTTTCGCTGGATTATCGTTACCGCTCTTCTGTTGGTTTTCGTTTTTATGTTACGGTACTGGTTTACAAAGGCCGAAGTTCTCGACTGGGTTGAAGCCACGTGGGGACTGTCATTGCAGATACTGCCCTGGCTGTTAGTGGGTGTACTGATTGCGGGTTTTCTTCTGGGCAAACCCGGCCCGGGACATAAAGGATTGATACCGGCAGAGTGGGTAAATGCAGCCGTAGGAGGTAATTCGATACGGGCCAACCTTTTTGCCTCGATTGCAGGGGCATTTATGTATTTTGCGACGCTGACAGAAGTGCCTATCCTGCAGGGGTTGATGGGAGCGGGGATGGGCAAAGGACCGGCTCTGGCACTACTATTAGCCGGGCCTGCATTGTCACTGCCTAATATGCTGGTTATTCGCTCTGTTATGGGAGCGAAAAAAACTATAGTTTTTGTCCTGCTTGTGATTGTTATGGCAACGATTTCCGGAATGGTCTTCGGCGCAATTTGGAGATAGATTATGAAATCGGAAGAAAGAAAATCCTTTAAAATAGAGCCGATAGGAACAATTCATTCACCCTTCACTAAGGCCGATGGCGTGCCGATACAATCCGCATTCGCCAAGGGCGTGGAAGGCTGGATTGATATACTCCCTGATTTTACCGGAGGGCTGTCCGACCTTGAAGGTTTTGAAAGGATATGGTTGCTATATTGGTTTCACAAGGCCTCAAAAGTCCAACTGAAGGTTAAACCCTATTTGGATAGCGTTGAACGTGGCTTATTTGCCACCCGCGCTCCCTGCAGACCAAACCCCATCGGAATCTCAGCAGTCCGGCTTCTCAGAATTGATGGTTGTAAGCTCTACGTTGCAGAACTCGACATCCTCGATGGCACACCGCTTCTGGATATCAAACCCTACATCCCTAAATTCGACTACTTTCAGGTAAAACGCACTGGCTGGATTGAGAAGGCACAATCAGAAACGAAACTGGCTGATAACAGGTTTTTAAAAAACAGTAAATAGGGAATAAACTATGAAAAAAATTCAAATCCTCGGCACGGGTTGTCCCAAGTGTAAAAAACTGGCGGAAAATGCCGAATCAGCAGCAAAGCAGGCCGGAATAGAATATGAGATAGAGAAGGTAACGGAAATTAACGACATAATGAAATTCGGTGTAATGGTAACGCCGGCTCTGGCTATGGATGGCCAGGTCAAGACAGTCGGAAAAGTACCATCGCCGGATGAAATCAAGCAAATGCTTGTGTAAGGAGAATATTATGTGTGGTAAGGAAAATTGCTGTAGTGGAGGACCAGCGCTGATATTTGCCTGTTCCGGAGCAGCAGATGTTGGTGAAATCGCCGATAGAAAGAGAAATCCAGGGGGGCAGTAATTCTCAAGAGAATTTGCGGGGTGCTGGTGCTTTTAGGCGGCCTTTACCTGATTTTAATCGCCGATTAATCCGCCTGAAAAATTGCCTACAAAGGCGAAGAGCACCCGCTGCCAAAAAATTGCTTGCCCTCTTGACGGACATCTGACAATTTTGTATTGACTATCGATACCGAGAAATGATAATAAAATGCCTGTAGTTAATTACCGATTAGAAGGAGTCTATTATGAAGGTGAGAATTGAGGACACCTGCACAGCCTGTGGGCTTTGTGTTGATACCTGCCCTGAAGTTTTTGAGATGGGAGATGAAATGGCGCAGGTTATCGTTGATGAGGTCCCCGAAGAGCATAAGGATGCCGTTCAGCAGGCTGCTGATGAATGTCCCGTCGAGGCAATCGTCGTTGAATAACTTAACCAGACAGCTCTTTACTTCTACCACAAGCCGCTGTCAGAGCATCATTAACCAGCTGACCGAAGTCCTTCGAGGCAAAGACTTTTAGGGCTGCCTCGGTTGTCCCGCCGGGCGAGGTAACCTTTCGGCGAAGCTCTGCGGGAGTTTCTCCGGCCTTATCGGCTTCGACCGCAAGCAGGCCAGCGCCTTTGGCGGTCTGTAGTACCAAATCCTTCGCCACATTTTCTGGTAGGCCTAATTCCACAGCTGCCTTTACCATTTCCTCCATTAAAAGGAAATAGTAAGCAGGCCCGCTTCCGCTTACTGCGGTAACGGCATCTATCAAATCTTCATCTTCAACGACAACTGCTTTGCCAACCGATGAGAAAATCGACATTGCCTTATTCAGCTTTGGCTTTGCCTTGTCGTTAGCGAATAATGCGCTGGCGCCTTCGCTAATCAAAGCAGGAGTATTCGGCATGACACGAACTATTGCAATATCACCAAGAACCGCAGCAATCCTGGCAACTTTTATACCTGCTGCGATGGATATGACGAGAGTATCCGGTTTGACAGCATCTTTTACGCTTTGCAGGGCCTCAGCCATATTTTGTGGCTTGATACTTAAAACGAGGATGGTCACTTTTGATGCAAGTTCTGTGTTATTGTCGGAGGGAACCACTTTGTAACTTTCTGATATTAGCTTGAGTCGTTCTGGTTTGATGTCGCTGATAAAAATATTATCAGGTTTGCAAACATTGGCATTTATTATGCCCTTTATCAGTGCCTCAGCCATATTCCCACTGCCGATAAAACCGATAGTATCCATTTCTTTGTCCTTGTTAAAATTGAACCTGAATTTATAATCTTGACAATAAATTGACTATGTAAATATAAATCTAATTGAGGGCAAAAGCAATGCAAAAACAAGCTGAATATCAAGAAGCAATCAAAACCAAATATCCGGAGCAGGTAGTAATTGCCATCGCCAAAGACAAGGCCGGCCGGGCTAATCCTGTTACGCTGGGCTGGACGATGATAGCTTCCGGCACTCCGCCGATGATGGCCATAGCCGTTGCAAAGAAGCACTATTCAATCGAGACCATCCGGCATTCTAAAAGTTTCACGATTGCGTTTCCATCCTCGGATATGGCTGACGCAGCGCTATTCTTCGGCTCAAGGTCCGGCCGGGATGTTGATAAATTTGCCGAGTTCGATTGTAAAACTGAACCAGCTAAGGAAATTGATTCGGTTTTGCTTAGCGATGCGGTGGCAAATTTTGAATGCACGTTAGATTCAGAAGCAGAAGCCGGCGACCACATAATCTTCGTGGGAAAAATTATTGCCTCTCATACCAACACTGAGCAGAAAAAGCGACTTTATACAGTGGGTTCGGGACATAAATTAGGTTCTGTCTCGTAAAGATTTACAACCTTTTTCTAAGCGTGTGACCGAAAATAAGTATTTTTTAAGGAAGATAAAAATGAAAGGATTGATTAGCTGGATTATTATAACTGCAGTTGGTTTTGCACTAATGGCTTTCTCTTACTTTAACTACCAGTATCAGCCAGACCATAATCCGTGGAAAAATGCTTTTATGTATATCGGAAAGGTCGAACCAAATCTGGAAGCTGAAGGACTGGATTATATACACAGAACCATTCGACTTTTGCCTACGTCCCAGCGAACCCGGCTCTTTACAAATTTCGCTAAAAGTATTGGTTCACACGTTGAGAAATCCTATCGTATCGCTTTCCAGGAAAAACTCGTTCTGTATCCAGACCTCACTGCTGATTTTACAGACCAGATGCTCGAATGGGGCCGATTACCAAATCCAGATGCCAATGAAGTAGTAGCCGGTTATTACGCAAGTAGTAAAAGCGAAATTGCTATTGACGGCAATAAGTTTAAGGTGGCGGGACAATTTAAAAAAGAGGTTCGGCTTTTTGTGCACAGTTATCTTGTCAGCAATAATGCATCGGCAGGTAAATTGTTTGATCCCAACCACGAGGCAGTTCAAAATGCCTATATCCTTCGACTGCCAAAAGAAGAGCTGACCAGCTCAAAAATACAACAGCAGCTTAAAAGTGCTTTTCCAAAGTCGCAATTCACCGCATACGCCCCACTTATAAAGACCGAAAAGGTCCCTTTTTATCTCTATATTATGGGCCTGGCGCTGCTTTTTTTAGGTGGCTCCGTCGTGCTTTTCAATATCTATTGTCTTCTGGCTGAGAGAATCGAAAACAAATGGCTGCATCTGCCTTTGGCTGAGATACGCAAGTTCAAGTGTTTATTTTTAAGTTTGCATTTTACTTACTTCGGTATGGTTGTTCTGTTTATGCTCTTATCATATACCCTGCCTGAACTACAGATTTGCTTACTTGGAGCGATAAAAGCACAGGTGGCAGGTGGCTCAGGACCTCTGGGTGTCGCAGGCAAGGCCTATATGAGCAAAAGTATCCCGCTGGCAGCTGTTACTACTTTTGCGATTAATTTTTTCTTAGGGTCTTTAGCTTACATAACTATCCCATCTGTTATCATTCCAGGTGTAGGCATATTGGCTGCTGTGTTCAGGGCCTTGATGTGGGGATTGCTCCTTGCACCAGGTTTTGATGTCCTTGCCGGAACGATGCTCCCACACAGTTTTACTCTGTTACTTGAAGGCGAGGCCTATATTGTAGCGACATTTTTCGCCCTTCTGATTTTGATTTATCCTTTTCGAAAATCTGAAGGGCCAAGCGTCGTAAACAGATATGGCAAAGCACTATTGATGAATGTCAGAGGCAATTTGTTGGTGGCGGCAGTCTTAGTCACGGCTGCAATCTACGAGGCAGTTGAAGTAATTATAATGATGACGAAGTATTAGGGGACGTCAAGTTAACCGGTCAATAGCTCGAATTCTTCGCTGCTCAGAGATTGTCTTAATTTTTGCAGAGCAGTTAATTCGATTTGTCGTACTCTTTCCTTGC
>CAYSJK010000117.1:0-7413 GCA_964431375.1 uncultured Pirellulales bacterium
TCGGCGGCTTCGCCGGTCGTATATAAATCCTTCATTTTATCCAATCCTTTTCTTTATCCAAATCCTTTTGAGAAAAGGCCTATCCATGTTGCCTTTTCGGCCTAATTTAACTATATGATTTTGTATTTGTCAAGGATAAAAAATTCTAAAAAACGGATATTTTCCACGAGAACATAGATATTATCAGTCGTTGGGTGAATAAAAGGCCTTTGCGGGGGTATTTGGAGGGGTGGGTTACTTGTGGAAAATGGGCAAAAATATTTTTAATTGTATTGATTTTCGGTTGGTATTATTTTTCGAGAATGACCAAATTAACTCATTATATGAGTCTTCTCACCACCTACTAAGGATAGACAACTTGCTCACCATTTGGAGATTTACCTTATCCCCAAACATATAGCTTGTCTGGGCAGTGCTAAGATTCACTTGTGCAGGTTTTTTTCTGCTGCCTCTGGATTATCGCTTGTACATCTGGTCAAAGTGTTTCTGTGCGGCGACAACTGCATGTCTCATCATATCTTCGGCTTTAGCGGTTTCGCGCTTGGCAAGCAGATCCATCAGCTTTTTAGTATCAAGCTCTTTTGCAGCTTTTTCGCAGGCCTCCCAGCTTAGCACGCTTCTAATCACTCTGTCTATTGCCTGCTCTATGTCATCATATGCCCGTGGCTGCATATCATGGCCTTTCCATCGGGCGTAGCCAGCCTGCTGGAGTAGCCCCGCGATGGCGACATTCATACCGTTTATTCTGGTCCCGTGGTCTATATCGTACTTTCCCGGCCCGCCGAGGATAATGCCGTCATTGTAGCCCTGGCTGTTCAAGTGCATGTGAACCATCATATCGTTATCCAGCTCTTCGACCGAATCATAGACGTGGTCAAGGCCTATCATTTCAGAGTGTCCGAATTCCTTATTGACGCCCTTTTTGTCTCTGGAGACGCCGAATTCTTCTTCGATTTTTCTCCAGAACAGGAGCGCGCTTGCAACCGTTGGAATCAGCATCGCCGGATGACCCTCATTTGGCTTGGGCTCGAACGCAATATAGAGACTGCCGCCTTTTTCCTGCTCATATTTGCACAAACCAGCGATACTTTCTTTAAGGTTTTGATACATCTGCTTAATCCCAACCGTGGCGATATCATAGCCGAACGAGCCGTTCCAGATAACACATGCCGGTGCTTTTTCCGGGTGCCATGCCTTTTTCAAAGGTCCGTATGCCAGGTCCACTGTTTTTGTGCCTAAATCCTCGGCGGCCTTTCGTTCATTGGGGTCGAGCGATGCTATCCCGCCATAGGCAAAATGGCAGTGAGCGCCGGGAGTTATCATCGCTAGGTATAATTTGTTGTCCACCAGCGCATCGGCAACGGCTGAGGCATTTTTATCATCAACTTCGGCATCATAGTGCATCTCTATTCCCAATACGATATCATCCGGAAGCTGAGGCCGAATCTTATCAGCTACAAGCTTAATCATATCCGGGGTTCCGAACTTACCGCCCCATTCAGGTCTCTGGTCACCGGGCACAAATCCGCCCTTGCCAGGGTTAAATGTCCACCTGCAAATACTGTGTAAAGATTTCTCTGCCATTTTACTAACTCCTCTTTAATTCATAATTCAAAATATTTTCCCATTTTTCATACGCTTCTTTGTATATAGTCGTCAATTTGCCATTTGGTTCGACTGTTTTTACGGGCTGCAGACCCACAAAGGCGTCCTTCGGGCCTTTGTAAATACCTGCACCGATACCTGCTCCTCTTGCGGCGCCTTGCGAGCCGTCGGTATTGTATAATTCCACGACTGATTGCGTAACGGTCGCAAAGGCCTCAGCAAATAGCGAGCTAAGGAACATATTTGCATGGCCTGCTCGAACGGTTTTCGCCTCTACACCTGTTTGCCTCATTATTTGCAATCCATAATTCAACGCAAAGACAATACCCTCCTGCGCCGCCCGCAATAGATGTGCCCTGTTGTGGATATTGAAATTCAGGCCGTGAATAGAGGCGCCGAGGTTTTTGTTTTCCAGCGTTCTCTCAGCCCCATTTCCATAAGGTAGAATCACAAGTCCGCCACTACCTACTTTCAAGCTGCTGGCTAATTTTTTCATACGGTCATAATCCATCCCATCGGTTGCATTATGTTTTAGCCAGCTATTGAGAATTCCCGTCCCATTAAGGCACAATAGCACCCCATACCTCGGCGTTTGTGGCGTGTGGTTGACGTGAACAAAAGTATTGACTCTTGATTTACTGTCGTAGTCGCTTTTTTCCGTGATACCGTAAACTACACCCGATGTGCCGGCCGTTGCTGCTATTTCACCGGGATTTAAGACGTTAAGAGATAACGCATTATTTGGCTGGTCTCCTGCTCTATAGGATATTTTGGTACCGGCTTTTAATCCCAGCTCCTCGGCTGCTGATTTGGTCAGCTCACCCTGCACTGAGAAAGTAGGAACAACGTCGGCAATCAGTTCTTGGGATATTCCGTAATGGTCAAGCAAAAGCCTGGCAAGGCCATGCTTTTGAAAATCCCACATTATCCCTTCTGACAGACCTGATGGTGTAGTTTTAATATCGCCCGTCATCTTCATTGCAATATAATCGCCGGGCAGCATTATTTTGTGAATTTTGGAATAAGTGTCCGGCTCATTTTCCATAACCCACTTTAATTTCGAAGCGGTAAAATTACCCGGCAGGTTGAGCATACTCTTTAGGCATTTTTCTCCTCCAATCTGAGTTGCCGCCTTTTCTCCGATTTGTACTGCTCGACTATCACACCAGATTATCGAAGGTCTCAATACCTTTTTGTTCTTATCCACTACAACCAGTCCGTGCATCTGATAAGAAATTCCAATCGCTTTAACATCGGATGTATCAAAATTGGCCTGGGATTTAATCTTTTTAATTGCCTTGACAACGTGCTCCCACCATGTGTCGGGATTTTGTTCGGCCCAGCCGAGCTTTTTTGCGATTATCTCTAATTCTTTCTCAGGCGAGGTCGCTGCTGCCAGCACCTTGCCTGTTTCAGCTTCCATTAACGTCGCTTTTACCGACGAGCTTCCAACATCGTATCCTAATAATAGCGCCATTTACAAATCCCTTTACAATTCAGAATATATAATCATCTCCGGCCTTGCTTTCACATTTACTTAGCCGAGAACTTGTGAACAGTTACTGTCGAGTACTTTTGACCCGGTTTGAGAACAACAGATGGAAAGTCAGGTTTATTCGGTGAGTCCGGGAAGTGCTGTGTCTCCAGGCAAAATGCGTAGTGCTTCTTATACACCTTGCCGGATTTGCCGGTTAGGGAGCCGTCCAGGAAGTTACCTGTATAAAGCTGAATCCCCGGCTCATCGGTATGTATTTCCAAAACCCGGCCGCTGGTTGGCTCATAAACCTTTGCTGCCGAGGCCAGCGAGCCGCCGCCACTATTGAGCACGTAATTATGGTCGTAGCCGCCGGGTACCTGGTCAATTCGAGAGCCAATGGCCATCGGCTTAGTGAAATCCATCGGTGAATTTTTGACCGGCTTGATTTCACCGGTTGGTATCAGGTCTTTATCGACGGGGGTGTACTTATCGGCATTGAGCATAACCTCGTGACCAAGAACATCGCCATTTCCCTGGCCAGCAAGGTTCCAGTAAGTATGATTGGTAAGATTGACGACAGTTGTCTTATCCGTCTCGGCCTCGTAGCTTATTTTCAACTCATTATCTTTCGTCAATGTGTATGTAACTGTGCACGACAGATTTCCCGGATAGCCTTCTTCGCCATCGGCGCTGAGATAGCTCAACATAACGAACGCCTCATCGCCCTCTGCCTTTATGTCTTCAAGTTTCCATACCATCTTATCAAATCCCTTGATGCCTCCGTGCAGATGATTCGGGCCATTGTTGGTCGCCAGTTTATACTCAACACCTTCGAGCATAAATTTTCCTTTGCCGATGCGGTTAGCGTACCTGCCTACGATTACTCCGAAATAGGGATGTTCCTGAAGGTAGCCGTCAAGTGTGTCGAAGCCAAGTGTTATATCAGTAAGGTTGCCGTCACGGTCCGGCGCCTCCAGCGATACCAAAGTCGCCCCATAGTTCGTAATCCTCGCCCGAAGACCGTTGGGATTGGTTAGCGTGTATAAGTCTACTTGTTTGCCGTCGGGCATTTGGCCAAAGGTTTCTGTCTGAACACTCATTACTTTTATCTCCTTATCTTTCGGTTTTGCCTGTGGCTGCTTTTTACAGCCGAACATAGTTATTACCGCTATCAATAGAACAAAATTAAACCAAACTTTCCCTTTCATTTTATCGACTCCTTTATCCTGCCGTTTTGCGCTCTATAATTGTTGTTCGATGTTCTGCTTACCACTTACCGCCCGCAATATACCCTTCCTGAGGATTACTTGTCAAAGGATTTATCTGGATTGCCGAATAATCAATTAAAAATACACCAAACGCCGTTATGCTGCTCAGGCAAGATAGAGTGTGTCCCCGGGCTTGATTTCTGGTATCTGGCTCAGCTTTGCTTTGATGTCGTCTTTTTCCAGTGCGAAGTTAGGGGCGATTTCGAGCAGGCAATTGACAGAGCCATCGGATTTTCTGGGTACGCTGATGCCTGCTGATTTGAGCCAGCTTGCAGCACGAGCGACTATCATTTGTCTTGTAGTTTCGGCACTGTCAATGCCGGTGGCGTTTTTGGTCGGAGCAAATTCCTCACTTCGAACAGTCTGTAATATTATTGACTTCGAGGCCAGCGGCAGGGCGTCGAAGACAAAGCTCTCCAGCTTTATACCATTTGGCTCAGTTGGTTCGACAAGTTTTCCCTGTGGGTCAATATATGGGATTTTTTTGACGGCTTTATGCAGCGGCAGGGCAAAGCCGTCTATGTTGAGCCATTCGACGAAACTGGTGCTGATAATGTGAATGGCGATACTGCCGAGTTCAGATACGAGCGAGCCATCGGGCTTTCGTTGCTCCGCCAGCTCATCCGGCAAATCGCTGTATTCGATGACGGTTACTTTACCATTGACCAGACAGAAATTTCCGACTTTTTCAAAAGGGCCGGTTTTTATAATCGCTTTTGAGGACATCTCGGCTTCGTCAAGGACGTGCAGGCCAATAAATAGTGGGTCAAAAATATTTATCAGTGGATTATCGACCTGCCAATAGCTAATGAGCTCTACGCCGCGCCTTTTCATATCTTCAATTGCACCGCTGTTGTAGAGTGCCTTTAAGCTTCCACCATGGCCGTCAGGCGAGCAGGCAATCCTGTCCTTGTTAGCCAGAAGGATTTTGCCGTCGAGGCCAAAGTTGGGCAATGTGCCCTGCTGGAATATAAAGACATCCTTTTTTTTCAGACCGTAATAATCATTCGAGTGAAAAATTTCTATGGTCTCGGTGTAGTTCAACGGACTGGTCATGATGTACCAGGGGCATGTAGCCTGGTATTTTTCAGATACTGCTGCTATAGAATCGGCAAATATTTGAAACAGCGTCTTGTTTTTGACAGGGCTGATTGGGAAATCTCCCTTTGGGCCGTCGAATCCCAGCCGGGTACCCTGTCCGCCGGCTACGACAAATGCCGCAACTTTGCTTTGCCCTATGAGTTTTTTGCCTAACTCTTTGGCTTGGCGATACTTGTGTTTTTGTTCTTCGTCGGCTGGTTCAGGCCTGTAGGACTCAGCAGGGGCAAACCTGTCCTCGGTTAGGAGTCCATAGGACTGAGCAAAGTCGAAGGATTGGCCGCTTATTTCGGCTGAAACGGGCTTTTTAATGTAATTGGCCACCCAATTGTCTATTTCTGCCAGGTCCAACTGCTCGATTTGTGCAAGTAGATTCTGCTTCTGGGCAGGTTTTAGTTGTTCCAAGAATGCCAAAAGATGGTCCTGCTGATGCTTTTTTAGCTGGTTTTTTATATCTTCGTGTCTTTTTTGGGTAGTCATGTTTGCTGTCTCGGGCTAAAAATAAGGATATTAAGCGAATGGCAAAAAAAATTCAACAATTTTGGCTAATATGACGAAATTTTAATTGACACAAAAAAAAACTTGTGTTAATATTTAGTTAGCTAAAGGTAGGTTTAAAACAAAATTATAATATAAACAGTCATAATACTTGTATTAATTTCATATCTTAAACCTGCCTGCCAAAAAGGGTGATTTAGCTGCTTAACTTGAAGTGATAACTGTGTTAAACGACTTTAGAGCTGATTGAGTGTTAACCATGTTGACAAAACCGGTTTTGCAAATGTGTGCCAACCGTTCTTAGGTGAAAATAAGGTATAATTAGAGAGATTCGCAATGCAAAATAGTGTGTAAGCACTTATCTATCAAAAAATGTAAACTGAAGTGTACTTAAGAACAGTTGGATTTGCGAATCTCGATAGAATTAAAAGGAGAAAAAAATGAGAAGAACAAAAGGTTTTACGTTAGTTGAGCTGTTGGTCGTTATTGCGATCATAGCGCTGTTGATGGGCATTTTAATGCCTGCACTGGCCAGGGTCAGGGCGATTGCCTTTCGAATGGTCTGTGGGACGAACCTGTCCGGCATCGGCAAGGCAATGCTGATTTATGCCAATGATTACGATGATGAGCTGCCCCGCGCAGGTTATCCCGGTAGCCTCTTGATCGACAGACTCATTAATTGGAATGCCGCAAACCGAACGACTGCTTTCGGGGGTAATCCGGGCCAAGCAACCGTTACCTCGTGTTTTTATCTTTTGGTGAAGTATTCTGATGTAACGCCTAAGTCTTTTCTTTGCAAGAGTGACTCCTATGCCTCAGAGTTTACGCTTTCGGACCATCTCCCCGCAGGTTTTACTGAAGAGCTAATCGATGTCTGGGATTTCGGTACAACGACAGACGGTTTCAGCAATGACCTCGGCGCTGATGCGCATTGCAGCTACTCGTACCATCACCCTTTTTGCTCGTATGCTTTGACTACATCGAGCGAACCCGGTATGGCAGTGGCTGCTGACCGTAATCCGTGGAAACCACCTAATGCAAGACTTGCCGACGATTGGAGTACGTACTGGAATGCTATTCTGTCAAAGGACACAGAAAAGCAAAAGAAGGGAAATGCAATTGCTCATCAGGAGGATGGACAGAATGTGCTGTTTCTGGATGGCCACACGGCCTTTGAAAAGTTCCCTTATTGTGGTATGGAGGAAGATAATATCTATACGCGCATAAACGCACAAGGTGCACCAATAGGCGACCGGGCTTACGGTGACCCCGCCAGTAGAAAAGACTCATTTTTGATAAATAATCGGGCAGCCGAAGCGGGCGATTAAAGAACGACTCAAGACCAGCAATAGACGGCTTACAAGCGGCCTTGTGCTCGATAGCGCAAGGCCGCTTTTTTATTGATTATTAACTAGAGCCTATCCCAAAACCTCAATTATTGAGTTAATGTAAGCCGATATATGATTT
>CAYSJK010000118.1:0-7310 GCA_964431375.1 uncultured Pirellulales bacterium
TGTCTGTCCGTTTCAAGAAATATTCCTTATCTTTTAATTCTTGAATTTATTTAGTTAGTGTTTGAATTCGTGGTTTATACTGAGTATTACATCTCCGTATTCAAGATGATAAACTCTTGTCATAATATTTTACAACGAACGATTAAGGTTAGCTACGCTCAGGTTAAAAAAAGACCAAAATACCTCATTAAGACACAAAAAACAGCGTTCTTGCGATGAAATCCCCAATTATAGACATCAGGGTCAGTTTTTTATTATTTTTGTTAGTTTTTTATTGAACAAATCGGAAATGTTTGGTATAATGTAAATGTGCACTCAGGTAGTGTACGAACGCGGAGTCCCCCGCTTCGCCAAAAGCAGGGCTTCGCAGGGCAGGCCGCCCACGAATTGAGCCCCACACCTGCTTACAAAAAAGTAAGTACGGGGCAGGCTAGTAAGCCACGTCTTTCGTATCAGCAGATACGAGCAAATCCGAAACAAATACGAATTACCAAAACTCAAATGACCAAAGCAAAATCCAGGAAAGACAAACATTTTTGACTTGGAGGACAAATGCGGAAAGTTCACATACCGATATTCCTGCCGGGATGCTTCTTCCGGATTCGTTTATGGCTGGCACTACGCTGGCGAAAATTGCGTTACGGCTGTACATACCGCAAAATCCCGCTTACGCAGGGTAAATACGCAATCGTTGACCCGGAAGATTATAAAGAGCTTGCGAAATATAACTGGTATGCAAAAAAATGCGAAAGGAGATTCTACGCGGAGCGATGGGGCAAGACCCAGCTTCGCCTTCAGCTATCCGGCTACGGCTCGCTTCGCCGTGACGAGCGCCGAGGCAAGCAAGGGAGCAGAACCAGAGGAGCTGTGAAGATGCACCGGGTAATAATGGGCGATGTGGAAGGGAAATTCGTCGACCATATAAACCATAACGGGCTGGATAATCGAAAAGCGAACCTTCGTTTTGCTACGGCCCAGCAGAATACGTGGAATAAACGCAAACAAAAGGGCAATTACAGCTCGCAATATAAAGGCGTACACTGGGTAAAAAGTGAGAAAAACTGGCGGGCGTTGATAACGTGTAACAAAAAGATGATATATATCGGCAGATTCGACGATGAGACGGCGGCGGCGATGGCGTATGACGAAAAGGCAAAAGAGCTGTTCGGAGAATATGCGTCGCTGAATCTACAATCATCCTTGGCAATAATGGATTAAAACTGCGCGCAGCTCGAAATAGGATACAGCGAAAATTCTTCATTTTTTCCTTTTTCTTATTATTAAATTCGAGTATTTTAATGCGAAATGCTTGCTTTATATCAATATTCAAGGAAGTTATCGCGGCCTCGAATAAAATGAGGAAAATTGCATTAGCCGGAGTTTGAAAGGAGACAAAACAATGGGAGAGAATGTCAAATTATCAAAAGGTTTCATTCTGGGTTCACTTTTAGGAGGAGCGATATTAGCTACTATCCTGTATATAGCCGGCCTGGCGGTGATAATGAGCACCGAAGAAGTATTTCCGGGAGCCTTGCTTATCGTGCTGGGGGCTTTGGCTGCTATATTCGCTACCGTGGTCATGTGTATAATAGTCTATAGGATGTGGAAGGCCATTCAGGATGGTTATGCACGCACTACCCCCGGGAAGGCGGTTGGATTCTTGTTCATTCCATTTTTCAATTTTTACTGGATTTTTCAGGCGTATTGGGGTTTCTCGAAAGATTATAATGCGTATATCGAGCGTCACTCAATCGCAACAGATAGATTGCCGGAAGGATTGTTTTTGGCTTATGCGATTCTTTCATTATCAGGAATGGTACCGTATATTGGGATGCTTGCAGGGATTGCTTCTTTTATTATTTTCATTATATTAGTCGTGAAGATTTGTGATGCAGTCAACGCTCTGCCAACAGCGGCAGAGGCGGTCTCAACCAATGAGGTGGGTGGACAGCAAGTCTGAAATAGTCGTTAGATGTAAATGGTTTACCGGTGTTTTTCGCCGGTATGAGTCAGATAATGATATACTGTTGATTAATTTTTTGCGTGAAATTAAAGGTTTATTAGGAGAACATGATGGTAGAGAATTCACAATCTCCCGTTGAGACAGTAGAAGTTCAGCCCACTACGGGACCACCGCTTAAGCCGCATCGAGGCGGACTCGTTCTGGCTCTTGGAATCCTTGGCATTGTCTGCTGTTTTATCTGCGGCATCATTGCCTGGGTATTCGGAAGCAACGATTTGAAAGAAATGGCAGCGGGAACGATGGACCCATCCGGTAAAGGAATGACCCAGGCCGGCAAGATTTGCGGTATAATCAGTGTCGTTTTGCAAATCGTGGGTCTTGTAATCTGGCTGCTGATGATGATTATCGGAGGCGCCGGCGCTGCTATGTCGCAATAAAACAGTCTCGGAAAAATGAGGATAAATATTGTTCGCGTTTCACGAAGGCCACGATGGCCGTTCTGGGCAGTGGCAATAGTATTGCTGTGGCTGGCTCTGGGCAGCACAGTACTTTTGCTGAGCGACCATTTTGACCGGCCCATCCAGCTTTGCCTATTCAGACGGTTGACGGGAATTTCGTGTCCTACTTGCGGATTCACTCGCGGGGGCCTGAGTTTGTTTAAAGGCCGTTTTGTTCAGGCCTGGCTATTCAATCCCCTTTTATTTACAATACTGGTATTACTTTTTGCTGCTGTTGTAATCAGGCTGGTTTTTGGCAGAGCCGTACAAATTCATCTGACGCGCGCCGAACGCATAATCGCCTGGGTCTTAGCTTTTATGCTTTTACTTATAAACTGGGCGTATGTTATTTTTTACGTAAGATAGGATTTATTTTTGGTGCCGAACAAAGTTCGGAGTAGAGTTGTATAGTCTGCAGGTAAAAGCATCTAAAAATGAGTTATTTGAAAAAAACAATTTGAGGAGGACTATGCCATGTTCAAGCGTATTTTAGCAATCAGTTTTATTTTCGCGTGCACGGCTATCGGCTGGTTTATTCTGGCAGGCGCTACAATCGTGCGGACCGAAAGCCAGGATATCAAGCTAAGGGGGGCAGTAGGCCAATTGTGGGGGACAAGACAGATTCAACAGGCACCGTCGGTTTATTACAAGCCCTCAGTATTAGATACAAGCAAAGATAAGGAGCAAAATATTTCTTTGGACAGCAGTGACATCAATGTTGACCTGAAACTTGAGCACCGTAAAAAGGGGCTGCTCTGGTATTCGACCTATAAGGTGGCGTTCTCAGGCAGATACAAGATTATCAATAACTGCGAGAAAGACAGAGAGCTGTTTTTTAATTTCAAGTTTCCCGTGCAGGGGGCGGTCTATGACAACTTCCACTTTTTGGTGGGAGGCAAAGAAATTCAGGATATAAAAATTAAGTCAGGCAATATTACCAACGGTATTGAGTTATCTGCAGGTCAAAGCGAAAATATAGAAATCTCGTACGAATCGCAGGGCCTGGAGGAGTGGTCGTATGACTTCGGCTATGATGTTAATCCGGTTAAGAACTTCTCGCTGGTTATGAACACTGACTTCGAGGCGATTGACTTTCCGGATGAAAGTATCTCGCCAACCGGTAAAGAGCGGGCAGGTAACGGCTGGAAGCTGAGCTGGCAATACTCCAATCTGCTAACAGGGGCCAAGATAGGAATGATTACGCCGCGCAAACTGAACCCCGGCCCGTGGGTGAGCAGTGTTACGGCAGCGGCGCCGGTGTCTTTATTTTTGTTTTTCTTTTTGCTGTTTGTTATCACTACGATAAGAAAGCTCAGAATCCATCCGATGAACTATTTCTTTATAGGAGCCGCCTTTTTCAGCTTTCATCTGCTTCTGGCATACCTGGTTGACCACGTATCAATACACATAGCTTTCTGGATTTGCTCTGCTGTTTCGATAATTTTGGTGGTTTCGTATATGCGGCTTGTCCTCGGGGCGCGATTTGCGTATATTGAGATTGCGTTATCGCAGCTTATATATCTTGTTTTCTTCTCGTACACATTCTTTTTCAAAGGTTATACAGGGCTTTCGATTACGATTTTGTGTATATGTACGCTGTTTGTAGTGATGCAGGCGACCGGCAAACTGGATTGGGAAAAGATTTTCGCCAAGGACGACAAGACAGCAGGCCAGCTTAAAGGCGGGGACTCTGCTTAGAGGTTAGTATAGAAACGTAAGGTTATGGATAACGAAATAGTGAATACCTGGTCTGCGAAGGCCAAAAGGACTTTAACCAGTGTGCTGCCTGTCTCAAAAGAGCGAAAGGGTGAGTGTATCAATTGCGGTGCGTGCTGTAAGCTGCCTACTGTTTGCCCCTTTTTGAAATACAATTCGGACGGAAAAACATATTGTTCTATTTACGCAATTCGGCCAATGAATTGCAGAAAGTATCCGCGGAGCGAATCCGAATTTATCACAAAAGAGACGTGCGGTTATAGATTTGAATAAAATCCAGCGCAAAAATCGGCCACGAAGGCACTAAGACACGAAGACACGAAGAATTTTAACCGCAGAGAACGCTGAGAGCGCAGAGATTGAGCCAGCATAGCGTCTTCGGCCTAAACTTTTTACTGATGCAAGCATCGACATAAGTTTTGTCCTCAGCCGGCAAGCAGTTTGGCACTGCTTACTTGTGCCAAGTATGCCGGCTCTTTTGAGATACTGACTTTTGTTAGACGCAGATTATTAGCAACAAAGGTGCTAAGGCACGAAGAGAATAGGGAATCGGATTAACAGGTTATCAGGATACTTGATGCTGGATTCTGGATTCCGCCTTAGGCGGATAAAACTCGATGCGAGATACTCGATGCTGGATACTGGATGCTCGATGCGAGATACACTTCGCGAGATACTAAAATTTGTTGACATTGAACAGATTTATCTATATTTTATTCTGAAAGCGGAATCGCAACTTTGTCGGGATGGATATTTCTATATAATAGAGCAACGAAAGAGACCTGCTTTTTTGCCTTATCTACTAGGGATGTTTAATTTGAATGACAAATTTCACGGAACAACTTTTCGGTGGTAGCTGGACTGAGAAAAAGCTCAAAATTCTAAAGGGATATCTCGATGCTTACAATAAAGCTTTAAAAAACCAACCTTTCAAAAGAGTGTATATAGATGCATTTGCAGGAACGGGGTATCGCCAGCAACGAAAGAAACAATACAAAATTAAAGGCTTCTTTGAAGAATTGGAGCAAGAAGAATCCAAGCAGTTTCTTAAGGGGTCGGCAAAATTGGCCCTTGAAGCAAAGCCACCGTTCCATAAATATATTTTCATTGAAAGCGATGAAAACAAAATTAATGAGCTGGAAAAATTGCAAAAAGAACATACTGAAAAAGTGAAGCAAATTGAAATAATACAAGGCGATGCCAATGAATTCATTCAAAATTATTGCAAAGATGAGGATTGGGCAAATACGCGCGCAGTTTTATTTCTCGATCCATTTGCTACAGAGGTCGAATGGAAAACAATCGGAGCAATTGCAAAAACCCAATGCATTGACGTCTGGATACTTTTCCCGGTTATGGCAGTAAATCGGCTATTAGCAAAAGATCCGCAAAAAATTTCATATAATCGCTTGAATAGAATTTTTGGAACACAAGATTGGTTTGAGTATTTTTATAAAACTCGAACTTTAGATGACATTTTTGGTAAGTCCGTTGATACAGTAATTAAGGCCTGCGACTTCACCAGAATCGGAAATTTTTATAAAAGCAGACTAAAAACTATATTCTCTGGAGTTGCAAAAAAACCTAAGGTCTTTTACAATAGTCGCGGAAGCGCTTTATTCCAATTGTTCTTTGCTGCCGGAAACACCAAGGGATCGCCAATCGCTATTAGAATTGCAGAACACTTAATAAGGAATATCTAAATGGGAATCGATTCCAAAATTGAATGGACAGAATCAACATGGAATCCGGTAACGGGCTGTACAAAAATAAGTCCAGGCTGCAAGAATTGTTATGCAGAAAGGATGGCTAAAAGATTACAAGCAATGGGACAACCCAATTACCGCGATGGTTTTAAGCTAACTTGTCATCCTCATGCTATTGACTTGCCATTAAGATGGAAAAAGCCTCAGATGATATTTGTCAACTCTATGAGTGACCTTTTTCATAAAGAAGTGCCGTTAGATTTTATCAAAAAGATATTCAATGTTATGAACCTGTCTTCACAACATACATTTCAAATCTTAACTAAGAGGGATGACCGTCTATTAGCTTTATCAGAACTTATGCGATGGACCGAAAATATCTGGATGGGAGTTACTGTTGAAGCAGCGGATTACAAACACAGAATAGAGAGTTTGCGTCAAACCGATGCATATATTAAGTTTTTATCTTTAGAACCACTATTGGAAGATATAGGCGAGTTAGATTTAACGGGTATCGATTGGGTAATAGTTGGGGGTGAGTCAGGTCCTAAAGCAAGACCAATAAAAACAAGTTGGATCCGGAATATAAGAAGTCAATGTAAAGAACAGGATATTCCTTTCTTTTTCAAACAGTGGGGCGGTGTTAACAAGAAAAAAAATGGTCGTCTGTTGGATGGACAAACATGGGATGAAATGCCAAGGGGAGTTCCTGAGATGGTATGTATATAATATAATTTCTTCACAACACCCGGACGATAACACAGTGAGATGTTGAAAAAAGCATTTTAGAGCGAGATCCACGTACCTAATTTTCTGGTTTTGATTTGCCTTTTCTGATAGGTCTTTGCTGAGCGAAGCGGTCGATGTTTCGGACGGCCTGGCGCAGGCGCTGCTCGTTTTCCACGAGGGCAATCCGCATATAGCCTTCGCCGTTTTCACCGAAGGCCCTGCCCGGAGCGATAGCGACCTCGGCGTGCTCCATTAAATCCATCGCATAATCGATAGTTCCCTTGCCTTTTAAGTGCTCATCGGGCACCCTGGCCCAGACGAACATCGAGGCGCGCGGCTTTTCGACCTGCCAGCCGATGCGTGTCAGGCCATCGCAGACGACGTCCCGGCGTGAACGGTACTTTTCATTCTGGGCTGCAATATCGGCATCGCAGTTTCGAATAGCAATAATACCGGCTATCTGTAAGGCCTGGAATATGCCGTAATCATAATAGCCCTTTATTGTCGCAAGGTAATCGAGCATATCCCTGTTGCCTGTTGCAAAGCCGATGCGAAAACCGGCCATGTTGTAGGGCTTACTCAAAGTAGTAAATTCAACGCCGACATCCTTGGCACCTTTGACCGAAAGAAAGCTCGGCGCTTTATAGCCGTCAAAGCAGGTCTCGCCATAAGCAAAATCGTGAATGACCGCTATGCCGA
>CAYSJK010000119.1:0-4409 GCA_964431375.1 uncultured Pirellulales bacterium
CAAAAGCTATCTTTTTAGCTGCCATAATTATCTTTCTCCTTTTTACTGGTTATCCATTTCTCTGCGTACTATTTACCCTCTGCAGTTGTTCTTTCATTACTTTTCAATTACCGCCATAATGTCTGATTCACTCATAATCAGGTATTCTTTGCCGTCTATTTTTACATCTGTACCGGCATAGCTTGTGAAAAGCACCATATCACCCTTTTTCACCTGCACTTTTCTCAGTGTTCCGTCGTCGAGCACCTTGCCCTGACCGACACTAACAACCTTGCCTCTTTGCGGTTTTTCTTTGGCGCTGTCCGGCAGGACTATCCCGCCTGCGGTCTTGGTTTGCGCTTCGAGACGCTGAACAAGCACCTTGTCTGCCAATGGTCGAATCTTCATTTTGTCCTTACTCCTTTCAAAAAAAACTTCTTACTTTTATTTCTTGTTTTTTTCTTTCAGCTACTCCGCAAAAATGTCGCTGTTATACCTCTTTTTGAACAATCTGTTTAATTGACCCAGCAAAATACTCATTTCTACCGGTTTATCGATAACACTAAAGACATTGAGCTGCAGTGCCTTGGTGAGTATTGCTTCATCCCTTGCGCTTGAGAGCAGGATGCAAGGCAGAAGCGGGTAGTGCATACGAATAATCTTGATAGTTACCAGGGCATCTGATTTTTCCGAATCAGTATCTACAATCGTCGTATGGATTCGTCTTCGCTCAATAACGTTTACAAACTCGCTTGTGTTGTCAGCCACCAGCAGATTTATGCCCCTTGGGCGAAAAATATGGCGCAGCGCCTCCGGCCAGGCCCAGTTTGCCCCGCTGGCCAGGATGTTAATTTCCTCGGACTTTGACAAATTCGAAACCATACTTCTTTTTTAAGTGCAAAAATCGTGCCAAATGCTTTGTAGAGAGCATGGCCTTGCGTAAGTGCTTATGAAAAATGCACTTGTGTTACAAAGGTGGATTTGTCGAAAATCTGGCAAAATTGCAGTTGCCCCCAATCTCCCTGCCAGCTTGGCAGGTTTAATCCTCTTGGTTTCTAAGGTTTATCTTTTGCAAATAATGATAGAAAGGAGCAATCGTGCCGAAGCCATATATCAAATCATCAACCAGCTTGGGGCTGAAAAGCGTATCATCTATCTTTCTATTACACACCAAATACATATTTTTCCTCTGATACCAATTCTGGATTTTTTCAGGCTTGGTCTTATCGATTATTCTCTTGTATTTGGTGCCCTCTAAGATAAAAGTTTTTTGTTTTGCAAAAAAAGAAATCGCCCTCAAGAATTCCTTGGGATTTTCGTCAATCATCTCTCGAAATTTGCTCATTATAACTGGTGCGGCATTATAAAATCCCATTCCGTATCGATATGAATTTACAGAGAGCTCAAAGAAATAACCGCAAACATGCGTTGTCCAATCCTTCTTTTGGCTCTTAAACGTAAACCAAACGGTGCTTCTGAAGGGTGATTTATCTTTGGAGAATCTTGTGTCCCTATAAATCCGTGAAATTGTCTTATTCACCACAGGAGCTATTTCGAAATGAGGGTCAATCTCAAGCATGAATTCCCACAGATCGGTAACCAGGTCCCGCAGAGGCTGCAGTACATATTCCTCATAATCGCCCCTATGTGCCTGGAACCAGGCCTTATTATTATTTGCTTTAAGACCTCGAAGGAATTTTAATGTCTTGGGCGAAAATCCCTTAAATTTTCTATCCTTTTCCTCGGTCATGCTTGTAACTGTCCTTCATCCAATTCTCCGAATTCGCCTCAAATTCTGTAAGGTTATTAAGAATTCGCTCTAAATCTTGTTCGAATCGGTCGATTTGTTTTAAGGAGAAACCTTCGTAGAACAATTGAGTCATTTCTTTTGATACTTCTACATATTTATTTTCGAGGGCTTTGTCTTTTTCTGTGCGTTTAATAAGGATTATCCGTCTGTCTTTTTTAGAGCGCAGGCGCTTAACATAGCCCATCTTTTCGAGCCGGTCGAGCATACTTGTCAACGTTGATTTTTTCAGTTGCGTCTTTTTTGCAAGTTCATTGATTGAAATGTCATCTTCTTTCCAGAGCGCAAACAGTATCCTGCCCTGGGCAGAATTTATCTCAATGCCGTATTTTTTCATTATACGGTCGGATATTCTTCCGCCCACCTGGCGTATCTTAGCCATCAGGAAGCCTGCCTGGCGATGTTGTTTCATTGTATTTTTCATTTCATCTTAAATTCAAAAGGCGCTTCTTTATAGCCTCCTTTCGCAAAGGCAGGCATCAGCATAAGTACAGTAAATTCGGGGTCATCTGCTCCGCCCGGCCAGAACATTTCCCAGCCATCCTGCCAGATTTGTTTCTTGTGCTGCTTATCTGTGACTTCTTTTATTTCTCCGCCAAGCATCAGGCACTGAAACTCGCTTGGAACAGAGGAATGAACAGATAAATAAACGGATACCTTTGGATTTGCACGGATTTGCTGCATTTTGGCAGATGACTTACTGGTCACCATATAAACCAGAAAATCTTCTTTGTGCTGCTCAAACATCTTAACTAAGACGGGATGTTCTTTGGCATTTCTAAGGTTGGACATTATTCTTGTGTGAGGAAAGCCATCGCTTCCAATAGTGCTTAGGTACAGCACATCAACCGTTTCCATTAACTTTAAACATGATTGTTTTAATTCTTTTTCTTCCATTTGCTTTCTCCTTTTTCGCTCCATGTGATTTAGCTTTATTATTTTCAAAATATTAGTTTTATATAGAATAGTACTATATAGAACTATTGTCAAGCAGAAATTTACTTTTTTTGGAAAATTTTTAATCCGGGGAAAACCGCAACCTGTGAGTTCTCTGTCTTGCGTGAGGCCAAATCTACTGTTAAAATCAATAATATGAAACCTCGTCTTGGACATTCAAAGTTAAGTGTTCTTCTGTTTGTTTCAAGGCCGAAATTTTTAATTGCAAGCGCTGCGCCGGTTTTGGTCGGCTCAGCGCTCGGCTACGCAACTGTGGGTACTTTCTCGCCCGTCCTTTTTATTCTGGCGCTACTGGCAATAATGGCCTTGCACTCTGGCGCCAATATAGCCAACGATTATTTCGACCATCTTTCCGGGAATGACTGGGTCAATAAAAATCCTACCCCCTTTTCAGGTGGAAGAAGATACATTCAGGAGGGTATCCTGTCGCCCAAAGCAACCTTGCTCGCCGGTCTTTTCTGGCTGACTATCGGTGCCATAATTGGTGTTATAATTTTTTTACTGACACAGAGCTTTTTTATTTTGGTTCTTGGTCTTATCGGTTTGCTCGGCGGATTTTTTTATACTGCTCCGCCAATTAAGCTCGGCTATCGCTACGTCGGCGAGCTTGTCATTGCGCTGTTATTTGGTCTGCTGCCGGTGTATGGCTCATATTATTTGCAGACAAAAATGCTTGATGTCACACCGATTTTACCTGCGGTTATTGTCAGCACCCTGATTTTTTTGGTGATTTTATTAAATGAATTTCCGGATTTGAAAGCCGATGCCGCAGTGAACAAAAAAACACTTGTAGTCCTTTTTGGAGTACGGGTTTCTATCTGGATTTATCGAGTAGTGCTTGTTGCCGGCTTTTTAATTGCAGCAGCTATGTTAATTTACCGCACAATGTTCTATGCAGGATTATTTTATCTGTTTACACTGCCCGTAGGGATTTTGGCGATAAGATTTGCTAATGAAAAAGATTTAACTACACCCGGTAAATACAGCGCAAGTCAAATCACGATTCTTTTGCATGCACTTGGCTGCCTGTTTCTTTCTGTTGGCCTGGTAATCCATAGTTTCTTTAATCCGCCACTCTAAACGCAATGTCCCTCATTCGGGACGAAGCATATGCCATTATGAGAAAGCAAATAACTCAAATATATTATTCTTGAAAGGAAGCAATATAACAGTAAAATTATAGCCAATTAACTGTTTTTCTATATATCGTGATTTTTGAGTTGGTAAAAAAGTTAAATATAGGAATAAGGAATATAGCAATGGGCTTTGAAACGTTAGATTGGATAATGCTTGGTTCATATTTTGCAGTTATTCTGGGAATCACCGGGTGGGTGGTCATCAAAGGCAAAGACACGGCTGATGACTATTTTCTTGCGGGACGGAATCTTGCATGGTGGGTTATCGGCGCCTCCATCTTTGCGTCGAACATCGGTTCTTTTGCATGCTCTTGGCTGCATGCTCCTTTCCGCCGGCCTGGTAATCCATAGTTTCTTTAGGTCTCCACTCTAAACGTAATGACCCTCATCTAGGCCGAATTGTATGCCATTATGATAAAAATTGGCTCGAACATATTATTCTTGAAAAGAAGCGGCATAATAGTAAAATTGTAGCCGATTAACTGTTTTTCTATATATCGTGATTTTTGAGTTGGTAAAAAAGTTAAATA
>CAYSJK010000119.1:4509-7304 GCA_964431375.1 uncultured Pirellulales bacterium
CGATTAACTGTTTTTCTATATATCGTGATTTTTGAGTTGGTAAAAAAGTTAAATAAAAGTTAAATATAGGAATAAGGAATATAGCAATGGGCTTTGAAACGTTAGATTGGATAATGCTTGGTTCATATTTTGCAGTTATTCTGGGAATCACCGGGTGGGTGGTCATCAAAGGCAAAGACACGGCTGATGACTATTTTCTTGCGGGACGGAATCTTGCATGGTGGGTTATCGGCGCCTCCATCTTTGCGTCGAACATCGGTTCCGAGCACCTGGTCGGCCTTGCGGGTTCTGGTTGTACCGACGGTGTGGCGATGGCTCATTACGAGCTGCATGCCTGGTGCCTGCTGGTTCTCGCGTGGGTGTTTGTTCCGTTCTACGCCCGGAGCAGGGTGTTCACTATGCCGGAATTCCTCGAGCGTCGTTTCTCTCCAGCCAACCGCTGGGTACTCTCGATCATTTCGCTGGTTGGGTACGTGCTCACGAAGATAGCGGTCGGCGTCTTCGCAGGTGGCGTTGTCTTTCGGACACTTCTTCCTGAGGTGCAGCTTGATTTGGGTTTTGTAGTGATGGACAGCTTCTGGATCGGCTCGTTTCTTGTAATCATCCTTACGGGAATTTATACCGTTCTTGGCGGCCTGCGGGCTGTGGTCTATACGGACACATTTCAGACCGTTGTGCTTGTGGTCGGCTCGGCGGTAGTAACGATATTAGGACTGAAAGTGCTGGGCGGCTGGGGCGAGTTGCGGGAAGTTTGTGGGTCGGACATGTTTAACTTGTGGAAGCCGTTGATTCCTGCGGGTATGGAGGGCACGTGGAAGCCGGTGATGAGCGATACAAAAATTGCCTGGTACTTCAACGGCAACTATCCCTGGCTTGGAATGCTTTTCTGTGCCCCTATCATCGGGCTGTGGTACTGGTGCACCGACCAGTATATCGTTCAGCGTGCCCTGGGCGCGCCGAACGAGCGTGAGGCGAGAAGAGGCAGTATATGGGCGGCCTTTCTGAAGCTCTCACCGGTGTTCATATTCATTATTCCCGGCATGATTTGCTTCGCATTGGCCAAGAGCGGCAGGATGGCGGAACTTCATGATGCCTTATATACAGCAGGGGCGCTCGACAACGAAAAATGCCAGGCGGCCTTTCCCTTATTGGTTAAGCATGTGCTGCCGGTTGGTGTGCGAGGTCTTGTTGTGGCTGGGTTATTGGCTGCCCTGATGAGCTCGCTATCGAGCGTATTCAATGCCTCATCGACCTTGTTCACGATGGATTTCTATTCGAAGCTCAGGCCCGGCGTATCCCAGCACGAGCTGGTTTGGATGGGTCGTATTGCTACTACTGTTATGGTGATTATTGGTCTGTTTTGGGTGCCTGTCATTCAGGGAGCACGGGGACTATATCACTATCTGCAGAGTGTTCAGGGATACCTGGCACCGCCCATCTTTGTGGTCTTCTTTTTGGGCATTTTCAGTAAGCGCCTGAACAGTAAAGGATGCCTTGCTGCATTGATTGTCGGTTTTCTATTGGGTGTCTTTCGTTTGGCTGTCGATACTCCTGTCAAGCTGATTGAAGGGTTTCAGTATCAGCAGGGTTCATTACTCTGGATTATTAGTAATATCTACTTTCAGTACTACAGCGTATTCATCTTTCTTGTATGTGTGATTGTGATGATAGCAGTTAGCTGGTTGACGTCTGTGCCTTCCTACGAGCGAATCAGCGGCCTGACATACGGCACGGTTAACGATGAGCATCGCCGTCTGTCGCGGGGCAGTTGGGACTGGCGCGATGTTGCGGCCTCTGTAGTGGTGCTGGCCGTGATTCTTGCCGCATATCTATACTTCAACGGGTAGCATTTGGATAAAAAGGCGCCCGAATTGGTGATGAAAGTGGTATTGTGCGGGGTGTTAAAAGATGCCTTATACGATTGGCCTGGACTACGGCACGAATTCCGTTAGGACACTATTGGTTGATATAACCAACGGCAATGAGATTGGCACAGCCGTTTATGAATACGAGACCGGCCAGGCAGGTATTATTCTTGATTCAGCAGACCATAATCTGGCAAGACAGAATCCCGCTGACTATATAAGAGGTATTGAAGTTACTGTAACACAGGCTATCGCAGAAGCGAAGAATTCCAATAAGGATTTCGACCCTGCTGAAATCATCGGCATTGGAGTTGATACTACCGGCTCGACACCCTTACCGATTGACAAAAACGGCACACCGTTGGCAATGCTTGATGAGTTCAGAGATAACCCCAATGCCCACGCCTGGCTGTGGAAGGACCATACTGGACACGCCGAAGCCGCCCGAATAACTGAGCTGGCAAAAAAAGAACATCCCGAGTATCTTGCCAGGTGCGGCGGCACATATTCGTCGGAATGGTTTTTCAGTAAGATTCTGCATTGCCTTCGAGTTGACCCTGAAGTTTTTGATGCGGCATATACCTGGGTCGAACATGCTGATTATATGACGGCGCTTTTAACAGGAACTACAGAACCGAAGAAGCTCAAACGCTGTCGTTGTGCCGCAGGTCATAAGGCAATGTTTAACGACGGTTGGGGTGGGTATCCGAATGCAGAATTTCTTTCAAAACTTGACCCCAAGCTTGGCCGACTTCGCGATACATTAAGTGATAAGACCTTAGCGATTGACAAACCAGCAGGCAATTTAACCAAAGAATGGGCGGATAAACTCGGCATACCTCAAGGAATTCCTGTCGCTATGGGCGCATTTGATGCTCATCTGGGAGCCGTAGGTTCCGGCATAAAAGAGCAAACTCTTGTCAAGATAAT
>CAYSJK010000120.1:0-3392 GCA_964431375.1 uncultured Pirellulales bacterium
TCGGCTTTGCCGGAGGCTTTAGTCCACCACTTGTTAAAAACGAGGTCGCGATAAGCTTCGGCCTGTGGAGTTGGTGTCCAGTCCTTCTTCCACATTGCAGTGTGCGGCTGCCAGTGCCCCTGCTCCCAAAAGCCCCACATTATGATGGCTTCAACATTAGGGTGCGCAAAGCAAATCGGAAAGAACCTTCGAAGCTCTTCGGCCATTCCATCTTCGCTATCGGCGACAAAAAGACATTCGGTGATTTTAATCGGCAGATTGAATTTTGCGAGCTTATCGAGGGTCTTTTGAACATGCTCGGAGGTGGTAGCAGCTCTGCCGGTAGAGTCATTTTTGTGGGAAGTGACAAAATGGCCCTGGCAGCCGATGCCGCCGATGGGGACACCGTTTGCGAGAAGGTTTTCGATTTGAGTTATATAGGAGTTGGCGTTGTAACCGTTCTCAACAAGGACGCCATAATCGTTTACGTAGAGAGTGATATCGGGATTTCCCGCTTTTGCCATCCAGGCCATCTCGTTGACGATACCGTAACCGAGGCGACGACGGAAAAAGTCACCGTTAATCATTTCATTGTTCAGGTCAAACTCTTCAATTCGACCTTTGAAATGCTTTGTGACACCAATGGCCCGACGTTTGATAGCTGCGCGAAGCTGGTCGTTATCCAGCTCTTTCAGCCAGGACATAATGTATTTGTCTTTGGCCCAGAAAATGCAGTGGCCTCGCATCGGTATGTTGTGGTCCTGACAGAGCTGCCAAATCCCGTCGGCCCTGTAATAATCGACGTTGTTGGCCTCCCATTCGCAGTCATACCACTTTAAGGCATTTTCGTGAACAGCGTAGTTGAAGTTTTCGGAAAGGACTTTCAGAAACATCTTTCTGTCTTTCGGCGACATTGCGTTCCCGGCTTTTTCGGCGAGCTGATCTGTAATCGCAGTGCCGAATAAGAATTCGTGTCGGACCTGCTGGACATCAACATCGGCACCCGGTTCGGTCTTTACCGTGATATAGCCCATTCGGATTTCCGCTATCCTTGCGTCTATAGCAGATGGTTTGAGCTTTTCTGAAATATCGTCCTGTGCAGAACAGACAGGGACAACAAGTATAACTACAATCATAAATACAAATATTGACTTTACCATAATTACGCTCCTTATTTGCGTTTGCTATCATTTCTGTTTACTAACCGGTTAATGATATTTACTTATATGCCGAAAAAAGTCAAGCCAAATCAAGACGCCTGATGTGCTTTCTGCTATCTTATGCAGACTGTATTAGTGTTGTTTGTTGTGAAGAATAGACTATCGGCTGGTAAAAATATATAGATACATTTTTGATTTCTTTGTTATATTTGTTCTTTATCATAGGCGTTAATCTGTCTTTCGCAGCAGGGTTTCGAGGATTTGAGACTGTGGACGCCATCCGGGACGACGCATTCGAACCTGCAAATGATGCAAATAACCAGTTAATATTTTCGTTAAACTTTTAGCTGAAAAGGAGATGAATATGAAGGTTAGAATTTTGCCCGGCCTGTTGGCACTTGCCATCGTTTTATTTCTTTGGAGCCCCGTATCAGCGGAAGTGAGCCTGCAGTATGCAGGTGTACAAAAATACGTTTCATTTAAGATTACAAATGAGTGCCTGAAAGAGCCAATAATAATTACAGACAAAGAGACAGATGCTATCTACTATGAAAGCCTCGAGGGGCGCTCGTATCTTGTTGGTGAGCCATTCCGGACGGAGAACATCGAAGGCGGTTTTCACGGAAGATGGAGAAATAACGACGGGCGCATCGTCGATGTGCTGATACAACCTCAGGGCAACAATTATGATATAAAATTCAGTGCTGAGCCCAGCGTGAATATTCGAGGGTGGGGTTTTTCAGTTCGAGCGTCGGCTGATGAATATTTTACGGGATGCTTCGAGAGGACCGTTGACGGTGACCAGAAGTTATCATGGAAAGAAGGTATTGAAACCGCCCTTGACCTGAGGGGAGGAAGTGTGGAGATGTTTATCCGGCCAACACTCTCACTTTATTGTCCATTCTATCTTTCATCAAATGGATACGGATTATTTACCAAAGGTACATGGCCGGGGTCTTATGATTTCTGCAAAACAGATGAAGAGCTGGTAAAGATTTCATTCGAAGGGCCTTCGCTTGAATTAATACTTTATACAGCCGATAAACCCATGGAAATTGTAAGCGCTCATAGTCTTAATGTCGGCCCTACAATAGTGCCGCCGAAATGGGCGTTTTCCTACTGGAGATGGCGTGATAACCACGTCAATAAAAAGAGCTATTATGACGGAACCGGTGTGAATGCGCCATATAACAGCCAGGTCGTTGAGGACATATTAATGATGGAAGCTTTTGATATACCGTGCGGTGCTTACTGGGTGGACAGGCCCTGGGCAATCGGAGATTACGGTTATGATGACTTCGAGTGGGACAGGGACAGATTACCTAATCCTGAGGACATGATTAAATGGCTCGAGAAGAAAGATATCAGATTCCTTCTCTGGATTGCGCCGTGGGTAAACGGTGAGATGGCTAAAACTACGATGGAGAAAGGTTATAACGTCAAAGGCCAGCGAAAGAAATCTACGGAACGTGTACTGGTAGATTTTACAAATCCCCAGGCGAAGAAGTGGTGGCAGAATGAAGGCGTCAAGAAAGTACTTGATGTCGGTGTTGCGGGATTTAAACTGGACAGAGCCGAAGAAGTTACGCCGTCGTCACCTGATGTCTTTGTATATGATGGCAGGTCCACACGTCAGACACATAATGACTTTCCTCGCCAGTATGTAGAAGCAACGTGGGAGGTCTGCAAAGAAATACGCGGCGATGATTTTATTCTGATGTCTCGATCCGGCCATACCGGCAGCAGTCGGCACAGCGGTTTCTGGGGCGGTGATATCGGTTCTCCTCCCGAAGGGCTGCGTACAGCAATTATCGCCCAGCAGAGATGCGCTATAATGGGATTTCCCATTTGGGGCTCCGACACGGGAGGGTATTGGCAAGGTGCTCTCGACCGTGAGGTTTGTGCCCGCTGGCTGGCTTTTAGCTGCTTTTCTGCGATTATGGAGGTTGGTCCGACCGAAGACCGCGGCCTGTGGGATATGAAAAGTGAACCTCACTACGACGCTGAGCTGGTTGCCGTCTGGCGGCTCTACGCAAAAATACATACCAGTTTGATGGACTACAGCTATACATGCGCCAAGAACGCCCACGAGACGGGTGTTCCGATTGTCCGGCCATTATTTCTAGTCTATCCTGAGCAGGTGCAGGCCTGGGAGGATTGGCAGACGTACCTCTATGGTCCGGACATTCTTGTATCAGCCATCTGGGAAAAGGGAACCGAAAAACACAGTCTGTATCTGCCTGCATCAGAAAA
>CAYSJK010000120.1:3492-7145 GCA_964431375.1 uncultured Pirellulales bacterium
CATCAGAAAAGGTGCAGATGTTATCGATGTCTTTGGTGACCTTGAGAAACTGTATAAAGAGTCTCTTGCTATTGCAAAGAATAAGCCGGACCTGAAGAAACTGGAAAAAACGGCTGAATGGTAGCAGGAAAAATCCATCAAGAAGCTCCAATACAAAGATTCAGTGCAAGTTGCGGGGCGGGCAACGACCGGAAAACGTCCCTTATTTACAGGATTTTTTAGCCTGATAAAAGCTTTCCGGCGGGCCGAAATAGCTCGGTTTGACGTCGGCTGTTTCGACTACGATTTTTTGCAGGACAATACCAGGGTCAACCATCCAGTATTTCAAGATATGCTCGCCCGGCTTATCGATGAGGTGCACAGAGGTCATTACTTTAATATTATCACTTACCGCCTGATTCCAGGCTGGAGGGTACTTCCAGTCCGGGACAGTATCCTTTCTATGGATGTTGACGATTTGTGGAGACTGGTCATCAAAAGAAACAGCATAACGTAATCCCTGAGTATTATGAAAGTTCTGGGTCGGGGACAGATACGTCTTAACTTTAACTTTGCCACTACTAAAGAGATGCATGCAATATTCCAGGCGAGGGCTGTCACCTTGAGGGGTCTGACTTTCAGCAGTTACCGGAAAAGGTGTCATCGCTGAAAGCGTACGGCCTAAATCCGGTATGCGCTGCCATCGAATCGGCGGAGCATTCACCGCACGAGTATAGTGCTCGGCCTCGATTGAGACGTATCCATTGCTCTCGACAAAGCCGGTGACCTGGTCAGGTTTTGGAGATTCAGGATTGTTGACAGGGGCATAAACCACGACGCCACTTTTTTCCGGTCCATTTATAGTGACAGGAACACGGGTGCTGCCGGTCGGAGCCTTGTGCCAGTCCACACTTAGCAAAACTCGCTGCTGTTTATCGATTTTTCCCTGATTGGGTGTAATGGTTAGCCATGATTCTGCTGATACAATTTTGTAATCAAAAGGCGCCTGGCAGCGATTAAACAGCTCGATATAATATGTTTGTTGATTGAAGGGGTCAAACTCAGGTAATACAGCTTCGGTCTTAGCCATCGGCCACCAACTGTCTGAACCTTCGATGGCAACGCCCATGTCCGAAACCTCGGGTATCTCAATATTTTTGACTTCGGGCATTACATCTTTATCCGGCTGCTGCCAGTTCGTATAGCTGATATGCGTCTGGTCCATCATGTGGTTCCATTTTCCACCTGCCAAAATCTTGTTGTAATAGTGGGAAATCTCAGCATCTTTTTTGAATAAATCTTTAACCCTGTCAGCTAAATCATTAGTGGCGGCACGTCGTTGTTTGGCAAAAAGGTGGTTCTTTGCCTCGGTTACATAAAGCTCGTTTAGGTTTGCACAGGCCTTTACAGGATGCAGGACAAGCTGGTAATAGGCATCCTTGTATTCAGGGGGCATAGCGTTGTAAATCTTCTCGGCTTTAGCCGCAAGTTTATTGTAGTCGGCGACGATTGTTTCCGCCTCGCGGTAGTATGCGAGACTGTAGGTGTCGGGAGAGAGCATCTCTGGTTTTCGGCGGCCATTGTATTTTGTGTATTTGGATATGATGTCGGCGATGTCTGCGGCGTGCTCAGGTCCGAACTGCTGCTCGGCCCAGAGCCGTGTGTATCGCGGCAGGCGCTCGGCTGGCCACTTGTCAGGTGACCAGGCATAATCCAAAAAGAACTCGATTGAAAATTCCATCGGTTTAAGGTCGCCAACATTGACAAGCCAGATTCGGTCGACGCCGTGGCGATAGGCCAGATGCATCTGCTCCCAAACCCGTGGTATGGGGCTGGTATTGAGCCACTTATAATTTCTCGGGCCGCCTACAAAGTCAAAATGATAATAAATACCGTATCCGCCGGAGCGTGGCGGGTCTTCAGGTTTAGGTAACCTGCGGATATTTCCCCAGTTGTCATCGCATAATAATAAGGTGACGTCATCCGGAACCCTCATCCCCTTGTCATAGTAATCCTGCACTTCCTTGTATAATGCCCAAATCTGCGGGATGGAGTTCACATCTTTGCCGGTGACATCGGCGAGGATTTTACGCTGGTCAGCGACAATTTTCTCCAGCAAAGAGATATTTGTGCTCTCGCTCATAGCCTTGTCACCATCTCCGCGCATAGCAAGTGTTACAATGCTTTCGTATGAGCCCATGCGTTGAATCCCTTCCGTCCAGAACTCCCGCAGCTTTTCGGCGTTGGTTTCATAGTTCCACTGGCCACCTTTGGATTTTCTCCACTCGGCGTGTGCGCGATTCATCGGCTCATGGTGCGTTGTGCCAACTACAATACCCAATTCGTCTGCCAGCTTTGGATTGAGGGGGTCGTCACTGTTGAAGCTTGCCCACCACATTGCAGGCCAGAGGTAGTTGGCTTTCATGCGTAACATAAGCTCGAAGAGCTTCTCATAAAACTGGTGGTTGAATCCGCCATAATTTTCCACGGCCCATCGGCCCAGGGCCGGCTCCTCATCGTTTAGAAAGATACCGCGATATTTAACGGCAGGTTCTCCCTGTGTGTAGCGGCCGGGCAGGACATACAGAGTGCTGCTTTTTTTGGGTGGAACGTCGGCCCACCAATACCAGGGAGATACGCCAATCTCTTTCGACAGGTCGAAAATACCATAGATTGTGCCTCGTTTGTCACTGCCGGCAATAACCAGTGCGCGAGCCACGTCAGGCAGCGGCTCATCCACTACCTGGAGCAGGAATGTCTCCCAGCGTCCTGCAATATCAGCCACATCAATTTTTTTAGCCTGTACGAGTTTATCGATAATCGGGCTTTTGCCCAGCGTTCCAACGAGGACGAGCTCCTTCGATTCGGTGATTTTATCTGTATAAAGCCCGGGTTCAGCATTTGTAACGCGGTCAATATCGGTCTGGAGGTGTTTTAATACCTTGATGACACCGGGATAATCATCGGCGCTGGCGTATAAGGGTGCAGATTTGCCCGAGGCAGAGAGGGTAAAACATCCATCTGCACTTTTTTTGGAGATGTATGATGTGCTTTTAGCAACTGGAGCAGCCTGCGGACAGGCAGAAACGGGATTATCAGCAGGTTCGTAAATTTTAAAGTTTCCGCTTACCTGTAGCAAACCCAGCATGTAAAGAAAGCCGTCATAATAACGTACCGTACCCATCGGAATCGGCGCGTGCCATAATGCCTTGACGAAATCGGCCCTGTTTTCGTTTGTCGAGGCAAGAGCGGCGACTGCGTTGGCGGCGACCAGACCGACATTATGGTCTCTTGATAACCTTGTCCCGTCCAGGGTGTATTCAATGCCGTATGTTCTTATTCCCTGCGAATAAAAGAAATCGAGCAGCCTGTTGCTTTGAGTTACGGCCCATTCATCGGCGGCAAACCAGGAATAATCAACGGCAATATTCATAGCAACACGCCAGGCATCAAAACGGAAATCATCATGCCCCCTATTAGCAGGGTCTGCAGGAGTACCATCAAAATAAGTGTAATCAGGTGTTAAGCCAGTTTTCGGATGTGCTGCTTTTTTGAATAATTGCCGGCTGGCAGCGGCGGCGTCATACCAGAACTGGTTGTCTTTGTCAGCCCACCGCGCCCAAAGCTCATAAAAATGTGGCAGGTGATAGCAAGGGTCGGTATAATCAGCGGCG
>CAYSJK010000121.1:0-2816 GCA_964431375.1 uncultured Pirellulales bacterium
TGTTTATCTTTTCAGGTCTATGGGACTGCCCTATTCTCATATAACCAATAAAACGATAGCTACAGAACAAATAGAATATGGCGGTTTACAGGATGTCCTGGATAGATTTAACACAGAAATGGAGAACGAGGAGAATGCCGAAACAGGGCTTATAAAAGGTATCCTTGATGGGGCAGATATTTCTTTAATGAGGTATTCATTGGGTCTGGTAATTAAATCGGCCCCGGAAAATGTTAAAGAATTTTTTGAGCACTTGGGCAGGCAACGAGGCGAACCCATAAGGCCCGATGAAAAAATTACGGACGAAGACATAAGAAGATTATTTGAGTAAACCCCGTTAGTCATAGGGACTCCTTGCGGAGAAAACTCAGACGGTATTGACCTCCTTTCGCTATGTATTTTTTATCCCCCTAAATGACGGCCCTTTTTTTCTAACGGGGTAAATCTCCATTAATGAATCCTGGGGGGTTCTTTTTGTCCCAGGATGCCTGACGAAGCACTTGGATTATCGCTTGCAAATCACTCGGTCCCTCTTGTGACATCAAATTTTCTTCGAAAGAAAACGGGAAATTATGTATGAACTTTTTTTCTCAGGTATCTATATATTATGAAGAAGCAATATGAATCCGCGAATGAGACAAAACGAATCGGCACTGGTTTGTGCTGCCCGGCAGGGTGATAAAGATGCACTACGGATACTGCTGATGCGGAACTGGACCTGGCTTAAGGCACTGGTCTATAGCATCGTATGTGATGCCAACGATGTCGATGACGTCTTGCAGGATATTTGTGTTCGCCTTATTAGTAAAATCGATACCTTGCGTGAGCCGGAGCGGTTTCGGTCGTGGCTGGCAGTTCTGGCTCAGCGGCAGGCCCTACGGTACCGCCGGCAGAAAAACAAAAGACCGATTTCGCTCGACGAAGAGGTGATTATTAAGCAATGTGATGAGAAGGAGCAACAATTCCTTGTGAATATCGAGAAAAAGGAGCAATACCAGCAGATACTTGGTGCGATAAATTTACTGCCTGAAAAATATCGCCAGGTATTTATGCTGCAATATAGCAGTGATTTGACGTATGGGCAAATCGCAGAGATACTTGGTATTCCCGTCACGACCGTGCAGATTCGACTCGTACGGGCACGGCGGATGATTTATAACCAGATTACAGGCAAAGAAAAAAATAGGGTGGTAGGAAAATGAGTATGACACAGGAAATGTTGGAAATACTGATTGGAAAATATCTTGACGGTGAAATTACACCCAGCGAACAATGCATACTGGATGAGGCGATAGAAAATGACCCTGATGCAAGGGAGCTTCTCGAACAATTGCAGGATTTACACCAACAAAGTCGCGAGGTTGTCTCTTCTGAGGTATTAGAGCACGGAAAAGCAGTTGAGGAGATTTTCGAGCAGGCCTGGCCCCGCACCAAAATCGGCCAAGACACGCCTGAGGCAGGCTGGGCTCGGGAGAATAAAGGAGTGCTGTTCAAGTCGGGATTTTGGTGCGGGGCAGCCGGACTCGCAGCGGGGCTTGTGATAGGACTAACTTTGCACTTTGGCTTGCCTGCTCGTTCGATACCGAAGGATAATCTGGTTCCGGAAAAAATAATCACTCAGGGTATAACAGATGAAACAGATATAAAAGATGAGGGAGCACAAGCTTTTCCATCGAATAACACTACAAACGTATCTCATAATGTTGACTGGTACATTCTTACTGATGAAGATGGTGACCAGTGGCTCGTTGAAGGGCTGCGGGAGAATATTGTTACACCTGCCGCTTATAGTCCAGACCTGTAGTAAGAAATACGAACTTTAATTAAGAAAGGGAAAAACTATGAAAGCCAAATATGTTGTCCTGATAGTTTTTGCAGTTCTATTTTCTGTTAGTACTTTTCTGTATGCCGACTCTGAATCAGCCGAAGGGCGGCCTTACCTGGGCGTAGTACTGGATGAAAGCCCCTTGCCGGAGCTGTTAGCCAAACATCTGGGTTTGTCACCGGGTCAGGGTATACGGATAAGAAACGTACAACGTGACAGCGCCGCTGACAAGGCAGGATTGGAGAGGGATGATATAATCATCGCTTTTGAAGGAAAAATAGTCGAAGATAATGAGCAATTCGTCGAGACGGTGCGAGAGGCGGGAGTCGACAAGGAAGTCTCGCTGGAAATCATTCATCTGGGGCAGCGCAAAAAAATTAAGCTCAAGCTCGGCCAGTTCAAAGGCGGATTTGACCCGGATGACTGGAAATATCCTCTGGAACCGGAAATTATGCAATCGTGGCGCCCGGGAAAAGTATTTCGACTAAAACCCGGCGATAAAGATTGGATGGAAATTCAGTTCGATAAAATACCGGGCATCAAAGATAATTTGGGCAAGCTTTTCAAGGAAATGTATCGTTTTCAGCATACCGACAATGGCGAAAAATATGATATAACCATCGATGGTAATCCTGAAGATGAGAATACATCAATCACAATCCGCGTCAGCGGCTCAGATAGTAAGATAACGGAGTATCAGACTACTGTTAAGGAGATAGATAAGCTCCCGGAAAAGTATCGCCGGTCGGTAATAGAGGACATTGCGAAAGCTCAGAAGAAATCCAGGGAAAAGAAGCTTTTCAATCATAAGGTTCCCCCTGCACCTCCGGAACCGGAGGTTTGGAGACGCTATTTTGATTCTGAAAAGTTTCAACCACGCCAGTTTGAATATGGCGAAAGGATGGAACAACGCCTCAGAGACCTGCAGGAGCGCCTTGAGCGGCTCGAAAAACGACAGGAAGATATGCTCGACCGCCGTTTGAAAGATTCT
>CAYSJK010000121.1:2916-7121 GCA_964431375.1 uncultured Pirellulales bacterium
GGCGTATTTGTATCTGCGTTTGACTACTTCTGCAATCATTGCATAGTCATCGATGCCTTTTACGGTCTTTATTTTGAATCGCCGATAGCCGCTCTTAAATGGCCTGCCGTCGATGAATTTAACCAGCGAACCGACTGCCTCAGCTCCTGCGATATTGGCCACATCGATTCCTTCAATAATCCTGACTGGCTGGGGGCATTGCAGTATTTCTCGTAGCTTCAGAAGGGCCTCAGTCGGGTCAGCGGCAAAGACCTCCGGCTGAACGTCTTCTTCGGGCAGGCCACGGCGGTCGAGTCGTTCGATTAGCCGGATACGGTCGCGAAGCATTGCAGCTTTTTCGTATTGGAGCTTCTCGGAGGCCTCGGACATTTGCTTTCGTAGCTGACGCAGGATTGTCGAACGCTTCGACCGTAGAAATTTGATAAAATCGCGGATGATGCTTTTGTAATCCGCTTTAGCAATTTTGGCTGCGCAGGGAGCGGCACATTGCTTTATGCTGTATAGGATACAAGGCCGGAAGAATCTACGCTTCGGCTCATTTTCCCTGATGTCTATAGTGCAGGTTCGAAACTTGAATATTTTCTGCAATTCTACTAATACCTGCCGAAGTTCTTTCGCGCTGGCGAAGGGCCCGAACAATCTGCTGCCGCTTGGCCGGGGCTTTCGCGTGATATAAACACCTGGAAAATCTTCACCCGTGGTTATCTCAAGGTAAGGAAAGGTCTTGTCATCGACAAGGTCTGTATTATAAGGCGGGCGGATGTCCTTTATCAGCCGGGCCTCTTTTAAGATGGCATCGACTTCCGTTTCGGTCTCTAAAAAGTCAATGGTTTGAACTTTATCTATCATTTCGACGATTTTTGGACCGCGTGAGATGGCTAAATCACCCCCTGGCTGAAAATAGCTGGCAACTCGTGAGCGTAGATTCTTGGCCTTGCCTATGTAAAGGACCTTGTCCTTTGGGCCTTTCATAAGATAAAGCCCGGGGCCCGTCGGGAATCCCTTTATGTGTCGGCGAATCGCTTCAAAACGCCCTTTTTCGTTAGTAGAGGCCATTTTTTCGTATTTTATCTGTTAGTCCTGAAAAAGCCTAAAACCTGCAAAAAAGCAGTCTATTTTAGCTCTGCGTCACAGCCGACAAAAGGATTTTCTGCCTTTTTTGCAGTGTGACGAGGCAAAATGTTTACCAATTCACCACGGTTCGATACAATTTGCTCAACTATTCAGAGTTGTTTAGTAACAAGGACTCATTTTGCAACCTAAAATCGATTTGAAACCGAACCAGACTATCGTTTTTATCGGCGACAGCATAACTGATATGGACAGGAAACTGCCTGTTTATAAGCCCCTTGGTTTTGGTTATGTGAACTTTGTGGGCAATCTGCTCCTGGCAAAGTACCCTCAGCTAAATCTCAATATTGTAAATACAGGTATCAGCGGTAATACCGTCCGTGACCTGAAGAATCGTTGGAAAGAAGATTGTCTTGAGTACAAGCCGGATATTTTGAGTGTCCTTATCGGCATAAATGACCTGTGTCGTCAGTATGGCGAGCCCGAAAAGATGCCCGCTGTGGTGTATCCCGATGAATATGAGTTGACATACAGGCAGTTACTTTCGCAGGTAAAACGAGAATTTAACAGCCAGCTTGTGTTAATTGAACCCTTTATGTTTTGTAATAATTTAGAAAATAAAATTTTTCATGACCTTAGGACCTATATTCGGATAGTCCATCGATTGACAAAGGAATTTAATGCTGTCTTAGTGCCGTTACAAAACCGAATTGATGAACAAATCAAGCAGACACCGCCGGAAAAATGGTCGGAGGATTCAGTACATCCATATACTTGGGCACACGCCTGGATTGCCCGACAGTGGTTAGAAGCCACTGGCCTTTAAAAATTTTGATAATCAAAATTTTTTTTATCACTATAGATTCAGTAGCTATAAGGACTAAGAAAAAAGATTAACAAATTTATGAAAAAAATCTGACTTTAGTCTTTACACCTAATCAAATTATCATTAACCTGCCGATACTAACTTTAGAGTTTTTGTTACTATATCTTGAGTAATTCCTGTTTTTTCTTACTACATGTAGTGGTATCAGCGACTTTAGTTTTATAGCCGGGAGGCATGTAAATGTCCTGTAAGTTCGAGCCAGAAAATCCCTTTAAGAGCCAAAAATCACAATCCGAAACCTCTGTCAAAAACGGCCGGTCAAAGGGTTTGGAAATAGAGCATTTCTTTTCAATCCCCGGTGTGCATCCTTTTGAACAGCTTGAATGGGAAGTGCGTTCCGCCAAAATTCTAAGCGACAGTGGCCAGGCAATCTTTGAGCAGGACAATATTGAAGTTCCGACGTCCTGGAGCCAGTTGGCAACAAAGGTTGTGGCGAGCAAATACTTTTATGGTGATATCGGCTCAGGCCAGCGGGAACATTCGCCAAAACAGCTTGTCCATCGGGTTTGCAAGGCCATCGCTGACCGTGGCCAGAGGGACGGTTACTTCGCTACCGGCGAAGATGCTGAGACCTTCTACAATGAGTTAACCTGGCTGTGTATAAATCAATACGGAGCATTTAATTCGCCTGTGTGGTTTAATGTAGGCCTTTTCGATGTCTATGGAATTAACGGCAGCAGGCACAATTTCCATTGGGACCCGCAGTTACAAACCACAGTTGTTTGTAAAAACAGCTATGAATATCCACAGGCATCTGCCTGTTTCATACAGTCGGTTGAGGATTCGATGGAAGATATAATGCGCTTGGCAACGAGCGAGGCAATGCTCTTTAAGCACGGCTCCGGCACCGGAACAGACCTTTCTACTCTGCGTAGCAGTAAAGAGAAGCTCTCCGGCGGAGGCAAACCATCCGGTCCTTTAAGCTTTATGAGGGTCTATGACCAGATAGCAGCGGTAATTAAATCGGGCGGAAAGACCCGCAGGGCGGCAAAAATGCAGTCGCTAAAGGTCACTCATCCCGATATTAAGGAGTTCATTACCTGCAAGACCGAGGAAGAAAAGAAGGCCTGGACGCTTATCGAGGCCGGTTACGATGGCGACCACAACAATGAAGCGTACAGTAGCGTAATGTTCCAGAATTCCAATCTCTCCGTGCGTGTAACGGATGAATTTATGCAGGCGGTGGAAAAGGATGCAAAATGGACTACCTATGCTGTAACAACTGGTGAAGAGATGCAGGAGCACTCAGCGCGTGAGCTGATGGATTTAATTGCCGAGGGCACGAGGATTTGCGGTGACCCGGGCATACAGTATGACAGCACTATCAACCGCTGGCACACCTGCCCGAATTCCGGGCCAATTAATGCTTCAAATCCCTGCAGTGAGTATATGTTCATCGATAATTCGGCCTGCAATCTGGCTTCACTGAATCTTATGAAGTTTCGCAGGGATGACGGCTCATTCGACGTTGAGACCTTCAAAAAGGCGATTCGGCTGTTCATCATCGCTCAGGAGATTCTGGTTGATAACGGCAGCTATCCGGACAAATTGGTTGCCGTAAACAGCCATTTGTTCCGCCCCCTTGGCCTGGGTTTCGCTAATCTCGGCTCGTTTATTATGAGCCAGGCCCTCTCTTATGATTCCGACCAGGCAAGGGCATTGGCCTCGGCTGTTAGCGCCATTATGACAGGAGCTGCTTACGTGGCAAGCGCCGAATTAGCGCAGATTATGGGGCCTTTTGAGCAATTCGGCAAGAATCGTGATGCGATGCTCAAGGTTATTAATATGCATCGCCAGCATGCTTATGACATTCCCGAGTCTCATTGTCCGGACTATTTGCGTAATGCTGCCAAGGATGCATGGGACCATGCCATTGACGTTGGAACCAAAGTGGGCTTTCGCAACGCTCAGGCGACCGTCCTTGCCCCGACCGGAACTATCGGTTTTATGATGGACTGCGATACTACGGGTATTGAGCCGGATATTGCGCTGGTTAAATATAAACTGCTGGCTGGCGGCGGAATGCTCAAGCTTGTTAACAAAACCGTGCCGATGGCTCTGGAGCGGCTTGGCTATAGTATCGATGACATCAAGTCAATCTGCGACTACATAGATAAAAATGAGACTATCGAAGGGGCGGAAAAGCTTAATCCGGACCATTTACCAGTCTTTGACTGTGCTTTTAAGCCGCGCAACGGCAAAAGGTATATCCATTATATGGCGCATCTAAAGATGATGGCCGCCGTCC
>CAYSJK010000122.1:0-7009 GCA_964431375.1 uncultured Pirellulales bacterium
GCAAAGCTTACAAGGTAGTCATTACCGCCTGCATGCGTAAGTTGCTGATTATTCTGAATACTATGGTTAGGAATCAAACTTTATGGTCTCCACAAAAATTTGTAAAAAATACTTGAAATCTAACACAGCCGCTCTGTGGCAAAAGTCGGAAAAATCTCTATTGTATAAAAACCGGCCTTATGATATAAAACATTCCTGTTATTAATTTACTCATAAGGAGATACTAATATGGATGCACTGGAGCGGTATGACCCGCAGATTTACGAGCTAATTCGGCAGGAGAAAGCGCGGCAGAGCGGCTGTATTCGTCTTATCCCGTCGGAGAACTACGTATCCGAGGCCGTAATGTTAGCCAGCGGCAGTTGTCTTACCAACAAATACGCCGAGGGCTATCCTGGCCAGCGGTATTATGAGGGCCAGCAGGTAACTGACCTTATCGAGATTATGGCACAGGAGCGGGCGAAGAAATTATTCAAAGCCGACCATGCAAACGTCCAGCCGTATTCCGGCTCTGTCGCCAATCTCGCCGCGTATCTTGCCTTGATTAATCCGGGCGATATGATTATGGGCCTGTCCCTACCTCACGGCGGCCATCTAACGCACGGATGGAAGGTCAGTGTTACGAGCCGGATTTTCAAATCTGTCTGGTACACGGTTCGTCCGGACACCGGTCGTTTGGATTATGATGAGATTGCCGACCTTGCGAAGAAGCATCGGCCCAAAATCATTATCTCCGGTGCAACCGCTTATCCAAGAGAAATTGACTTTGAGACTTTCGGCCAAATCGCCAAAGACGTCGGCGCCTATCACGTCAGTGATATCGCCCATATCGCCGGCCTCGTAGTTGCCGGAATACATCAAAGCCCGGTCGCACATGCGGATATTGTGTCGACGACGACGCATAAGACGCTGCGGGGGCCGCGGGGCGGGATGCTGCTGTGCAAAAAAGAGCATGCAGAAAAGGTGGATAAATCCGTCTTTCCGGGCTTGCAGGGCGGGCCGCATATGCATACAATGACGGCTGTCGCAGTGGCAATGGCAGAGGCGGATACGCCGGAGTTCGTCGTCTATGCAAAACAAATCGTCAAAAACGCCAATGCACTCGCAAATAAGCTGCTCGAATACGGCTTTAACCTGTCATCAGGCGGGACTGATAACCACCTAATACTTATCGATTTGCGAAATAAAAATGTGACCGGCAAAAAACTGGCAAAGGCACTCGACAGGGCAAGAATCGTTACCAACTACAACACAACACCAATAGACCCTGCACATCCGGCTAATCCTACCGGATTGCGGCTCGGTACGCCGGCAATTACCACACGTGGTATGAAAGAACCGCACGCTGAGCTAATCGCCAGCTTTATAAATAAAGTCGTTGAGAATATCGACAACGAATCGGTAATCGAAGAGGTCGGCAGAGAAGCACTGCTGCTAAGCTCGCAGTTCCCTGTGCCGGGACACTTTATTATCCCAAATAAAAACGCAGAGACAATAACGACTTCAGAACGCCTGACGCCGTGGCTGTTTGGCGGATAAGAACGTGACCCGTCGCTCGTGACCCGTATATAGAGAACCGCATCTCGTCCCCATGTTTTCTTCCGAAAACAAGCATGGGGATGAATGAAGCGTGAAGCGTATCTCGTATAAACTCTAAATCCGAAACAAATCCGAAATTCTAATGTTAAAAACCATAAAGAACGGACCAAAGACTCAAGACTGATTTTGTCACGAAGTCACACGAATTTGATGTATTTTTCTTGAAATTTCTGAGATAGGTGCTATAATACAAGGGACACTGAGGAGGCACAAGCCAATATGCGATAAGGCAGGAGCGGTCAGAAAAATCAAACTCAATTTTGAGGAGGAAATGATGAAAACGAAAGTATTTACAATTCTGGCAGTTGTAATGTTGTTAAGTATGTGGTCAGTTCGAGCCTACGCCATCTGGGATATTTACAGCGATACAGACATCCACAGCGGATTCTATACCTTTATTAATATCTATGACACACCGCCAGACCATACAACCGTCAATATGTACGGAGGAAGCTTGGATTATATAACTACTTACGACCAGAGCACTCTGAATTTCTACGGCGATAGTGTACAGGTTGGAGCTTGTGATTACAGCACTATTAACGTCACCGGAGGAACCCTTTCCGGAGTTGAAGCTTATCACTATGGAACTGTGAATGCATCTGGAAATGGTAACTATACGTATCTTTCAGCTCATGACTTTGGGATTGCAAATATGACAGGTGGGATTGTTGACCGTATTTCCGTTGGTGACTTTGGCACTGTAAATCTCTTTTCAGGTAATGTATTGGACCGTTTATGGGCAAATGATTCTGGTGTGATAAACATATACGGTCACGACCTGTTTAAAACCGATTCTGGTGGCACTTATGGGTATGGACAAGTCTATGGTTACCTGACCGATGATACATATATATCTGTCGACCTAAGTAATTTAGATGCCTATTCACACATAAATTTAATCCCTGAGCCATCTTCGCTCTTGTTACTCGGCTTGGATGCGGTGATGGTGAGAAGAAAATTTAAAGGTCTTCTAAATCCCTCCTAATATCATATTCTTGTTCAAAGTCTTCTTCAAAAGGAGGGTTTATTTCAACAATCTCAGAACTATAATAAATTTCCATACCATGAAGAAAACATATTCTACCATGATTCCCAAAATAATCCTCTTTTTTAGCTAAATTCATTAAAGCAGAAGGTTCAATATGCTGCATTCTAAGTTCCTCAGCCTTTCGTATGGAAATGTATGCGCCATCATCTAAAACAACAACTACTCTCCCATTATCCAACTTCCAAACTTCTTTTTCTAAAAGTCCTTTCCTATTAAATTCTCTTCTCTGAGTATAAATACTCCCATTTCGAGAAATAAATTCCCTTTTCTTTTTTGCAAAGGGAGGCTGGATATCTATGCTATCTTTTACCATACAATCCTGCATTTTAACACATTTATAACAAGTATTGTATAGAAAAATATGTTTCCGCTTCTTTATTTAACCTTCCATTTCATTATCTCAGAAGCTGTATCGAAGAAGTCAGCTGAAGAATTCTAAAAATCTTTGTTAATTTTTGCAAGTTTTTTCCTGCTCGGCTTGGGTACGGTGATAGTGAGAAGAAAAAAGAAGTAAGGACGATAGAGGACCTACGCACCAATCAGACGTGAAAACTCCGCAATAAATTGCACGAAAAAGCAAACCCCGCCCGGGGAACAGGACTCAACATAAAAAGGCGGTATGGAGGGTAAGCTCTTAATGGCAAACGAGGGATTGAATTTTTGGGCGGATTTGATATTCTATAAGAAATAAGGCACAGGCTGGTTTAAGGTACAGTAATACTGTTTCAGGGCTTAGCTCTTAATTGATGGAATTCGGAGATGGCTAAATGGAAACGCGGTTTAGGAAGTTTGTTATGGGAATATTAACAACAATATCGCTTTGCGGGCTTTGCGGAGGAGCGTCGAGACAGATACCAACATTGGAAATTGGGGCAGTACCGCCGGATTTTAATTTGCCCGGTATTGACAGCAAGATGTACAGCTTAAAGAGCTTCTCCGACAGCCAAACACTTGCTGTTATATTCACATGCAATCACTGCCCGACGGCGCAGGCGTATGAGCAGCGGATAATGAGCTTGTATTCGGATTACAAGGGAAAAGGGGTGGCAGTAGTCGCGATAACGCCGAACGACCCCAGGGCGGTTCGGCTGGATGAGCTTGGGTATTCGGATTTGGGCGATTCGTTCGAAGAAACAAAATTGCGGGCGAAAGAAAGAGGATTCGAATTTCCTTATCTTTATGACGGAGAGAACCAGAAGGTATCGCTTGCATACGGGCCTGTGTCGACGCCGCATGTATTTATTTTCGACAAGGACCGAAAACTGCGGTATGTCGGCGGGATTGATAATTCGGAGAATCCGAAGCTGGTGAAAAAAAGATTTGTTCGAGATGCACTGCTTGGGGGTAAGCCAGTGGCGGTAGAGAAGACGAGAACGTTCGGCTTTTCAATTAAATGGGCCAATAAAAGAAAGCTAGTGGAAAGGGCTTTTGCGAAATGGGCGAAAGAAGAGGTCGGTTTGGAGACAATTGACCGGCAGAAAGTGGCTGAGCTTTTGAAGAACAAGTCGGACAAACTTATGCTTTTGAATATCTGGGCGACGTGGTGCGAGCCATGTGTGATTGAGTTCCCGGAGCTTGTTACAATCAACCGGATGTACAGGGGCAGGGAATTTGAGCTTGTGACAATCAGTCTGGATACGCCGGATAAAAAAGAAAAAGTAATTACGTTTTTGAAAAAACAACAGGCATCGTGCAGAAATTATCATTGGGCAGGTGATGATAAAAATGAGTTTGCGGATGTTCTCGACGAAAAGTGGCGAGGTGAAATTCCGTATACGCTGATAATCAAGCCGGGAGGGGAAATTATATATCGACACGCAGGAATAATCGAGCCGCTCGAAGTTAAAAAAGTTATAGTAAACTATCTTGGGAGATACTTCTTCTGAAGTTCAGGGAAGCGGCGGGTAAGCTCCAGTAAAGCGGGCATCGGTTTTTGGCCGGCCCAGAAGCTTGCTGATTTCATCCGGAAGAGTGGTTGCCACTTTGGAACCTGGAAATGCCTGTAATAACTGGTAATTGCCCAATTTTGGACTCTTGAATAAGGGGCCATCATAATCGGCGAAATACCGGCTGTTGGCTGAAAATTCCGAATGCAGTTTCTGCAAACCCTGCAGCGACTTAAATACCAGCTGGCACGCATCGTTCGGCGCAGGACTCCATAAAAGCAATGGTTTATCTGCTGTGTCCGGCCCTCGAACATACACATTATAATCGAGCTGTTTGACCTGCGGCTTATCGAGCCGCTCACATAAGGATTGCGGCTGCCAAACAACCAGAAGGGGTCTGCGATAATTCTCATCGCCTGTGAGCAGGTTATTGACAAATACGTGTCCGTCCCGGTCATTGACATCCGGGCCGGTACTGGGATGCCAGCCGAAGTGGTCGCCGGCAGCAGTTCTTGCAGTGCGCCCAATGCATACAGTACTGTTTACCAATGTGTTGTTATACATTTCGACATCCGAACTGTTGATCAGGAAAATACCCTGGTCACAATTGACAAAGACGTTTCCGGCGCAAATTGCTCCTTTAGAGATTTCAAAGAAGAAACCATTATCGCTCGGCCAGAACCGATTGTTGGAGAACCGCCTTTCCATATTGCCTATGTTCTCGACCCGGTTGTTAAGAAACCGGCCGTCAACATTGCCCACGTCATACCAGATACCGTTTGAATACGGATGGTCGATAACGAGGTTGTCCCGGCACGTTACACGGTAACATTGATTAAAAATCTTAACCGCAGCGGGATAGTAGCCGGTGATTTCCTCGATATTGTTACGAGTGAAGATGTTTTTTTCCAGCAGGACATCGGACGAGCTAAGGATAAAAATGCCTTCGGTACTGGTGTCGCTCACCAGGCAGTGGCGGAGCGTTAAATTATCTCCCCTGAAGTAAGCGCCAACCCGGGAACAGAAAGAAATGGTGCAATGCTCCAGGGTCGTACCCACTACTTCTTTCCCATGGTCGGACTCATCAGACAAACCCTCGGGATTCGTTCCTTCAATTTCGATTGCACGGTAGGCATACTGGGTGAAAGTGATTCCCCGAATCACAGGCCCCTTGCGGTCAGAAGTCTTGCCGTGACAGTTCCCGGTTATCCTCGTAAGAGCACCATTAAAAGCGGTGATTTCGACCAACCGGTCTGTGGGGTCGGTGCCGATGAAAACCAGTCTGGCTTTGTAGTCGATGAAATACGAATTCTCGTCAATTTCTTCTTCCCGGCCGACCGGTTGTAATAACTTGCCGTCCACAAACACCATGTCATTGTTAAAGCGATACAGAGGAGTTTCTCTGCCATGACTTTGAGGCCGCCACCAGCTCGCAGGCTTGTCAGGGAATAAACGAGACCAGGATGTTTTCCATAATCCGTTTCTTTGACGCTCCCAGTTTTTTGCTACAAAGGTTCCCTTCAAGACAGGCTGTTCATTCGCATAGGGCTGTATAGTGATTCCCTGGTTCAATTGCAGGTCACCGGTACGATAAGTTCCGCCTCGCATCACGATTGCATCGCCAGTCACTACCCGCTTTATAGCCGCTTCGAGGGTTGTGGGTTTGGCAAGAGTTTGGCCTGATTCTGTGTCATTACCATCGGGCGCTACATAGTAAATCTTGCCCGCATCCCTGGGTAACTCGTAGGTTTGCCGTATCGGGCCGTAAGGACCTCCCGAGGGTTGCGCTATTACTGGCAACGAACCAAAGATTATGCAAAGAAGGACGCAACAAAATAAATGTGGCTGATACCATTTCTCTGTTTGAGCATGTGAACGAGGGCGATTTCGCCTCCTTTGCTGTCTCCGACAGAAGGCAAGTAGGGTGGATTGTTCAGGACGGCTTGACTTCATTTCATTTTCCTTCCAAGTAATGGTTAATAAAGACCAAGGGTGTTCACGACTATGGGTCGGTAAACCGAGATTCTCCATTTATACGGTTAAAAACATAACTTCTACTGACAATGCCTTTATTCTGCATAAGTCGACTCGAATTGTCAAGAAGTTTTTGCGGTTACTGGATTGCGTGGGTTCTAAGAGCACTATAGAAAGAGATGTAGCTGCTGCAGGTCAAAAGGCTAAGAGGTTACATTTTTCTGCTCCTCGGGTGCGGGGCAGGCAAAGAATGTCGAAGTGAAAAGTATGGATTCCGAAACAATTGGGGGATAACAAGCGCCTGATACTAACGATTGTCGGCAGTACATAAGGAGTTTGTTTTTCGCAGGGGTAAGAACGGAATTGCCGGTTGTGTAGCTTTGATTATCTTTCTATAAATATCGGTATTATCCATTGGGCCTGTAAAGAGAACAGCCCTTCTTCCCCAGGCATATACGGGGACCTCTGTAGCAGTATGGTCTTTGGAAGAAAAGCTGGC
>CAYSJK010000123.1:0-6916 GCA_964431375.1 uncultured Pirellulales bacterium
TGAACCAGGTCCGCTGGCTCTTGGCAAATCGGCGGGTGTTCTTCTTTATAAGCTCGATTGCATCTTCGAGAGAACACTTGCCGTTTAGATAATCGATTGTCTCCGCGTAGCCGATTGCACATCCGGCCTGCTTACTCAGCGGCTTTTCTTCGGCTAACAGCGACTTGACCTCATCGACAAGGCCCTGCTCGAACATGCCTTTGACCCTTGCGTTGATTCTCTTATTTTCTTCGGCTTTGTCTCTTCGCAAACCGATTATCGTCCAATCGTCCTTCGCCCCTCGTCCCTCGTCTATCCTCTGTCTTCGCCGTAAGGCGTCCTGCGGACTGTCCTCTGCCTGCCCTGCGTAGCCCCTTGGGCGAAGCGGGGTCTTCTGTCCTCTGTTCTGTTCCCATTGTTTCTGGAAGTTAGAAATTGGCTGGCCGGTGATTTTATAGACCTCAAGAGCACGGATAATTCGTTTTGCATCGTTGGAGCTGATGCGCTCGGCTGCTATAGGGTCAATCTCTGTCAGCCGGTCATAAAGCGTTTGCAGGCCTTCTGCCTTTGCCTGGCCCTTTAGCTCAGCCCGGATTTGCTCATCGGTTCCGGGGCCTTCGAATAAGCCGTATAGCAGGGCCTTTATATAAAGAGCCGTTCCGCCGACTGCGATGACAGGTTTATTTTTGCCGGTTATCTGCTCGATTGCCTGGTTGGCCAAATCAAGAAAGGCAGCTACGCTAAACGATTCGCTCGGCTCAGCTACGTCGATTAAGTGGTGTTTGATGTGCTGGCGGGCCTGTTTTGGCGGCTTGGCGGTGCCGATATCCATCCGCCGATAGACCTTCATCGAATCGATACTGATTATTTCAGCGCCGCTCCTTTCGGCCAAATCGAATGCCAGTCGGCCTTTGCCCGATGCGGTTACGCCAGGAATCAGAATCATTTCTATTTACTCCGTTTTTAGAAATCGGTAATCGTTCCACAATTATTATAATTGGACCTGACGAAAAAAAGCCAATAATGTTTCATAAATAACCGGGCAAATAAAAAAGGAAGTATGAAATATCATTTTTTTATTTATACAGCAAAGATAAATATTGCTGAATTCTCTTTGTAAGGGGCAGGTAGTCTTGAAATTGGCATGTTTAATGGTAATAAGTTACCATACAAAAACCAAAAAATTCAGGTTTGTATGGTAACTAATTGACGCTGGTTACCATACAAAGTATAATAAAGCGCATATTGTATGGTAACTTTTTTATGGCCGAAGGACACAAAATGAATGTTATAAAAAGCGTTCTAAAAGAAGAGCTTGCCAATTCTCAGGCAATGAAAAAAGATTACGAAAGGGAGTTAGCCAGGCTGCCTAAGGGAAGTCTCGTAAAAAAGAAAATTAAGGGGCGGGAGTATTACTATCTGGTTGTCAGAAAAAATGGAAAGGTTAGATTTACTTACAAAGGTAAGCTCTGCGACAAAGAGATAGAAAAATATGAACAGGCGAAGAAGTATCGGGCCAAATACAGGAAATTGCTATCTCAGGTCAAAAAACAGATTAAATTTCTGAAGGGCACCTTGCGTGGAAAAAAGCCAGTATAAGTTATGTATTGAAGTGTTACGCCGGTTAGACAAGGCAGGTGTTTTGAAAGACACTGTCCTGGTGGGAAGCTGGTGCACGTTGTTCTACAGAGAATATTTTGGCCGGACCAGGTATATCATATCTCTTAAGACACGCGATATGGACCTGCTCATTCCCCGGCCGGCAATAATTAAAGTAGTAATTGATGTGGCGGCGCTGCTGAAAGACCTGGGATTTGTTGTTGGTTTTACCGGCTCAAAGGGATACATTAGATTGGAGCATCCGCTGCTCATCGTTGAGTTTTTGGTTCCTGAAAGAGGCAGGAGTTATGATAAACCTTATGCTTTGCCGCAACTTGGTTTAAACGCTCAACCATTGAGATTTCTGGATTTTCTTGCCCAGAATACGATTACGGTAAAACTCGAGGACATAACAGTAACGCTGCCTCATCCGGCCAATTTTGCGCTGCACAAATTACTTGTTCTAACCAAGAGACCTACAACAGAAAAGCAAATGAAAGATAAAGAGGCAGCAGTAAGAATCCTGAAAGCTCTTGTCGATAAGGGCCAGGGGAATCTTGCTAAAAACGTGTTCGATACTATGCCTCGAAAATGGCAGGGAAAAGTAAAGAAACAGCTCATAGACGTTGTCGAAGAGAAGATTTTGGCTGTTTTTCGGTAGTAGTCGCTGCGTTCTTTAGTGTTCAGGAATTAGAATCATTTTCTATTTACTATTTTGTATTTTCTAATTATCATTTCTAATAATCTATAATCGAAGGTCAGTTGTCAATAGTCGTTAGTTTTAAGGTGGCTAAAAATCGACACGCAGTTCAACAGTCAGTTACTCGAAAAGGCGCAATCGGTTAATACTGTTTTGCAGCAGCTTCTTACCTTTCAGCCGATAGATGACGGCTTGAAAGAGGTCCTTCGTTACACGCTTGAATCACCGGGCAAGCGGATTCGGTCGGTGCTGGTGCTTTGGTGCTGCGAGCTTGTCAGCGGGCGGATAAATCGTAACTGCGAGATTGCATCGGCGGCGATAGAGATGGTGCATACATATTCGCTTGTGCATGATGATTTGCCGGCGATGGATAATGATGACCTTCGGCGCGGCAGACCCACCTGTCATAAGGCGTTCGACGAGGCGACGGCCATTCTGGCAGGCGACGCACTTTTGACACTTGCATTTGAGGTTCTGGCTAAAGAAATCGATGAGCCCGCCATCGCTGTAAAACTGATTGGCGAGCTGGCCGGAGCCGCTGGGCCAGGCGGGATGATTGCAGGTCAATTTGCTGACCTGAAAGCGGAAAAAGGTCAGGGCGGCGAAGAGATGCTCGAATATATCCACGCAAATAAGACTGCCAGGATATTCCGATGCGCTGCTGCGATGGGAGCTATCTGTGGCGATGCGAATGAGAACGAATATAAGAGTTTGTGTGAATATGGTTTCAAGCTCGGTCTCGGTTTTCAGATAGCCGACGATATTCTTGATGTAAGTGCTTCGAGCGAGCAGCTTGGCAAGACCGCAGGCAAAGACGCCAAAGCTGCCAAGTGTACCTACCCGTCAGTGGTTGGTCTGGAGAAATCGAGACAGCTTGCAAAGAAGCTCGCTGATGAGGCGGTTATGATTCTTGAGCCGTTCGGCCCGAAAGCAGATACGCTCAGAAAGCTGGCTATCGCCCTGCTCGAAAGAACAAGGTAGCCGGCTTAAAATCACTGCGCTTATTTTACTTCATCCGGTATGTTATTTTGCATCTGCCAACATGGCCAGGCCGGTGGTTTTGAAGCATTTCTTTTTTTAAAAACCAATTATCAGTATCAAAAATCACGATTTCAGATTTCAGCAAGCCAGCCAACACGCCTTTTTAGTGTGCATTTTTGGCCTGTTTTTCAGCGCTGATAAAGCTCGAGTGTGCATTGATTTAGTTAATAAAAAAAATGGGTTTAAGTCGATAAAATAATAGTTAATCAGGGGGTTTGTGCTATGGAAGAAAGAATTGTCGCCCCTATCGGGTTGGTGGTGGGTATCATCACATCCTGTACCGAAAGGATTGAGGCCGGGGGGTTTTTTGGTCTTAATCACCAAATAGCAAGACAGGAAAGTTTGTATAAGAAATTCCATTTGCCGGTTCAGGGCAGGTCACCTCCGCTCATTTATTGTGGTTAAAAAATTGTGTAATACTGAGAAAAAATTAGAAAACGAACCAACAGGCCATATGCGATTATTTGCTATGGCCTTTTTTATTCATCCACCGCCTGCAGGATTATTTTGACAGTTGAGTCTGGCTTCTCGGCCGGTTAGAATGTCATCGCGCAGAAAATGAAGCTTTCAAAAAAAGATTTGACCAGCATACCGGTGATTGTTCTTGTGGCAGCGAACGCCCTTCCGCTGTACGGTGTCTGCTTTCTCGGATGGGATGTTTTCTATATAGTCCTGCTGTACTGGTCGGAGAATCTTGCTGTCGGGTTCTATAATATCCTGAAAATTGCCACGGCTAAAGTAAATCATCCCATAGAGCACCTGGGTAAATTATTTCTCATACCTTTTTTCACCGTTCACTATGGCGGGTTTATGGCGGTTCACGGTTTTTTCGTGCTGGCCTTTGCAAAAGCGTCCGAAGGGTCGTCTCCCGAAGTCTCATCTATCGGCAAAGAGTCCTGGCCTTGCTTTTTTGTTTTTCTTCAGCTGCTGATTAATGTCGTAAGGCATATGTTTTCGATAATTCCGACACAGATGAAGCTCGCGATTCTGGCTTTGTTTATCAGTCATGGCGTTTCTTTTGTATATAATTATCTGCTCAAAGGGGAATACGCAACAGCTAAGCCGGGTGAGCTTATGGGTAAGCCCTATGCGCGGGTGGTCGTGCTGCACATTGCGATTTTAGCGGGCGGATTTCTCACGATGGTAATCGGTTCTCCGGCGGCTTTGCTATTTGTGCTTGTAATCGGTAAGATAATTCTGGATATCAAAATGCACCTCCGCGAGCACAAAAAGACAAAAACCGCTTCACCAGAACCAGCTTAAACTCATAACTCAGCGTGCTCAGTATTAATTACCTCTTGAAATTTTAATCAGCTTGTGTTATAATCTATATGATTGATTATTGTTATCCCCCCAGAGACAGCTAAAGAAAAATTTATGGGTGCCATTACGTATCCTTTAGCAGAGACTATTATCTGTATAGTGAAGGGCTGCGAATGTTTATAAGCAAGGCAGTAAGAAGCGGCTGTAAGCTAAAACAAGACAATTCATACGCTATCGACAAATGGCCTCCTGGCATCAAAGCGAGATGCATATTTACAGGACTCCTGTTAGCTTTTATATTTCCGGTATGCAGTCCAGGCAAAGCATTTGGTAACGAAGACCCAAACTTTGTCCCGGACAGGCAGAAAGTTTTGCAATATATGCAAATGCCTCCCAAAAACGTCTGCGAAGAGCTAAAGCAACTGGCTGCGGCAGAAGCCGTGGAGTATTCAATGGTGTTGGCCACGCTTCACTTATATAGGTCACAGAATATAAAGGCAGCGGTTTATTATTGCGACTACGGCCTGAACACTGCGGAAAAAAACAGTCTGGACAAGGCACGTATATTGTTTCTACTGGCGGTGATTTCAGACCTGAATAATGATTATGCTGCTTGCATTTTATACCTTGAAAGAGCTGTGCCTGCCTCAAAGAAGGAGAACAACAAAGACCTGCTGAAACAAAGCCTGTTACTTTTGAGCAACAGCACTTATCGCTATGGCGATTTTAGTAAAAGTCTTCAGGCAAGTAAACAACTGCTGGAAGTGATTAAAGAACAAGGTGAAGAACTGGAGAAAGCACGTGTCCTTTTTAACATAGGCGAAGTTTATTATAGAACAGCAAAAATTTCGGATGCAAATTCGGCTGCTACTGAAGCACTTGAGATATTTAAGAAGGCAGAAGACGAAAAAGGCATGGCGGATTGTCTGAAGCTTCTCGGAAACGTTTTCTCAGGGCAAGGCGATAATGCAAAGGCAAAAGAGCACTACCAGTTAGCTACCAAACATTACGAGAACACAAATGACTGGCATGGACAAGGCAACTGCCATTTCAACCTGGCTTTGATTCATAGAAAACTTAAGGAGTACGATAAAGCAATTGATATGCTTAAGAAAGCCAGTTTCTTTTATACAAAGTCCGGCTCTGCAGTTGGAACTGGTATTGCCCAAATGGAACTTGGGAATGTATATTATCTCCAAAAGCAGTATTCCAAAGCGGAGTCCTGCCTCGAACAAGCGGAGTTTCTGCTGAAAAAGGGTAATGATATATATCGTCTGGCTCAGACACTCGAGTATGTTGGCGACCTGAAAGCAGCACAGGATAAAGATGAACAGGCCGGAGAATACTACAAGCGTTCTATACAAAACTACAAAGCCACAGGACTTATTAACGAAGAAAACAGAGTAAAGAGGAAGCTGAAAAAACTGGGGGAGTAAACGGATATATGCTGCACGGCGAGATTTTTAAATATTTGATAGGCAACACTCAACAATCATAACCGGATTGTATATCTCATTTTTTACCTGCTAATAAAGCTTTCATTTGTGCTTGTAATCGGTAAGATAATTTTGGATATCAAAATGCACCTCCGCGAGCACAAAAAAGCAAAAGCCCCTTCGCCAAAAACAGCTTAAACTCATAAATCAGCGTGATGAGCACAACCACTGATTTTTGGAAATACGAAATCCGAATCCTTTGAAGTTCTGCCGATTGGCCCGTTGTAAAGGAGCTGCGCAAGTTAAGGCAGAAAGGAGAAAAATCGCAGGTTTTCTGCTTATTCTGACTTTTATCATCTGTTGTTGAATAGCACTGGATAAATGTAACTGTTCTTGAGAGGCGTAATTTTTGAAAAAGTGTGAGTAGTTTTCTTCTTGCGCGCATATTAATTGATAGAAAAATGTATCTAAAATAAAAATAATTGCAGGATATTGAAAAGTGAAAACTAACTGCTATCTAAAATCAGCTTTAACACATAACGGCTCCATAAGGACAGACTTACCACTTATAGTAAGCCCAAAAGCAAAGAAGAAAAAACTTATGGAAACGGCAATCCCGGGCCAGCTTTTTTGCGTGGGTGAAGTCTACCTTAAAACCCACAAAGGCTTAATACGGATAAAATAATCAAATTCATATAATTGCGTTATATCCGACCGGTTCAGTACTCTATCGTAAATGTAAACATCATATTATATAAACCTGGTGGAGCTGTTGATACAGAAAGGTGCAGATGTTAATGCCAACTGAGATTTTTAGAAATTAAATCTAATGTTTCTCATTCTTAATCATTTTTATCGATGTTTTTCTCTTTTGCGAGGGGTTCGAGGATTTTGCTGG
>CAYSJK010000124.1:0-6901 GCA_964431375.1 uncultured Pirellulales bacterium
GGGGGCCATGTTCGTGATAAAGATGGAACATTTGCTGCTCTTTTGATTGCGGAAATCGCTGCGTGGGCCAAAGAAAGAAAAACAACACTTATCGAACTACTCGACAAATATATCTACCTTGATAAGGATATCGGATTATTCGTCAATCTCTACGAGCCCGACCCGCTTGATGGTGAATACCCCGGTATCGAGGGAGATAGGCTTAAAAAGTCGATTCTCCGCAGGGCTCTGGGCTACTTCCAGCTTGCCTTGTCTGGTGACCTGAAAATTGTTGATATTCCGGTGAAATCAGCCTGCATTTATAGAACCGGAAAGTACGATATAATCTATCCGCCAACCTATGACTTTCAATTCCCGGACGAAGGCGTGCGTTTCTTCTTTGACAGTGAAAAAATCAACCATGTAACAATCAGACCATCGGGAACTGGAAATGCGCTTCGATTTCACATTCAGCTTCATGACGACTCGGTCACAGAAAAAAATCTGATCGAAAAGAAGGCTCAACTTTTATCAAAAGGTAGGGCAATTATGGATAATATAAGACAATTACTGAAAACACCAAGGGCCTAACTTGCCTACTGTCAAGAGTGCAGTGGGAAATCTCAATATCCATCTCAAGTTGCTATTGTAGGAGTATCGATATGGGAATATGGTTTGCTTTATTGATAGCGATGGTAAGTGTTGTCGTTGGCGGTCTACTTACTTGGATTATCGGAAAAGCTCAACAATCCTATTTGCTAAACAAGCTCAGGGATGCGGTGATTGACAGAGAGCAGGTGTCCGTTAATGAGGAATTTCTCATGACTCAACTACTATCTGAAAAAATTCAAAAGGCTAATTATACCCCGGATGTCATTTTTGCAGTTTGCCCGGGCGGTGCGATGATAGCGGAGTGGCTCTCTCGGCGATTTTTGGGAAATTTCTCTACTCCGATTCCTATCCAGTCACTCCACATGATTCAAGAACGGAAAAAAGCGGGTATCGACACAATCATGGCTAAGGTTGATGATAAATTGGCCACAATTCCACCCGGTCTGTCTAAAGATTCGAAAGTTTTGCTTGTAAATGACATTTCCCGTAGCGGCCATACTTTGGAGGCAGCCTATGAATTCTTGAAAAAGTACTTCCCAGATGAAAACATCCGGTCCGCTACCTTGATTTGCCACAAGGATGCAGGTGCAAAGCCGAAGTACTATGTAGCTATGACTAAAAAAACAATTCGGTTTGATTGGAAGAGGTCGTAACCTGTATATGGGTCTGAATAGTGCTTTGTAATAAGATTCGCGAGCTCATAAATCTTTGATACGGTTTGGGTTTAGTTACGCTGATTTGAACTGCAGCGTGTTTGGAAGTTCAATAAAAAAGAGAAATAACCTTTCTTTCGATTAAGTCGGTATGGATTCTGCAATTTTTAAAACGGATGATATAACAGGCGTTTATGGTGAGCAGCTCAACGAGGAAGATGCGTGGAAGATTGGCTGTGCCACAGCCCGATTTCTGCGTTCTCTGCTTACCGGCTATGAGCGTGGGCAGACAAACTCTCAGGCACTATGTGTCGGCAGAGATATGAGAACGCACAGCAAAGCCCTGTCGCAGGCCCTTATAGAAGGAATCAATTCCACCGGCGCAAACGTAATTGATATAGGAATGATTGATACGCCGCAGATGTACTTTGCAATCAATCATCTGGGCACATGCGGCGGCGTACAGGTAACGGCATCGCATAATCCGGCGAAGTATAACGGCTTTAAAATATCCGGCCAGGGTGCCAGGCCGGTAGGCGTCGATACGGGCCTGAAAGATATAAAACATATTGCGACGGCATTATTGCACACGAAGGGAAGAGTTACCGGCTCTGTCGAAGAGGTGGATTTAACTGCCGAATATAAAAATCACGTTCTGAAGTTTTTACACCCAACTATAAAAAAACTCGACATAGCCATCGACGCGTCAAACGGAATGGCGGGAAAGACGGTGCCTGCGATATTCAGCAAGCTGCCGGTAGAAATTATCCCCCTCAATTTCGAGCATACTGGTAAATTCAAGCATGAGCCAAATCCACTCATTGAAAAAAATCTGGCACAACTAAAAAAAACAGTAAAAGCAAAAAAGTGTGACTTTGGCATCTGTTTCGACGGAGACGCCGACAGGTTAATGATGGTCGACGAGAAAGGCAAAACCATCGGCTGCGATTTGTTGACGGCTTTAATGGCTGCATATTTTCTAAAGCAAAATCCGAAGTCAACAATTGTGTACGATTTGCGGAGCAGCTGGGTTGCAGTAGAAGAAATACTCAAAAACGGCGGCACACCGCGCAGAGAACGAGTGGGACATGCGTTTATGAAAAAGGCAATGAGAGATTCGCACGCCATATTCGGCGGTGAAGTCTCCGGACACTTCTACTATCGGGATAATTATTGCACCGACTCGGCTATGATTACCTTTGTGCATGTGTTAAATATAATCAGTGAAGCCAATACACTCATCAGCGAGCTAATCAAGCCGTTGCGAAGATACTACAACAGCGGCGAGATAAACTTCAAGGTAGAGGATAAGCAGGGCAAAATGGATGAGCTTGCCAAAAGATACAGCGACGGCCAAATCGATAATCTTGACGGAGTAACTATTCAGTATAAAAACTGGTGGTTCAATTGTCGGCCAAGCAATACCGAGCCGCTGCTGCGGCTAACCGTGGAAGCCAAGAGTAAAGAGCTGCTTGACGAAAAGCTGGCAGAAATCGAGAGCCAGCTCGGCAGGCCGGTGTGACATATCAACCTGCGATTTACGAGTTGCGATTTGCGAATGAGGACAGGAGAGAATTACATCGCCTGGAATGACAAGGGGAGATAATAATGGAGATATACACAAAAACATATCAGACGCCAAATGGTCTGGTCGAAGGCGTACAAGCTAAATGGTCCGGATTCAATATTTTATTGGTGGCCGGCAGCAAGGGCTTTCTTGCTTGTCCGGCTATCGATGCAGAGGCGTGCCGGCGCTATGGAGTCGCCGCGGCAATTGTGGAAAGTGCGCCGGATAATCCCATCGGAACACTCGAACGCTTCCCACAACGTAAAGTTACAAAAACAAACTCAAAGGCCAAAGAACTCGGCATACAGGAAGGTATGAACGTTAGCGACGCCTTTTCGCTTATAGCATAAAGTTCGGAAAGGAAGGAAAGTTATGAAAATCGAAAAGTATTGTCTAATTTTGGCAGTCGTTACCGGAATTTTATATGTTCCTGCCCTGGGCCAGATAGAGCCGCCCGAGCCCAAATATCAACCTTTACTGATTGGCCGGGCTAATCCTGCTCTAACTGGGATAGATAACTTACACGTCACTATTATTCACCCCAACGAAGAACCAAATGCCCTTAATTGGGAGAAATTAGAAAACCAGGTAAAAAACAAACTAAACAAAGCCGGCATTAAAGTTTTCTCTCCCGAGCCGGGGGTTATGTATAAATTGCCTATCTGGCCCGAACTTCAAATTCGCGCGGATATGCTCAAACTCGAACAAGCCAAACAATATGTATTTCACATTCAAACATTATTAGCTAAAAGTACCTATGTGCAGGTAAAACCGGCAATTCGCCAGAAAGTCGATGTGTGGAAGACCGAGCCGGTAATGCAGGTGGCTTCCATACAAAACACGCCCGCCAAAGTTACCAATATCATTTTGGAACACGCCGATGTCTTTATCAATGCCTGGCGGGCAGCCAATCCGAAAGGTATTCAGCCTGTTGATGCCAATGCTATTGGTATAAAGCCGGCCAGGCAAATCCAAGCTCCCACTGAACAAGTTCCAGCTGAAAATGTTTATGTTGCATCAAAGAACAGCAAGGTCTTCCATAAATCCGACTGTGCCTGGGCAAGGAGGATTGCGGCGAAAAATCTTGTGCGTTACAAGACCAGAGAAGATGCCATAAATGACGGCAAAAGACCCTGTAAGATGTGCAAGCCGTAGATGGCTGCTGTCCGAAACAAAATAGTCAAACAATAGATGGAACTGGTTACAATCATAATAATAGCCGTTGGTCTGGCAATGGATGCCTTTGCGGTCTCTATTGTCAGCGGGTCGGCATACAAGCAGCTTAAGCTAAGGCACACGTTGCGAATAGCGGTTTTTTTCGGTGGTTTTCAGGCATTTATGCCATTGGTTGGCTCCCTGGCTGGATTGAGTATAAAAGAATATACAGCCGGATTTGACCACTGGATTGCCTTTGGTCTTTTGAGCACTGTCGGGATAAAAATGATTTACGAGTCGTTCAAAATCGGCTCGGCAGAGAAGAATCTTGACCCATCCAATATCTTTATCTTGCTGGCTCTTTCTGTCGCCACGAGTATCGACGCTTTGGCTGTAGGTTTTACGCTTTCACTTATTACAAGTTCCATTATTACTGCAGTGATAATCATCGGCTCAGTAACCTTTGTGCTGTCATATCTGGGCGTATCTATCGGCAGGAAGGTCGGGCACTTCTTCGAGAACAAAATCGAAGCCCTCGGCGCCGCTATTCTCATCGGCCTCGGCGTAAAAATACTCATCCAGCATCTTTTCTTCTAAAAAAGTAGCTACCTCCTCCTTGCAAAAAACCTTATTTTTGTTATAGATAATATGCTAAGAAGACACACACTAATAGTTTTAACCAACGCGGCTTAATAAGGGCTCTTATGGTAAAAACGACGAAGGCAATAAACTGGAAAAAGTTAACGGATGAAGAAATCCTGCAGATGCGAGTTAGAGACCTCAAGCTACAAATTAAGGATTCTTGTCTCGAACCGCTTATAGAGAAACTTTATGAAGAGCTTACTTCAAAAGGCATAAGTTTTCACCCCCTCTGCTATCTTGCTGACGAGTGGCTTTGCCCTGACAAACAGCCCATCATCGGCATTCCGTTTTTCCTGACCCAGCCGAGATTAAAAAGCATTGAAAAGAAAATGATGTACGACGTAGAAGGCGGGACAGAAAAATCGTTCCTGAAGCTTCTAAGACATGAGTGTGGGCACGCATTGAACTACGCGTATGAATTTCACAAGCGGACTCGATGGCGAGAATTGTTCGGCAGATTCTCAGACAAGTACTCGGAGAGCTATTACTACCAGCCTTATTCCAGACGCTTTGTTATCCACCTAAAAGACAACTATGCTCAGGCACATCCCGATGAGGACTTCGCAGAAACCTTTGCCGTCTGGCTCACTCCGAACAGCCGCTGGCAGGAAAAATATAATGGCTGGCCCGTTTTTAAGAAACTACTCTATGTCGATAACCTGATGGCAAAGATAAATAACAAAGACCCCGTTACTACCGTCAGGGGCAATCCTCCCTGGTCGGCCATAAGAATGACCTCCACACTCGCCGGATTTTACGATAGAAAGAGAAAATTACTCGGAAGCAGCTTCCAGGGCTACTATGATGATAGTCTAAAAGAACTGTTCAAAACAAAACATTCCGACCCACCTGCGACCAGGGCATCTGACCTTCTTCGGTCATATCGTCGCCAGATTACAGACAATGTTGCAAGGTGGACCGGACACCGAAAATATGACATCCACCAGCTCGTCAGTAGAATAATTCTTCGCTGTGACGCGCTTGATTTATATGTCAAAAGCAGTGAGACCGACGACATAATAGCCGTAACTGTGCTGCTTACAGCTATCGCAAGAAATACCTTTAGAATCAGAAGAAGGCAAAGACGCTAATGAAACAAAAATTAAATATCACCGTTCTGGTTGATAAATGGACAATACCCAGCCAGGACCCGAATTTCGAGCAAATGCCAAAAGAGCCCTCCACAGAACATCATGTCATCCAGACACTTCGCGGGCTTGGGCACAACGTATCTATCCTTGGCCTTGGCGATGATATAACAATCGTTGTAACCACACTTAGCAAGGACAAGCCGGATATCGTCTTCAATCTTACCGAGCAGCTTGGCGGAGACCGCAGCATGGATATGAACATCGCCGCAATGCTGGAGATGCTCAATATCCCTTATACAGGTTCTGGCCCTGCGGGACTGATGTTAAGCCGAGACAAACGACTATGTAAGGAACTGCTGACTCAGCATAGAATACGTGTTCCCGGCTTTTTGTCTATTGCCCAGAATCAGAAGGTACGGATACCCAAACCACTTAATTACCCGCTGGTCGTCAAACCGGCGTTCGAAGACAGTTCTGAGGGCATCTCCAATGCATCTCTCGTTAACAACGAATCTGCTCTGCTGGAGCGAGTTAAGTTCGTCCACGAGGGCTGGCAGCAGCCGGTCATAGTCGAGGAGTACATCGAGGGCAGGGAGCTTTATGTAGGTGTTATTGGAAATAAGCGGCTGACAGTACTACCCATACGCGAATGTATGTTTGATTCCGACAGCCAGGATGGTCCCCAGCTTGCAACATACCGTGTGAAATGGAATCGCAAATATCGTGAAAAATGGAACATTAGATTCGATTTCGCTGAGCTTGAGACGCCCATCATTAAAAACGTCGAGCGTATCTGCAAAAGGGTATATCGTTTGCTTCGGATGCGCGATTACGGAAGAATTGACCTGAGACTAACGCCGGAGAACAAGCTCGTCATACTCGAAACTAATCCCAACGCCGATATTGCTTATGGCGAAGAAGTGGCTGAGGCGGCACAAAAAGCCGGTATCTCGTATGAAAAACTAATTGACCGCATTATCCACCTTGCATTGCGTCGTTATCAATAAGAGTAAACTCAATCACGATATCATTATGCTGCACTAAAAAGATTTAATCATATAGGAGTAAATAGATATGGCCTCGAAAGTTTACTTCATTAAGGCATCCATCAAAGACGGCCAAAAGAAAATATCCGAAAAGGCCCGCAAGTTATTCAAGGCCGCTGGCTTTGCACGCTGCTTTAAGAAAAATGATTTTACAGC
>CAYSJK010000125.1:0-6855 GCA_964431375.1 uncultured Pirellulales bacterium
CGACCGGCTCAACGACATAGTCCAGGGGCAATTGATGGTCGTTAGGGTCATAAGGAAAGCGCAGTTCAAGCACTCTCATTAATCGCTGGAGATTTACTCTGCCCCGGTGGTCATCGCCGTAACAATCGAACGAGCCATGCCCCATATAATGTAGAGCTAAATCGGGCAGAAATCTTCCATCGAGAGGGTCATTAGGATCGGGGTACTTTAATCCGAGTTTTGGATTGATGATTTCCCAGCCACCCATGTGAATTTCCTGTCCACAGATTTGGCATCGTTCGTTACCGTCAAGTGCGTGCTCGATTTTGTATGTTTCGTTGGGCCCTGCCACCTCCTGTTGCGGCAGTTCATTAACAACAACAGCACATCGTTTGGCCATCTCTATGCCATCAGGTATTGCATTTTTGTTCTGGTCGTCATTGAAAGCCTGATAACCGATGGCAAATTCCTCTTTGTTAGAAAGTAAATCCGAATCTGAATCATTCGGTACGAGTAATTGATGGTCGTTTGGCTCGTAAGGCAGGCGTAATTCGAGGGCCCGTACCAGGGCAGTCACATCGGCTCTTCCATCATTTATACTGCCGGCATATTGAAAAGAGCCGTGCTCCATATAGTGTATCGCCAGGATGGGAAAGTCGACAGTTATCGCCAGGTTGGGATTGGTAACCTGGGCGAAACCCATATTTACTATTTCGCCGCAAGTTTCACATGTTTCCTCGCCAAAAGCGAAAAAGAACTCTTTACATGTTTCATTTGGTCCTGCATCATTGCGGTCCGGCAACTGGTTGAACGCGGATGCGCACAGTTTTGCTAATTCGACACCGTCGGGGATTGTGTTTCTGTTCTGGTCGGGATTTAGATAAAGATATGCAAGTGCATCTTCTTCGCAGTCAGCGAGGAGGTCGCAATCGCTGTCAAAGCTGAAATTTATCTCGTGCGGGTCGGGGATGTATTGAGCGAGGGCGGGTTTGTTGGAAGCAACTACACCAAGAGTAATTGCGGCAGCGGTACCGGCGGCAAGGGCCCGATGTCTGAATTTTTTGTCCTTTCTGGCGTGTCTTTGACTTGCTCTTCTTAACCTTCTCATTTCTTTCTCCTAATGAAGATTTAGAAGTAAATTTTCATCTACAAGATTCTACCAAATAATTAGGGGATTTGTCCAGAAATTTCGGCTGAATCATTGTAAAAGTATCCTGTTTAGTTTGGTAGAAATAGCTTGAATTTACGCTAAGAAATGGTTTTAATGTGATTTACAAGATACCGGATACTGGATTTGGGAGTTTGGAGATGAGATTGAACGATATTTGGACAAGAACGAGTAACTGGCTAAAAGAGCATAAATTAGGCAGAGCCGCAGAACAAGAGGCGGAAATAGACAGCGAAGGTCTAATCAGCCAGGGGCCAAAGTTGTCAGAGGCAGCAGCGGATGAGCGGCAGGGCGGCGAGGGACAGGGCAACCAGGTTGTGGTGAAAACAGTTCAGCCAAAAGAGAAGCGTGAGACACTCGAAAAACTGCAGGCAGGTTTCGATAAACTCGTTGAACAGCTGCAGGGAATCAACGAGCATTTGAATCGTCAGGTGGCACAGCATGAGGATTTGATGGGCAGAATTGAGCAATTGCCTAAACTGCTTGAGAGATTTCCTGCTGTTGTGGAAAATCAGAAACAGCTGACCGAACAGCTCATCGAGCAGCTTAAGGCGGCGGCAGCTAAAAATCAACAGTTTGTTGACGCCGTTGAAAAGATACCTACAGAGACGGCCAAACAAACCGATGCTCTGGTGGAAATCGACCATCAGCTTGCGGCAGCGGCCGATACCGATGTGCAGATGGCTGAGGGTTTCAATCAATTTAACCAGACGCTTGAAAAATTAAATCAGAGCACTTCCGGTCAGACCGAAAGCATTATGCAAATGAGCAAAACTTTCGCAGCAAGCGACAGATACCTCAAATATATTATCTCCAGGCAAAACAGACGGTTTATGTGGATATTTGTAACTGCAATAGGGGTTTGTGTGCTTGTCGTTTTGATACTGACGGGCATAATTATCTATCTAAGGCAGTAATCCGTGAGTCGTCGCTCGTGCCCTGTGACCCGATTTCGTATCCCGCGAAGCCAAAACTTATGGCGGTTTTTTAGCTTTTTATTTTCCCCTTTGCTGTTCGGTAGAGCCAGTAAGCAACTACAATCAGTAAAACAATCCCCAGTACAGTACCTACGGGCGGCTTAAACGGCATAGTGATACCGAGTACGGCAAAGAGCTTCACAATAACATCGTCTATGTACCAATAAGGTAAAGAAATACCGATACGCTTGAGTAATATAATCGGTATGGCCAGCAAGATGCCCATCAATGCTTCGCCCGTAATTAGTCCTGATGCGAAAAGTAGGCCGTTGCGGCTGGATGCCTCGGCTGTGTCTTTGGCTACGTTTTTTCTCTTGTGATAGACTTTGACGATTTGGTGGATTATACCGCCGACGAAGATAGGCACTTCCAGCTCAAAAGGCAGATAAATCCCAATTGCCACGGCGAGGACTGGCGTGCGGAATGAACTTCCACTTCGCCGTAAATACTCGTCTAATATAATGACAGCCACAGCAGCGCCGATTCCTATGGCGATGAAAGTCCAGGGGAGGTTACCTTCGAAAACTCCCTTAGAGACCGAGGCCATCAGGTTGGCCTGGACAGCGATGAGTGGATTTTGCTTTGCGGAGGAGTGTCCGGCAAAACCATAGGCGTTTAACAGCAAGGTCAGAATAGGTGCCATTACCAGAGCTGCAGAGACGGTGCCGACCATCTGCATTACCTGCTGTTTCCAGGGAGTTGCCTTTACGATGTAGCCTGCTTTCAGGTCCTGCATATTGTCACCGGCGATGGCAGCGGCACAGCAGACTACTGCACCGATGATAATAGCAGCAGGCGGGCCGTTCTCTGCCCCTTTTCCCATCAGTAACAGAAGTAATAGCGCCGAGACCAGCACGGTGGCTATTGTGACGCCGGAAATGGGATTATTCGATGAACCGACGAGGCCGGCCATATAGCCGGCTACTGCGGAAAATAAAAATCCGGTGATGAGCATCGTTACCGCCATCAGTAATGAGACTGATACCTGCTGGACAAATATCTGATATACGAGATACAAAGGCACAACCGAGCCGACTATCAAAAGAAGAATCCATTTCATCGGGATATCTTTTTCAGTTCTGGGAACTGAAACGGTTTCTCCTGTCATAGTTCGGTATGCCTTTAAGCCGCTTTTGACGCCGCTAATTAGTGATGTTCTCAGGCAGATTATAGTCCATAATCCTCCTACGAGCATAGCTCCTACGCCGATATATCGCGTTTGTGTTGACCAGATTTGATATGCCCAATCCAGCGCGGGGAGCGCTTCTCCATTCACAACAGGCCAGTTCTGCGAAGCAGCGCAAATAGGTATTGCAATGAGCCAGTTGATAAGGCCGCCCAAGAAGATTAGAACCGCAATATTCAATCCAACAATGTAGCCGACCGAAAGCAGGGCCGGGCTGAGGTCGGAGCCAAAATAGGCTATTGTTGATTTTAGCCTTTTCGCTATTTCAAAGCTTCCCGGCCATAGACCAAGTCCTCCTGAGCCAATTTTGAACAGGCCGCCTGCAATAGATGCCTTGATGATGTGCGTAACCTGTGAGCCACCCTGCTCGCCGGATTTGAGGACCTCTGCTGTTGCTATTCCTTCCGGGAACTTTAGTTTGGCTTCCACAATCAAAGACCGGCGCAGCGGTATTGTAAAAAGTACGCCCAACAGGCCGCCAAAGCCGGCTATGACTGTTACCCATATAAAATCGAAGTCGGTCCAGTAGTCCATAATAACCAGTGCAGGCAGAGTAAAAATTACACCTGCGGCGAGTGATTCTCCGGCTGATGCGGCTGTCTGGACGATGTTATTCTCCAGGATATTGCTTTTGCGAAATAGCCGTAAAACGCCCATTGATACGACGGCGGCTGGTATTGAGGCGGAGACCGTCATACCGGCAAAAAGACCAAGATAGGCGTTTGCTCCTGCCAGTATAATCGAGAGCAGGACGCCTAAAATGACGGCTTTAATAGTGATTTCCGGCAGTGACTTTTGTTCTAAATTCATAATATATTTATGTCTTATAAAATTTAGATTAGAAGAGACTTTCGTCAATTAACAAATTGGGCGATGAAGTATTTTGTTGTCAGCGGTTCTGACGCTGCCTGTTCAATCATATCATTCCAGTGGTAAACATCACCAGGGCGAAAGATTTTTTCGGTCAGGAAATCCCCTGTTTTTTTCTGGTTGACGAAGCTGACATCTTTTTCCGATTCGAGGTTAAGAATATTGTAAACGATGTGATGATGGAGCTGAGATGCCAGCAATTCACCGAGGACATAGTTATGATAATAGCAGGGTGCGATGGTGAAATGGATTTTTGCGGCCCAGTCGGATTCATTACGGTCAGGGGGCTTTTTCACGAGCTGGTATTTCTCGACCATCTGCCACCAGAGAGAGTTCAGGTCCTGGTCAGGATTTGCGTAAAGCTGCTTTTCAAATTCGTACATAACCAGGTCCCAGCGGACAAAGATGATTTGCTTTAGCTGTGCGTACTTGTAACTTACTTTTTCGATTTCTGCCCGCTGCTGGTCGGAAAGCGGGAGCATTTGCTGCATCCAGGCGGGATTTCGGCTCAATCGGCCGAAGAACATAGCGATGGCTTCGGTTGTGAAAATGTGTGCCGGCTGTCTAAGCAAATATGGTACATTTGGGTCATTGTATTTGTCATAAACGGCGTGGCCAAGCTCGTGAAGAATTGTTTCCATCCAGTTTTCATTATTTTTTAGGTTGCACAATATTCGGACGTCACCTTCTCTATCAATGTTGGTGCAGAAGGCGTGCGGGTTTTTGCCTTCGCGTTCGTAAAGGTCGCTATTGGCAAGAACGGATTCCACCGGCAGCCCTATTGAGGCGTAGAAGCTGGTAGCTAATTCTTTGACGTCTTTATCCTTGTAGTATTTATCCAAATCCACCTCATATACCAGCGGGGTTTCCTGGAAGAAGGGGTCGTGATAGTGCCAGGGCATAAGCTCGGAGACCTCAACGCCATATTTATCAGCCAGGATTTTGTCCAAATCGGCCTTTAATTTTTCAAATGGCTCATTGGTCAGCTCGTATAGTTCGTTGAAGATTCTGTCAAGCTCTTTTACATCCTGCTCGCCGGTGGTTAGAGAAAAGGTGTGAAAATTGTCAAATCCGAGTTTTTTAGCGGCTTTATTTCGCAATTTGACCAGGCGAATTAAATCATCTGAGACTACAGGGCCAACCTGCTTACTTGCGAGCCAGGCGAGTTTTCTTTTATCCGAGTCGGTTTCTGTTTTCAGGATTTCCTTAATCTCGTTAGTGGTGACCTTTTTGCCTTCAATAGTACAGCGAAATGTGCTGAAGTTCTTTTCGATTTCAGTGCCGAGGTCGACGATTTCTTTCAGGAGCTGTGGCTCTATCTGATTGGCGAGATATGCGTTGTGCAGGACGAGCAGTTGTCGAGCCAGTAATGGATTTTTAACCTCTTTGGAATCTTTGATATCTTTTAGAAAGGCAAAGTCCCTGGGATTGCTATAGACCTTTCGGATTTTGAGCGTAAGCTCACTGACTTTGTCATAATCTTCAGGATTGCCGGTATTTGCAGCTTTCCAGTAGGCAAGACTCGCTTTTTTCTCCAGGGGTTTGACTTTTCGCACGTGAGCTTGGATGAATTTCTGCAATTGGCTTTCTTCTGTTTGAGGAGCACAGCCGGTAATAAAGACAATTACGGTTAACAGCAAAGAGATGATTTTGAGATTCTTCATTGCTTAACGCCCCTTTCTTAATGTTCAGATATTTATTTGTTAAGGATAATATCGTCTTAAAGTTGTGAAATCAAGCAGATTTTTGGTGACGAGAGCTGTCGAGAAGTTGAATTAGTGGTTTATTTTTCGCATTCTATCATTTCTTATTTGATGTGGGGAAAAATAGAGTTAAGATATTTTGGTTTTGCTATGTGAAAAAAGAGGACTTGTGGACAAGTGGTATCAGAGGACATTGCTTTATGGCTAAATATCTGACAGCGCCGGTTCCGTCAAAGAAAATGCCTGCGGGGATTCCATATATTCTTACCAACGAGGCGGCAGAGCGTTTTAGCTTCTATGGGATGACATCTATTTTAGTTATCTTTATGACGACGTATTTGCAGGGGCGCGATGGCTCATTGGCGGTGATGGGTGAGGAACGAGCCAAGGCATATTTTCATGTGTTCAGGTCGGCAGTATATTTTATGCCTCTAATTGGTGCCATTATTTCCGATATCTGGTTCGGTAAGTTCAGGACAATTCTTTGGTTTAGCATTGTTTACTGCTTTGGATTTCTGGCGTTGGTATTTGATATTAGCCGCCTGGGTTTGGCGATTAGCCTGATATTAATGGCGATTGGTTCAGGGATTATTAAGCCCTGCGTTTCCGCAAATGTGGGAGACCAGTTTGGAAAAAGCAATGAACATTTAATATCGAGAGTTTATCACTGGTTCTATTTTTCCATTAATCTTGGTGCGTGCATATCGATGTTTTTGTGTCCCTGGCTCCAGAATCGGTTTGGCCCTCGCATGGGTTTCGGTATACCGGCTGGGTTTATGTTTTTAGCGACAGTTGCATATTTATTGGGTAAATGGAAATTCGTGCATATTAAGCCGGCGGGTACAAGCTTAATCAAGGAAACATTTACCGGTGAGGGATTACGGATTATCGGCAGACTTTCGGCAATTTATATACTGGTTGCGATGTTCTGGTCGCTTTTTGACCAGTCACAATCGGCGTGGGTTTTGCAGG
>CAYSJK010000126.1:0-6850 GCA_964431375.1 uncultured Pirellulales bacterium
GGTAATATTCGATGATAAAGTGTACTTTAAGAATTGAATTATCCGAGACTTGTCCGCCATCCGTGTGGCGGAACACAAAGCTGACTGGCTCTCTGTGTTCTCCTTGTCCGGCGTAGCCTTGGCGAAGACGGATGCGCCCTCTGTGGTAGAAAATACTTAGTGTCTTAATGCCTTCGTGGCAAATGAACAATGAACTACGAATAACAGTAATAATCAATGGAAAATATAGATGTAAGCCAACTATAAATCAGTGTTTAAATTGTCAGTGTAAGTCCGTGTTTAGAACATTTGAATTTCGGTAATTCGAATTTGTTTAGGATTTAGATATTAGGATTTCGGATTTTCACTGAATCCGTGTCTTAAAAGTCAGTGTTAATCAGTGTCTAATTTATGGAGGCCGCCAATCGTGGCAAGAAAAAGAAAGACAAAAGCCGAAAAAAGCGTCGACGAAAAATCCGCAAAGAGGACTGACAAGCGCAAGTCCCCGCAATTCGGAAAGAACGCCTACAAGCAAAAATCCCAGCTATATGGAAAGACCACCGACAAGCACAAGTCCCAGCAATCTCAGTCCGAGCCTGATAAAGCTGCTCCGCCGAAGGACCCCCTGCAGCAGATGAAGGAGCTGATAGAGAAAGGCGAGAGGAGGGGCTTCCTCACTTACGCGGAGCTGAACAAGGAGCTTCCTGTTGAAGCCGTAAGTCCGGGCAAGCTGGACGACCTCTTAACCACGTTGGACGAGATGGGCATCAGTTTACTCGATGAGTCTGACGTGGAATCTCAGCGGGCCGCTAAGCCCGATGACGAGGATTTTGAGGTTTCCGAGGTGTCTCCTGAAGAGCAGAAAGATGGCAAAGACGAACAGCTAAAGGACGATGTGCTCCTCGAAAAAGACCTCGTCATTGAGGAAGTCACCCGCCGAATCGACGACCCTATCCGCATGTATTTGACGCAAATGGGCCAAATACCGCTGCTTACGAGGACGGATGAGATTAGTCTGGCGAAGAAGATCGAGATATCAAAGATGAGCTTCAGGCGGAAGATGCTGCAATCAGACTATTGCGCCAAAAATGCGCTCGGACTGCTGCAGCAGGTAGAAAACGGGGACCTGTCCTTCGACAGGACAATCAAAACGAATACCACCCATTACCTGGCAAAAAACACTATAAAAAAACGGATACCTCAGAACTGCGAAACCGTAAATACACTGCTTAACGCCAACCAGAACCTTTTTAGTCGGGTAATAAAGACAGAAAATAAAAAACTGCAGACAAAACATCTAAAAAAGATACACAGAAACAGATGGAAAATAGCCACTCTGCTGGAAGAACTCAGCCTGCGAACCAGCAGAGTCGCACCATTGAAAAATAAGCTGCATGGAATCTGCCAAAAAATGCACCAGCTGGAAAAAGCCATAATCGCAGGGCCAAACCGCATGATAACCAGCGAAGATATCGAGGCGATGAGGCAGGAACTGGAGGGCCTGCAAGGGCTGGTTATGGAAACGCCAAAACAACTGGATAAGAGACTGCGCGCAATGGACAGAGTATTCGGCCAATATGAGAACGCAAAACGAATGCTCTCCAGCGCAAACCTCCGATTAGTCGTCTCCATCGCCAAGAAATACCGCAACAGAGGACTCAGCTTTCTGGACCTGATACAGGAAGGAAATACCGGCCTAATGAGGGCGGTCGATAAATACGAGTACCGAAGAGGATATAAGTTCAGCACATACGCCACGTGGTGGATTCGGCAGGCAATCACCCGTGCAATCGCCGACCATGCACGGACGATTCGTATCCCGGTGCATATGATAGAGACAATGAGCCGGCTGAGGTCGGCGAGCAAGGTGCTGCATCAGAAACTCGGCAGAGAGCCGAAAGTCGAAGAAATAGCGGAGGAAGCCCAGATGAGCGTGGAGGAGACGCGAAGGGTGCTGAAGATATCCAAACACCCAATCAGTCTGGACAGGCCTATCGGCGAAAGCGAGGACAGCTACTTCGGTGACTTTATCGAAGATGATGATGTCGCTTCGCCGGTGTCGTCGGCGACGCAGGCGATGCTTAAAGAAAGAATTGATTTGATACTGAGGACACTATCCTACCGTGAGCGAGAGATTATCAGGCTGCGATACGGTATCGGCGACGGCTATACGTATACACTCGAAGAGGTCGGCAGAATCTTCAAGGTTACGCGCGAGCGTGTCAGGCAGGTAGAGGCAAAGGCGATACGAAAACTCCAGCATCCAATTCGGGCAAGAAAACTCGAAGGATTTTTAGACCATAAAAGCGTGTAGCGGTTTGATTGAACTGAAAGGCCTTCTTTAGGGAGGCTTTTTTTGTGCGTTTTTGGAGTCCTAAAAAGGTTTACCCCACCTTGCCTTTATGGTAAGATGGGGCAGAGCCTGCGTGCTTTCGCACTTGTTATGACAAGCACTCAACACACGGATCAAATATATAATACAAAGAGATATTAAATAATCAAGAGAAATTTTACGAAAAATTTTGTATTTTAAGGAGTGGAGACAGTGGGTTCTTATACACTTGGATTGGATATTGGTTCCCATAGTATCGGCTGGGCAATTCTTGATACCGACAAGAAGCCATCGATATTAGATATCGGAGTCAGGGTTTTTCCAGAAGGAGTTGACAGAGAGAAAGGACAGGAAAAATCTAAAAATGCAACTCGCAGAGAAGCCAGAGGGGCGAGACGGGTACACCAGCGGAGAAGTTTACGAAGAGACCAGATTATAACAACACTCAAGTCGGCTGGACTATTACCTAAAGATAACAAGGAGTTAAACGAATTTCTCAATGAGAAAAATCCCTATGAGCTTAGGAAAAAAGGACTCGATGAAAAGCTGGATTTATATGAATTCGGGCGTGTGCTGTTCCATATAAACCAACGCAGAGGTTTTAAGAGCAATAGAAAAACTGGCAGCCTGAAAGAAGAAGGCCAAATCGCAAAAAGTGCAGGGGAACTCCAATCTGTGATTGAAGAGCAAGGATACAGAACATTGGGAGAGTATTTTGCTGGACTTGATCCTGAGGAGCAACGGATACGCGAGCAATATACATTCAGGTCAATGTATGAACACGAATTCGACTTATTATGGGCAAAACAATCTGAGTATTACTTGCAAGGGTTAACGGATGAGCTTCGAAAGAAAATCAGAGACGAGATTATATTCTTCCAGAGACCGATGAAATGGGACCCAGATACGATAGGTGATTGTCAACTTGAAGATGGGGAGAAACGTTGTCCACGGGGAGACTGGTACGCAATAAGATTTCGAATTTTGCAGGATGTAAATAATCTGAAAATATGTAATCCGGACGGAACGATTGAGACTCTGATACCTGAGCAACGGAAAATAATACTGGACGAACTAAATAAGAAAAGAGAGGTCAGATTTACAACAATTCGTAAAAAACTTGGACTGCTGGAGACGCAGAAATTCAACTGGGAATATGAGATAAATGAGAGGGGAAAGAAAAGGGAAAAATTGAAGGGAGATGAATTTACAGCAGCAATGCGAAGTCGGAATATATTTGGTGCTAAACGATGGGATGCACTGGATAATCAGCAAAAAATAGAAATAAATAAAGTCTGTTTGGAACTTGAGAATGATGAGCTTCTTGAAAAGATGATTGTTGATTATGGTTTATCAGAAGAGCAGGCAGAAAAAGCCGTAAAGATTTCTCTGCCAAGAGGGTATATGAGTTTTTCACGTAAGGCCATTCAAAAATTACTGCCTTTAATGGAAGATGGAATGCGGACGGATGAGGCATTGAATAAAGTTTATCCGGAGCGTAACAGGGATAAAGAAGCAGGAGAAGCTGATAAGCTGGGTATGCCCGAAGATTTGCGTAATCCGTTAGTCAATCGTGCGCTGTTTGAAGTTCGAAAGGTTGTTAATGCGATATTCCGTGAATATGGAAAACCAAAGAATATAAAGATAGAGATGGCCAGAGATGTCAGAGGAAATGCAAGGCAGCGAAAAGAGATTCATTTTAAGATGCTGGATAATAAGAAACGTAATGAGCAGACGAGAAAAAGATTGATGGAGGACATGGGGATAGCGAATCCTTCCAGAGACGATGTTATTAAATACAACCTCTGGATAGAATGCGGGAAAGTATGTCCTTATACAGGAAAAGCAATCTCACAAGAGGCCTTATTTGGACCAAATCCTGAATTTCAAATCGAGCATATTCTGCCATACGACCTGATCCTAGACGATAGCTATATGAATAAGACGCTTTGTGAGGTTCACGAAAATATTCACGTCAAAAAGAACCAGACACCTTATGAAACATATAGCAGCAACCCTGAGAAATTCGAGCAGCTAAATCAGCGAATAAATAAAACAGCAATGCCATACTGGAAAAAACAGAAATTTTGGCAGAAAGAAATTGATACAGGAAAGATAATAATCCGGGAGCTTAACGATACGCGATATATAAACAGAGAGGTTGTGAAATATCTTAAACAAATATGCAGTAATGTTAGCGGAACAAGGGGCAAGACCACGTCTGAACTTGGCTACCAATGGGGATTTGTCAAGGACAGGGATGACCATCGACACCATGCTATAGATGCAGCGGTTATTGCCGTTACAGGTCCAGAACATCTTCGTCAGTTGGGAAAGAGCAAATATTCAGATGGAACAATCAGTTTTCAACCGCCATGGCCACATTTCAGGGAGGAGCTTGCCGAAAAGGTCAAGCACATAAATGTATCGCACAAACCAAGGCGGAAGGTATCGGGAGCACTTCATGAAGAGACCAATTATGGCCCGACTGGATTGAAAGATGAAAAAGGCCAAGAATATTTCGTATATCGTAAGAAACTGGAAGATTTAACTGTTCCGATGGTATCAAAAATAGTTGATGATACTGTAAAGGGCATTGTGAAAAGCAGGCTGGCCGAATTTGGCATTGATCCAGATAAGAAGGTCAAAGAAAGGAATATCTCCAAAGATATTTGGACTACTAAGCCGCTGTATATGAAAACAAAGAAGAGCAAGAAGAAAATTCCTATCATAAAGGTGAGAATCATGGAGGTTTTGGGCAATACTGAGGGTATCAAGGATAAAGATGGAAAGACATATAGGTATGTCAAGCCGGGGAGCAACCACCATGTTGAGATTTGGGAGTATACAGAAGGTGAGAAAAAAGGAAAAAGAGAATCTGTTGTGGTAACTATGTTTGAGGCAGTACGCCGAAGTTGCAATGGGGAGCCGGTAGTTCAACGAAATCGTGGTCTGGGGACAAGATTTGTCTGCTCGCTTGCGATTAATGATATGGTTATGATGAAAAACAAAGCGGGTGAAATGGATCTTTACCGAATTCAGAAGATGGATGCGAATAAGATAGTTCGATTTCGCCATCATACAGCAGCGAAGATTGACAAAAAAGAAACATATATAGATAAGACGGCTCATCTTTTTGATGGTTATAAGGTCACACTTGATCCACTTGGGAGAATTTATGCGGCGAATGATTAGGTTAAGGGGGCTCTTGGCTTTGTCGATAAAGAGATAGAAGCATCTGAGCGGATAAGCACGAGTTAGGATGAATGATTAAGCGGATTGTCGAGATATCGTCGGCAAGGACGTATTTATCCATAAAATACAGCCAGTTAATTATCAGGGAAGAAGGCAAAGAGGTTGGGAGCATTCCCTGCGAAGATATCGGAGTACTTTTAGTTGACCATCGCGGGACGACATATACACATTCTGTTTTTACAGAGCTTTTGCGGTGTGGTTCAGCCGTGGTCTTATGCGGAGAAAATCACCATCCAACAGGGATGCTCCTTCCTATCGAAAGTAACTCACTTCAAACCGAGAGATTCCGCCAACAGATAGAGGCGAAAGAGCCGGTAAAAAAAAGGTTATGGAAACAGATTGTCCAGGCAAAAATCAAACATCAGGCAAAATTAGTAGGTAAAGATAGTGACATTTATCCGGTCTTAATGGCACTGCGACATAAGGCTCGCTCTGGTGACCCGGAGAATATAGAGGCACAAGCCAGTAGAAAATTCTGGCCTGTCTATTTGCAGGATGTTCAGTTTCACAGAGACATCAACGGTATCCCACCCAACAATCTTCTCAACTACGGTTATATGGTAATGCGGGCGGCGGTTGCGCGGGCATTGTGTTCCGCTGGACTATTGCCATCGCTTGGAATTCACCATCGAAATCGTTACAACGCATTTTGTTTGGCCGATGATTTATTAGAGCCATTTCGCGGTTTTGTTGAAGCCAAAGTTAGAGATATTTGTGAGCGTGAGGGAGTCCCGCACGAACTTACCCAACCGATTAAAGCACAGATTTTGGAAGTGCTATATGAGCCGGTAACAATAGCAGGCTTTACCGGCCCTTTAATGGTCGCTCTTCATCGGACAATGGCTTCACTTCAGAGATGTTTTTCAGGTGAGCAGAAATTTATCGATTTGCCAAAATTATGATAATAAGCGGGTACAGAGCAGTGTGGATTTTTACTATGTTCGATTTGCCAACGGATACAAAAAAAGCACGCAAAGATTATACACACTTTCGAAAAAATCTCTTGAAAAATGGCTTTAGTATGCTACAATATTCGGTGTATGTAAGGCATTGTGCCAGTGAGGAAAATGCTGATGTCCACTATAATAGAGTCAAAAATTTTCTGCCCCCCGATGGAGAAGTACGGCTCATTACAATCACCGATAAGCAATTCGGCCGAATGCATACTTTTTTGGGAAAAATGCGAAAACCCGCCCCTTCACCACCACGACAACTCGAATTATTTTAATAAAAAGAGCCCGCAAGTCCTTATAAAACAAGGACTTGCGGGTTTACCATTATAAC
>CAYSJK010000127.1:0-6754 GCA_964431375.1 uncultured Pirellulales bacterium
CGGGCAAGGGTTAGAAACAGCAAATAATGACATATTAAAGCGACAGCAACCACAGCTATCAATCCACCTGAAAACCAAAGCACTTTCTGCAAATTTTGCGTAATTACGGCCATAATGTTGCCTCCCGTGATTTTGTATTATTTAACGATAGCCCCACGACATTTTACTTACGTTAGACGGTTTAATTGTTCTCCCATCCAATGCCTAAAAAGTCAAGTATTTACTCGCTTTTTGTAACCTTAGCCCCGCCTTGCCAATATCTTCGATACGATTTATGCGGTTTTTCTTCCGTTGCTGTAAAATCCTTTTTACTGTAATCGGTCCCAGTCCGGGCACCCGTAAAAGAGAAAACTGTGAAGCTCGATTTACATTCGCTGGAAAAAACTCAGGGTGTCTCATCGCCCAGGCCTCTTTAGGGTCAATAGCTAAAGAAAGATTGCTGCTCTCATCGAAAATAATATCTGATTCGGCAAACTTATATTTGCGAAGCAGAAAATCCACCTGGTACAGCCGGTGTTCCCGCATGAATATATCGCCTGTCCTTTCCAATCCTGCCTGCTCACCTGCAATAGATTCATCTCCCAGGCCCTTTTGATACGCGCTGAAGTATACCCTGTTCATTTTCAATCTTTTGTACAATCCATACATATACTTCACAATTTCCGCATCTGATTCCCCGGCTGCCCCCACGATAAACTGTGTCGTTTGCTTTGTCCCCTCGTATTTTGACCCGCGTCCGACTAACCTGCTTATCAGCTTTATTGGCTCGATGATATCACGAATGTAGTTTTTCTTTTCCGATAGCTTCGCTAAGTTCTCTTCCCCCGGCGTCTCAATATTCAGCGATACTGCGCTGGCCAATGAAACCGCCTCTTCTATTGCTGCATCACTTGCCCCCGGAATAATCTTCAAATGAATATAGCCCTTAAAACCATACTTTCTTCGCAGTATCTTCGCCACTTTATTAAGCCGGTCCATTGTTGAATCAGCCGACCCCAAGACCCCTGAACTTAAAAACAGCCCGTAAACTTTTCGTCGATTATAGTAATCCAGAAATACCTTCGCCGTTTCCTCAGGCCGTAAACTACACCGCCGAATATCCATTTGTTCTCTAAGAGGGCAGTATTTGCAGTCATTGCTGCATACATTTGAAATCAGTGTCTTAAATAACGTGCTTTTACCGCCGTTTGGTAGTGTTATTGGATATATCCATTTTCCTTCGCTGCTTCGCATGCGGTGTTCGTCCTTGTTACTGCTGCACGCACACGCCAAATCATACTGAGCGTCGGCACTTAGTATCTGCAGTTTTTGGTACGTATCAGGATTTGATATAATCCCAACCATAGAAATCCAGCCCAATTATTTCACAGTTGTTCGTCAAAAAGTTTTCAGTCTCAATAGTAAATTGTAAACAAGTCATAAGCAATTAAAAAGGTTCACTCGCTCAAAACGTCCGATATAATCTGTCAAATCGCCTAAATTAACAATCCGGACTACAATCAATTTTAGATTAAACTAATTTTGTCTTATCTGTCGGTTACATAAATACTTTGTGATAAGAATTTTAATTTGCATCTAAATTGCATATAATACTATTGTTGTATGTAATTGTTTTTGTATAAGAGCTTAAATTGTGAAAAGTATCCCGAAAGAACCGACAGATGCGGAGCTTCTCGCCCAATTTGGAGAAGGCGATGAATCCGCATTTCGTGAAATCGTAAGTCGTTATAAAAACGGTCTTTATGCGTTCTTGAGGCAGTTCCTGAACCGTCGGGAGCTGGTTGAAGACGTCTTTCAGGAGACTTTTTTACAGTTATTTACAAGCCGCGACAGCTTCGACCACAATCGGCCTTTACGTCCCTGGTTGTTTACAATCGCTGCTAATAAGGCAAAAGATGCCCTTCGAAAATACCAGCGTACAGCCGCTGTGCCCATTGGTACTATAGCAGATTCGCAGGAGTTGTCGTTCGATGAGGTCTTGAACACCATTACTTCTGATACGACAATGCCTTACGAGGAGTTGGAAAGAGGCGAGACCGCTTTACGGGTAGAACAGGTTATAGCGGATATGCCCGAAAATTTACGTGAAATTTTAATTTTGGCGTATTTTAACAAATTTTCTTACAAACAAATGGCCCAGATTTTAAGTATACCTATTGGTACGGTCAAAAGCAGACTCCACACGGCTGTGGGCCGATTCTCAAAGGAGTGGAAGGCGTCATACGGGAGCACGGATATATGAGCCCACTTAACAACGAGCAGAAACATCTGATATTTGATTATTGTTTTGGTTTGACATCTGAACAGGAAAGTGCCGAAGCTGAGGCGCTAATTGTTTCAAACAAAGAGGCAACAAAAATTCACTCCTCTCTTAAAGCCACCCTTAAACCGCTTGATAGCATAGAATTTGAGCCCTGTCCGGATGAACTGGTAGATGGTACAATTTGGCGAGTGAATAGTCTTGCAAACTCAGGGCACCGTGGGCTTGAGCAATTGCTTGACGAGGAACAAAAACGGACGGTTGTTACTAAGGTTTCGTTCTGGCGTAACTTCGGTGAATTGGCAACAGTGGCGGCAGTAATTCTGCTTGTCGCCGGCGTTTTGTTTCCTTGGTTGACTTATGCCAGGCAGAGATCCTGGCAGAAGCGATGTGAGATGCAGTTGGGCAGTATCTTTCAAGGTTTAAGTAGTTACGTTTCTGACCACGACAATAAACTACCCATGGTAGCAGTGTCGGCTGGCGCACCATGGTGGAAGGTGGGCTATCAGGGCAAGGAGAACTTGTCTAATACTCGAAATGTATGGCTTCTGGTTAAAGGCGATTATGTCAAGCCGGTTAACTTTGTCTGTCCCGGAAAAGCTCATAGCCAAAAACTTCAATTCAGTAACATTGATGTGCGAAATTACAACGATTTTCCCGAAAGAAAATACATAACCTACAGTATCCGAGTAAGGTGTCCTAATTCTCCCTGCACGTTCGGGTCAGAGCCTATAATGGCAGATGCGAATCCTATTTTTGATGGTTTGAAAACCGACGATTCTAATGATTTCAAGCTCCGGCTGACCAAAAGGTTATTTTCCATCAATAGTGGCAATCACAATCGTCGCGGCCAGAATGTTTTGTTCGGTAACGGCTCTGTGAGGTTTATAAAGGGTCGTCGTATCGGTACTGACGATATATTCACACTGCAGCAGATGCAACCGGGCAGCGAAGTTAAAGGTTGCGAACTACCCTCCTGTGAGACCGATTCTTTCCTCGCCCCTTAATCACTCCTGACTTGTAATTCGTAAGTTGTCCTTATCTGTATTATCGAATCCCGGCCGGACAAATTCCCTTGCATTCGGAAATATTTTTTCTGTTTTCCTGCGAAATCGGTCAAGGTGTATAAGGATGTTAAGGATGTTATCTTCGCTTTGCTGGAAATATTCAAGCATCTGGCCCCAGGCAGAAATCGAACGGTCCATTGCGATTAAAGCGACTTTTGCTGAGCCATCCGAATCTTTAGGAAATTCATCTAATTCCTGAGGAGCATCTTCGATACTGCCTCGAATTGCTCTTATAAGTTTAACATAGATAAAATGCTGATACCATCGGATTACATCCACTGTATCCTTGAGGTTGGCTGCTTCTTTAGCTGGATTGGAATTGGGTAGTTCAAGTCGTGCTTTCATACCCAGCTCATCTGCCTTTTGCTCGAAAAGTTCTCCTGCTGAATCGAACCAGTTTTTCACCATTTGACTATATTCTTTTGCCGCCTGACAACATTCGTGGTTCTCTGCGAGGTCCCGGGTTATTTCGTATTCTTCATTGCTTTGCTGAAGGTCGAGAGAATCAAGGTTGATACCCCACTCTTCTGCGGTTTCCCTGACCATCTCAAGAGTAACTTGGAAGATTTTAGATAATTTATCCCAGAAGACTTTGTTATTTATGTCCTGAGCTTCCGGGTCGTCAAATTGTTCTTCGCTTATCGCAAAGTTCATACACCGGGATGTGAACGGGCAGCGTTCGCACCATCGGTCGCAATAGTTATAAATACCCGGAATAAATCTCGGGTCCTCAGCGAGTTTTTTGATGTATTCCTTGTCCATAAAAAACCATATTGGTAAGAACTTACCCTACCAGACTTTATCATGTTTTTTTCCTATCTTAAAGTTAAGTATCTTCTTCTAATGTCCTACTTTTTTTCGCTTCGAATTCTCTCAGCCTGCATCATAATTTGTTGGGCCTCACTATGCCGGTTAGTCTGATGCAACAATATTGCATAATACATTAACACTTCAGCCAGTTGTTTGTGCTCACCCAAGTGCTCCAGAATAGATATAGAACGTTTATAAAGTGTCTCGGACTTAGGATATATCCTTTGTTCCCGCAATGCGGATGCGAGGTTATTTAGACTATTCGCTACATCAATATGGTTATTCCCGAAGCAATGCTCCCGGATCTTCAGTGAACGTTCAAAAAATTGACTCGCTTCTTTATAGTACTCCTTTTTGTAATATAGTGCTCCAACACGGTTTAGCAAATTCGCCGCAAGTTCGTTGTCTGAGCCGTAGTAATCTTCTGCCGCTTTAAGCAGCTCTTTTGCCAAATCTATCGCCTTATCGTATTTGCCCGCACCTTCGAGTCTCATCAATTCATCCAGGAAACTCTGATGGACCATCGGCTCTCCGCTTTCCGACTTGATGATTGGCTTAGCCTTAGAGCCTCTCCGCCGAGCTTCGTATAACAACTCCAAATCATTTTGGCATTTGACAACTTCAGGATGCTCTGCTCCTAAGTGTTTCTCCATGACTTGGAGAGCACGTTTGTAAAGCGGTTCTGCCTCGCCGTATTTGCCTTTATAGTAGTAAAGTACTCCGAGATTATGAGAGAGTGTGGCAACCTCGAGATTTTCTGCACCAAGAATCTTCTCTTGAATGTTAAGTGCGCGCTTAAGTAGTGGTTCAGCCTCGGTGTACTTACCTTTTTTATAGTATTCATTTGCCTTGTTGATAAGTATATCAACTTCATCTGAATCCTCTGCCTCCTCTTTTGTAGTAACGTGCATAATGTGGGCAGCAACAAAAAGGTAGATTGGAGCGGAACTTACTTTCCCACGGTTCGTATCAACTAAGAGTTTTAGAATAGCGTGGTCGGGCATGCGTTTCCTATATTTGCTAAGAGATAACGTATACCGGTACGGCGCATTCACACCCAAATACTCTGGGTCTCGTAGCTGGCTCCAAACACATTTGCCGATTGATTGAGGATCTATATCCCGTATGTCAGCAAATTCCGATAGCGAGGTCGACCCTTTCGTTTCCGCAAGTTTGGTCCATTGACCGCGTGTCTTTAATTCTTTCCAGATGTCCGGCATTGTAACCACCACGCGTTCTTTGACTCTGACAGTGAAAGCCTCCAAAATGGCGCCTACCAACCAGCGTTGGGCGACACACACAACTTCGGCTCCCACCGACGTCACAAGGACAGGATCGTTGGAGCAGTTGATAATTGTAACATCCAGCACAGGATCGACATTCCCGAACTCAAAGTATTTAACGCATTTGAGGCTAAATGGATTGTTAAGCGGTGATTCATGAACGCTTCTTCCACCGTGAGGGACTTCCGGCACGGCGATGTTACCGAAGCTGATTGCCAGAGAACTTTGTCTCTTTCTCTCGCGAACATGAGAGATGACTTTCCATGTAATTCCTATCGCACCGCTTATACCAGCCGCGATAAACGCAATTATCTTGCGATTCTCTTCCCTTGCAATCCATTCCCATAGTTGGGACAATACCTTCGCTATTTTGCTGAAAAAGTCCATAACGAGTGCTATTTTAAGTCTGTGTCAGTGATCTACAGAGACATATCGTGTAGGATCTACTCCACAGGCTTTATTATTCTCCAACACAACTACAATCTTCTTATGATTTTCTATTATATATTAGGTTCTTATCCAGCGTAATATCTCTTTCTTAATATTGTTAAAATCTGCGGAATCCATGGTTACTTTTTTGTATTATCAAGGAAGATTTTAGCATTTCTTTTTAGTTGGTCAAGGCCTGAGCGTAAGATGACGGAATCGGCAAATTCAATCTGGAATTTTTCTTCAGTCGTTTCAAGGATTTTCTGAAGGTCGAGTTCAGCCCTGTCGCTATAGAATTTAAACTGCTTGTTTTTACATACAGGTGAATTTTGCTTATAGGGACAGGCGAGGACACATTCGTCACAGCCGAAGAGCCGGTCACCGATTTTTTCAGCTAAATCGGCGGATAACTGTCCCTTGTATTCTATCGTAAGATAGCTGATACACTTATTGGCATCGAATTGGCCGTCAGGCCCAAGCGCACCTGTTGGGCAGGCATCGATGCACCTATTGCAGTTAGAGCAGTTGTCTGTAATCGGGTTATCGGTTGGTAGTTTTAGAGTCGTTATTATTTCACCTAAAAGTATTTGTGGGCCGAGTGTGGGATTGATTAGCATATGATTTTTCCCAATAAAACCAAGTCCGGCTCTGGCGGCCAATGCTCTTTCTGCCAATGGGGCTGAATCAACGCAGATTTTGAATTTATGCTCTCGGCTGGTGATGGATGTAATGAAATCAATTAGTTTTCGCAATTGTGTCTTTATAAACAGATGATAATCTTCATATTGGGCGTAGCTTGCTACTTTGCCCATTGTAGCATCGTTGAGCGATTTTAGTTTTTGTTTTAGCGGTTTGTAGTTTAGGCCGACACATATTACCGATTGTGCATTTTCCAGCAAATTGGC
>CAYSJK010000128.1:0-6710 GCA_964431375.1 uncultured Pirellulales bacterium
AAAATCCAAATAAAAAAGGCCGTGGAAACGCTGTACAATGTTAAGGTAAATAAAGTGAGAACAGCTAACCGCAGAGGCAAGCAGCGCCGCAGAGGCAGACACCTTGGTACCACAGCAAGCTGGAAAAAAGCCGTCATATATTTAGAGCCGGATTATCATATAGATTTGTTCTAAAAACGAGATATAAGTTATGGGTATTCGAGTTTATAAACCAACAAGTGCCGGACGCAGGAACAGCTCGGTGAATGATTACGCTGAGCTAACGACCGACAAACCTGAGAAGTCGCTGTGCAAGCGTATAAAGAAAGCTGGTGGAAGGAATCATAAAGGTATCATAACCACGAGGCACAGAGGCGGCGGGGCAAGAAAAATTTACCGTATTATCGATTTTAAGCGTAATAAAGACGGTGTCCCTGCAAAAGTAGCAACTATCGAATACGACCCTAACAGGAATTGTTTTATATCGCTTCTGCACTATGCGGACGGCGAAAAAAGATATATATTAGCACCGTTGGGTATAAAGGTCGGAGACCAAGTAGAAAGTGGCGCTTCCTGCGAACCCAGGACCGGCAATTCAATGCCGCTGGGTGCGATTCCAGCCGGTATCGAGATTCACAATATCGAAATGACCGCCGGCCAAGGTGGAAAACTGGTTAGAGGCGCCGGCGGTGCTGCAAAAATTATGGCTAAAGAAGGAAACTGGGTAACCATCGTTTTGCCAAGTGGTGAGATGCGAATGCTTCGCAAAGAATGTCGTGCAACAATTGGCCAGCTCAGTAACCCCGACCACCAGAATATTAAGCTTGGCAAGGCCGGACGAAAGCGCCATATGGGTCGCAGGCCGCATGTAAGAGGCGTAGCGATGAATCCCGTTGCTCACCCGATGGGCGGAGGAGAAGGCCGTCGAGGTGGTGGGCGGCATCCCTGTTCACCCACTGGTGTACTGGCAAAAGGTGGAAAGTCAAGAAATCCCAGAAACCCAAGTAATAAGAGGATTATCCGAAGACGTAAAACCAAACGGCAAAAACAGTTAGCTTTGTAGGTTTTTTGTGCTGAAAATGAACTCAATATAATAAAAGGAATACAAGATACTAAAAAATGGGAAGATCACTTAAAAAAGGACCATACGTTGACGAGAAGCTATTTGTGAAGGTGAACAAGCAAATTGCTTTGGGCTCAAAGGAACCAATAAAGACCTGGGCGAGAAGATGTACAATTATCCCGGAATTCGTTGGCTTCACCTTTTCAGTCCACAACGGGAAGATATTTAATAAGGTTTTCGTTACGGAAGATATGGTGGGACATAAACTGGGCGAGTTTTCACCGACGAGAACCTTTAAAGGTCATTCGAGTAAGAAAATAAAATAACAATATTATTCAAGTGTATCCCGCGAATCATAAAGTGAGATACGTAATACGAGCTACGATATGTTAAGCGCAATTAAATTGAAAGAACTTTGCCGGCAGCGCCAGATGAGTGTAGAGGAGCTGTCCGGCCACCTTGCCAGAGGCGGACTTGATAAGAAACAGGCAGCGTTGGCTATTAGAAACTGGCAAAAGGGCCTTTATAAACCACGACCTCGGACAAATGATATTCGTCAGCTTTCGACGGCTTTGTCAGTTGAGTTAAACGATTTGGCAGACTGGCGTAGCTCTTATCGCTTTGCACCAATTTCAGCTCGCAAGGCCAGATTAGTAACACAGTTGATAGTCGGCCGGCGTGTCCAGGATGCAATGGATGTATTAAAGTTCACAAGAAAACGCGCTGCAACGATGATTGACAAGGTCCTACGAGCTGCCGTTGCAGATGCGGACGAGCAGCAGGCAGACGTTGACAGTCTATATGTGAGCTGTGCCCGTGTCGATGATGCAGGAACACGCATCGGCACGAAAAGATGGATGCCGAAAGACAGGGGCAGAGCACATCCTATTAACAAAAAGGCCTGTCATATACATATAACGGTGACACAAGAATAAGAAAAACAAGAGAAAAAAACGAAGTACGAGATTATGGGTCAAAAAACATCACCAATAGGTTTTAGAACAGGAATAACGCTCGGATGGCAGAGCACCTGGTTCGCCTCAAAAGACAAGTACGGTGATTTTCTTGTCGAGGACCAGAAGATCCGTAAGTATGTTGACAGGAAATTCAACCGCAGCATGCCCAAAGGAGCCGTGGCCAAGACCGAGATAATCAGAACGCGTAACGAAGTAAAGATAACTCTCCGCAGTGCCCGGCCGGGCATTGTCATCGGTCCCAGAGGCGGTGAAGTCGACAGGTTGCGAGAAGAGCTTGAAGAACTGACAGGCAGAAAGATAGCCGTCAATGTTATCGAGATAAAAGAACCGGAGCTCGATGCCACTCTGGTTGCCGAAGCAATTGCCGAGCAATTAAGCAAGCGTGCTTCATTTAGACGCACTATGAAGCAATATTGCGAATCTGCAATCAATGCCGGCGCCAAAGGAGTTAAGATTATCTGCTCCGGACGACTGGCAGGCTCAGAAATGGCACGTAAGGAGACCCAGAAGCTTGGCAGTATTCCGCTGCACACACTCGATGCTAATGTGGATTATGCAGTAGCAACATCAAAAACAACTTACGGGGCAATTGGTGTTAAGGCCTGGATTTATAAAGGCAAATTCGGAGAAGAAACTGAGCAAGTGACGCCGCGTCGTCGACATCGCCCACCAACAAGACGTACCAGTCCAAGACGAGCAGCAGGTACTGCAACAAAAGCAGCGACAGCAACAGACAGGCAAAGTGCCACAAAAACCAATGTTGCTGCACCACCGAAAGAAGCTGATACTAAGCAGCAATCAACAACAAAGCAAAGCAGCACTGAAACAGAAAGCGACCAAAAAAACAGCGATTAATATTATATATGCTTTCTCCAAGGGTGTAAAAGATGGCAACGATGCCGAAAAGAGTTAAATACCGTAAAAGCCAACGCGGCAGGATGAAGGGTAACGCGACCAGAAGCAATTATGTGGCGTTTGGCGAGTACGGCTTGCAGGCCTTAGAACGCAGCTGGATAAGCGCCAAGAACATTGAAGCCGGTCGTGTAGCGGCGACCCATTTTTTGCATCGTGAAGGCAAGGTCTATATAAGGATTTTTCCGCATAAGCCGGTAAGCTCCAAGCCCCTGGAAACACGGATGGGCAAAGGTAAAGGTGAGCCGGAATTTTGGGTCGCCCGAGTCAGGCCAGGCCAGGTTTGCTTTGAGATAGGTGGAGTGAATGAAGAGGTGGCAAAGCGGGCGCTGGTCAGAGTTGCTCATAAAATGCCAATCAAGTGCAGGTTAATCAGGCGAAGACATTTAGTATAAAAGGAAATTTTGACAATGAAAGCACAGGAATACCGTGAGATGAGCCCCGATGAGCTGGAAGGCAAACTGCAAGAGCTCCAGCGGCATTTGTTTGACCTGCGTTCCCAGGCGGTTACAGAAAAACTGGAAAATTCCAAAGCCGTAGTCAACGTCAAGCGTGACATTGCGCGGCTCAAAACGATAATTCGTCAAGGACGGTAATATGAAGTCTTAGACATTTGACGAATGGAAGAAAGAAGATGCAGGACCAAAAGATAAAAACTCAAACTTGTGTGGTAATAAGCAATAGCGGCAATAAAAGCATAAAAGTTGCTATTGATTTTAAGGTCAAAGACCCAAAATACGGCAAATACGTAAGGCGAAGGACAAAACTGGCCGTTCACGATGAACAAAACCAGGCAGGTGTCGGTGACCTCGTCGAAATTGCGCAGTGCTGTCCTTACAGTAAAAGTAAAAGCTGGCGCCTTGTAAAGGTTGTGGAAAAGGCAGCTCAGACATAAAAGAAAAGTAAAATACGAGACACGAGACAATGATTCAGCAGGAAACAATGTTGGACATAGCCGACAACTCAGGTGTCAAGGCAGCACTGTGCATTAAGGTTCTTGGCAAAGGTGGGTCCAGGGGAAAGTTCAGGCGCCCTGTTGCAACTATAGGTGACATTGTCTGTGTAGCTATAAAGAAATCACTGCCTACCTGCCAGCTGGATGACAAGAAGGTACATAAATGCGTTGTTATTCGTACCAAAAGCCCTGTGAAGCGCTCAGATGGCAGCTATGTAAGGTTCGACAGCAATGCCGCAGTGATGATTGATAATGATGGTAATCCGATAGGAACAAGAATTTTTGGTGCTGTAGCCCGTGAGCTTCGAGAGAAAAATTTTATGAAAATTATCTCGTTAGCAAGCGAGGTAGTATAAATGCGTCAAAGGTGTCTCGCGAAGCGAGATACCAGATGTAAAAACGAGGCATAATTATATGGCTTCACACATTAAAAAAGGTGATATGGTTGAGATAATATCCGGTGACCATAAAGGCGCTACCGGCAGAGTGCTGCGTGTCATACTCGAAAAGAATAAAGTAGTGATTCAGGGACATAATATAGCGAATAAGCACGTTCGGCCTTCACGCAAAAACCCCCAGGGGGGCCGAATCCATGTTGAACAGCCGATACATATCAGCAATGTCCTGCCGGTAAACACGAAGAGTTCAAAAGGCGAGAGGGTCCGTTATAAGGTAAACAAGGAGGGCAGGAAAAAACGCGTTTTCGCTGATGGTACTGAAATTTAAGAGTTTTGAAAAAGACACAGAGGTTAGCTAAAAAATAGATAGTTAACAAGGTAATCAATGGCACGTTTGAAAGATACATACAAGAGCAAGGTAGTACCTGAGCTTATTAAGGAATTCGGCTACAAGAATTCTATGGCTGTGCCGCAGGTCAAAAAGGTCGTTGTGTCTATGGGTGTAGGAAAGGCGGCGCTAGATAAAAAATTTCTGGAACCTGCCAAAAAGGACCTGATGTTGATTACCGGCCAAACGCCCGTCGTTTGTAAAGCCAAAAAAAGTGTATCTAATTTCAAAGTTCGCCAGGGTATGGAAACTGCTTTGAAGGTTACCATCCACGGTGTGAGGTTGTATGAATTTATGGATAGACTTATTAATCTTGCAATCCCTCAGGTAAGAGATTTTCGAGGCCTAAACTCAAACAGCTTTGACGGCAGAGGTAATTACTCGATGGGTCTGGCAGAACAAAGTGTTTTTCCGGAAATCAATCCGGCAAAGATAGAGTTTCAGCAGGGTATGAACATAACCTTTATAACGACGGCAAAGACCGATGAAGAGGCAAGGAAACTGCTCCAGCTTTTAGGTATGCCGTTCAGAAACTCTACGTCAGTAAGCCGTGAAGAATAAAATTTAGAACAAGATATGAGGATTGAGGCGTATAGATGTCAACTAAGGCATTAGAAAACAAGGCAGAAAAAAAGCAGAAATTTCGCGTTCGACAATACACGCGTTGTCAACTATGCGGCAGAGCCAGAGGAGTTTATCGCAAGTTCAAAATTTGCCGGATTTGCTTTAGAAAATTAGCGAACGAGGGGAAAATACCGGGAGTAAAGAAAGCAAGCTGGTAAATCAAGGAGCCATAAGACATAGAAACAAGTAAGGATTAACCGATGAGTCACAGTGATCCAATAGCCGATATGCTAACGAGAATTCGCAATGCTGTGCGAATAAATAAAGAGCAGGTTAATATCAGGGCGTCGAATGTCTGCGAAGGTATAGCGAGAGTTTTGAAGGAGGAAGGTTATATCAAAGATTTCGACCGAATTGATGATAATAAGCAGGGAATACTAAGAATTATATTGAAGTATGATGAAGAAGGGCAGCCTATTATTAACGAGATAACAAGAGTAAGCAAACCCGGGCGCAGAATCTATTCACCAGTTGACAAGTTACCGAAAGTCCTGGCCGGTATGGGCGTAGCAATTGTTTCAACAAGCAAAGGAATAATGAGCGATAAAAGCTGCCGACAGAATAAAATCGGCGGCGAGGTACTTTGTACGGTTAGCTAATGAGTCGCATTGGGAAAAAATCTATTACTATCCCTCAGGGAGTGAAGGTCGAGCAAAAGGGCCTTAGTATCAAAGTTTCAGGGCCTCTTGGTGAGCTACAGATGGATTGCCTGCCACGCATAAAGGTAAAAATCGACGATTCCGAAGGGAAAATATCGGTTGAAAACGAACAACCTCAAAACCATCAGTGCAAACAGTTACACGGCACGATGCGAGCCTTGATTGCCAATATGGTTACCGGCGTGAATACGGCTTTCGAGAAGAAACTGGAAATATACGGCACCGGCTTTAACATCAAAGATAAAGGTGGAAAGCTGGTTTTTCAGATTGGCTTTTCCCACCCGATAGAGATGGTGATACCAAAGAGTGTAAAGGTAAAAATTGAAGTCGATGCGACCAGGGGCGATGATGTCCCCGCAAGGTTCACACTTTCGTCAATAGACAAGAGATTGCTGGGACAGTTTGCCGCTGATATCCGAAAAATAAGACCTCCGGAACCCTATAAAGGAAAGGGTATCCGCTATGCTGATGAACAAGTCCGACGCAAGGCTGGCAAAGCATTTACTTCGGGAGCAGCATAAGAAATAACAATTAAACATTGGTTTTCAGAAAAGAATTTGAAATTCGGAAGATATTAAACAGCAATAGTAGTTTTTTATGGTAACGACCAGAGAACAAATAAAGAAAGCGGCACAGAGGCGTAAATATCATGTCCGTAAAAAGGTCCTTGGAACACCGGACCGGCCGAGACTATCGGTATTTCGCTCGAATAGACATATTTACGCCCAGATTATAGATGACACAGCAGGTGCAAC
>CAYSJK010000129.1:0-6697 GCA_964431375.1 uncultured Pirellulales bacterium
GCCTGGCCTGCCGGGTTACACATAACCTCCTGGCTTTCTGATGAAATTTGCGGCAGAGCAAAATCCTTCTTGTCGATTCCGCAAACTTTACAGCATACTGATATCACTTCAAAATGCCTGGAAAGAATCTCATCGATAATCTTTGCTTCGCTGCTTAATCCTATACAAAAGGCCAGCCCTATTTTTGAATAGCCCAACTGTTTGGCAAACAGGATTGTTTCGTCCAAGCGTGTTTTCTTGCGATAGTATTTTGCTTCTATTTCTGAGCCAGCCCTATGCAAATCGGCTATGGTATTTTTGTAAAGCTGCCTGTGATTGTTTGCTTTTGCAAAGCAATCTTTTCCTTGCCGGCATTCCTTAGTCTTACACTGAGCGCAGGCCGGCACAGAGTTCTTTGCCGCCATAACTACTCCTTTTGCAAATTAATTACCGCCGGTACCAAAATGTGCCTGAACATTTGGGCCTGCGGCCTCGGTCAATTTACCGCTTTTGAAAAGCTCGATTGCTTCTGAGACTGTCCCTGTAACACCGGTATATAATTTCACACCAGCGACACTTAATGTGCGTTGGGCATTAGGGCCGCAATTACCGGTCAGGACAGCACCGGCACCGCTGTCAATTACCACCTTGGCAGAGCTAATGCCGGCGCCGCCGGCATTAGCAACATTTTCATTTTCAATCACATTAAAACCCATCGTTTCGGTGTCAACAATAATAAAACATGCAGCTCTTCCGAAGCGTGGGTCGACTTGTGAATCCAGTGTTTTTCCGGTTGAGGTAATCGCAATTTTCATAATTTATCCTTTCTTAAGACATTGGACAAGTGCCGGTAGGACAGGAGCCGTTGTTCTGTGATGTTGAACTGCTGCTGTGCCCTGCGGCAAAAGATGATAATATTTTTTGCAAGTCCGGACTTTTGCACTGTTCGCAGATGTGTTTGCGGTGGGTGCTGCTTTTTTCCAGAAATTCGGTTATATGCCCGCATTTTTTGCACTTATATTCGAATATAGGCATCGTTTAGTCTCCTTGTTAGATTATTCTCATACGGTATCTACCTAAGCGTCAGCTAAAGAACAAACAATTTGCATCCCTTGTTCGATGCTTTTAGTTATATGACAGCTGTCTGCTGCTTCCAAGATACCTTGCTGCTGTTTTTGGGACAGTTTTGCACCAAGACAGATTTTGGCATCTATTCTTGCGGTGTGTGATGGTTTAGCCTCCGATGGGGTGGTACCTGATGAGCTGGTTTCTGTACGGCGGCTCAATTCGATTGTTATATCGTCGTAAGAAATATTTTGCTCCTTGCAGAACTTCGCTATGTAGCCGCCGATGCACATTCCGATAGATGCTTCGAAAAGCTGAGCCGGCCACATCCCGTCCCGCTTGTCATTGCCATCTTAACCGCGTCCGGTTGTAACGGTATATTTTTTGCAAACGGCTGAAAAACGGAATCCATTTTCATACTTAACCAAAACTTCCATATAGTAATGTCTCCGGCAATCAAAACATTCTTTGTAGATTATCATCTTCGGTTATCATAGGCGCACAACATCTCCACGAAGTCTCGGAACTGCATCAGAAAGCCACAAATCTGCGGCTGTTTATTTTTTACTTTTTGCTGCTTTTTTGGCTCTCGAGCTCTTCCATGCGTTTTTTAATTTCATCGAGGGCATCCTGGAAGTATTCGGCTTGCTGCTTTAGGCCGTCAAGCTCCTGTTGTGCAGTTACTTGTGGGGCACTGGCTGTAAAATAAGGCTCATTCGGCCAAACTGCAACGCCCAAGGCGGGGTAACCGAAGCCTGCTCCTGCCCGGCCGAAACCGCGTCCAAATCCTCGGCCCCGACCGCCGCCTTGCCCCCAGCCCCAGTAGCCGCGTCCACCGACTGGATTCATATACCCTGGAACCGGATAGCCGGCACAAAAACCGGCAGCTCTACCTGTCATTGGTCCCATCCCAGCAGGACCTGTTCCATCTCCACGTGGCATAATAATTCTCCTTTCATAAAATAGGCTAATTATAAGTTATTGTCTTGTCATTATTGTTCCACATTTAGGGCAGACCTTCTGATTACAAGGCTGTCCTGCAATGTGCAGCTCGGTAGTTCCACAGCTTGGGCAAACACAGTTTCCGCCTGGCCCTGCTGCAAATGGTCCGCCCATTCGACCTCTACCTTGGCCCTGACCTTGCCCCATACCTCGACCACCACCGCGTCCCTGGCCGCCCGGCCCTGTCCCATTTCCTCTTGGCATCTCAGTTCCTTTCAAGAAAACTCAATGTTTTAAGAGAAAGCTCTATATATATTATGGGCATATGCTCATAACAGTTCAAGTAAAAATTTGGAAAAAGTGAAATTTTTTTAGTACCTCTTAAAATGCTCATATTAGGACTTAGCGAGGAAAAATTGATGCAAATAACTGAATTTTAGTTAAAATAGCCCAAATTCTTTAAAAATACAAAGTTTATTGGGCCTTATTATGAAGATAATTGCTGATGAGAATATACCGTTTGTTGCTGAGTGTTTTTCCTCGATAGGTGAGGTAGTAACGATATCCGGACGAGACATGAAGCCGGATGTTGTCAGTGATGCTGATATCCTGCTTGTTCGCAGTATCACAAAGGTCAATTCAGGGTTATTAAAAGGCAGTAAAGTTCAATTCGTAGCCACTGCAACAATCGGGTTTGAGCACGTCGATGTCGATTACCTAAAAAGCCGCAACATTGGCTTTGCCTCGGCACCTGGCTCAAATGCCAATTCCGCAGCGGAATATGTTATTGCAGTGCTACTCGAAATCGGACAAAAGCACAAAATCACCCTCGAAGGCAAATCAATAGGCATTATAGGTGTTGGCAACGTCGGAAGCAGGGTGGCTCAAAAATGTAATGCTTTGGGAATGAAGCTTTATCTGAATGACCCGCCTTTGCAGAGACAAACAGGAGATTCGAAATATCTGCCGATAGAAGAGCTTTACAATTGTGATTTTATAACGTTTCATACGCCGCTGACTTTAAAGGGAATTGATAAGACATTTCATTTGGCCGATGAGAAGTTTTTCAAATCATTAAAGTCAGGTTGTGTTTTTATCAATACCTCGCGCGGCGGTGTTGTTGACAGCAGCGCCCTTAAATATGCCATAAAATCGAAAAAATTAGAAGCTGTGGTTCTGGATGTATGGGAAAGTGAGCCGGCAATTGATACCGAACTGCTGGAAATGGTGGATGTTGGTACACCACACATTGCAGGTTATTCGTTGGACGGCAAAATTGTCGGAATGATTATGATTTATAAAGCAACTTGCGAATATTTTAAACTTGAAGCAAAATATGATATGGAGGATTTTCTACCTGAGCCTGAGACCCCTGAAATCAGGATTGAAGAAGTAAGCGGTGATGTGCAGCAAATACTTCATCGAATAGTCCAGCGGGTGTACGTGATTAACAGGGACGATTTTAATACAAGAGAAATAGCGATGGTAACGGAAGACGAGAAGGGTAAGCTCTTTGATGATTTGAGAAAGAATTATCCTGTCCGAAGGGAATTCCAAAACACGCAGGTTGTTTTAGAAAACCCGAGCGATTCGTTATCAGCTAAGCTGGGTGGTATTGGATTTAGAGTTTGATATGAGAAATGATATGCTCTTAAAATGGCCGAAGGGACAGCTGGATTTTTCAGCTGGCTGTATCGTGATGGGAGTTTTGAATGTTACGCCGGACTCCTTTAGTGATGGCGGGCAATTCCTCGATACTAATAAGGCCATCGAGCATGGAGTGCAGATGGCTGCTGATGGGGCTGCGATAATAGATATAGGCGGTGAATCGACCCGGCCGGGCTCGGAGCCGGTTTCTACTAAAGAGCAGTTAAAGCGAGTAATTCCTGTTATAGAAGCACTTGCCAACAAGATAAATATTCCGATTAGTATTGATACTTACAATTATGAGGTTGCTGAAGCAGCTCTAAAAGCTGGTGCTGCAATGCTCAATGATATAACAGCTTTAAGTGAAGAGCGAGTGGGAAAACTCGCAGCAGAGCAGCGGGTGCCTGTTGTCCTGATGCATATACAGGGAACACCTGCCACAATGCAGGCCGAACCCAAGTATGATGATGTGGTTGGCGAGGTTCTGGAGTTTCTATTAGAACGGGCAAAGCGAGCGGAGAAACTTGGTGTGCCAAATAATATGATTTTTATTGACCCGGGGATTGGATTCGGCAAGACGTTGGAGCATAATCTACAGCTTTTAAGAAATATCGATAAATTTGTTGCTTCCGGCTATCGGGTATTAATTGGTACAAGCCGTAAGAGCTTTATCGGCAAGCTCACCGGTAAAGAAAATCCCGAAGACAGGATATTCGGAACCGCTGCATCGGTGGCTCTGTGTGTGGCAGAAGGGGTTTCAATCGTTCGCGTCCACGATGTAGCTGAAATGGTTGACGTGGTAAAAGTAATAAATGCACTACTCAAAAAACGGTGAAGATAATTCTTGATATGTTATTTGAAGGGTGTAATATACTATGAAGAACAAACGTTCGTGATTTTTTACCGGGGATTGCCCGGAAAGTTTGGAAACTCGTCTCGGCGAAGCACCGAGACGGGGCCGAAAAGGCGGTAACTTATGGTGAGTCAAAATCTGACAAAGGAAAGGATAATCGATGCTATTTGCAAATCCAGAGCGGAGTTATTCTCTCTGGGTGTGAGGTCCATAGGGCTGTTTGGGTCTTTTGTCCGGGGAGAAGGCGGGGTAAAGAGCGATGTCGATATACTGGTGGAGTTTGATGAGGCGAAAAAAACTTTTGATAATTTTATTGACACATGCTTTTTGCTGGAGGACTTGTTAGGCCGCAGGGTAGAACTTGTTACCGGAGAATCAATCAGTCCTTACATCAGGCCGTACGTTCTTAAGGAAGTCGAGTATGTTCCCATCACCAATTGAATATCTGCGGCATACTGATGATAGCTCTTCAGGGAAGCCCGGTGGTGCTACCATTCGTTTCCACAGGCATTGCACTTGTCGGGTCTACGTCTGAAAGACTTAGCCTTTCCTCCCCCGATAGCAATGTTTTTACTTCCACACTTTGGACATTGAAGCTGCCGCAGCGCCTGTCGGCGACGGATGCCTGCCTGCCATCCAAGAAGCGCACCAGGTAGGCCAAAGCAGAAAACTATAGCTGGCCCTGTCTTAGGATTCAAATTAAAGTCAAGGGGCCTCGCAATAAAGACAGGTATACAGCCAGTCAAGATAAACCCGACGAATGCACACCTTCCCGGTCCCCAACGTTCAGGAAAAACCTTCATAATTACCACTCACTTTGTTTTGCTGAATTTGGTATTCAGGGCGATTTAAGCCCCAAGGTATTTTTCGATTCTTTGAACGAACTTTTCTGCATCGAGGACTCTTTTGGCGGCTGTATCCTGCTCAATTTCGATGTGAATGTCGTAATCACTGATTTCTCGGTCCTCCTGCTCGGCAGTGAGAATTCGTGCAAAGTCCCTTTCGATTTTTCCGGTCTTGACAAGATGCAGGCCAAACATCCGCCGGACAGCGTGGTGCGATTCAGGCTCTATGCCAATAGGAGCTAAAGCAGCTTTGGCGGCATGTAAGACTGCGTAGTAGAACCTCGAAACGCAGTCCTCGTAAAGCTGATTTTCCAACAAAGTTTTTGCTGCCAGAAGGGCTTTTCTGGCTCGATTTAACTCTTTTTGCGATAGTTCATTCATACGGTGATCGCATCCCTGCTAACATTGCACATAAAAGAGGTGCCTTCTTTGCAAAGCTGGTCAAACATATTCTTGCTAATAACCTTCGGTGATATGCAAACGTCTCTTTGCAGTAATATATCCGTCGCAACATCGTAGACTTTATCACGCATGCGCCAATCGTCGGCTGCAACAATAACCAGCACATCTACGTCAGAATCAGGTTGGTCGTTGCCGCGGGCTTTCGAGCCGAATAATCTTAACTCTATTAACTGAGAGCCAAGAGCTTGTTCAAGGCTCGCTTTTAGCTGCTTGAGAGCCGATTTTTCTTTCGTGCTTAACGCCACTTTGAAGCTCCACTTTGATAAAGCAAAAGATTAAATAATAGTTCCTACTATATGATAATACCATAGCAGGACTATTAAGGCAAATAAAAAGTGGCTTGCAAATCAGTTTATTCAGTGTTAATAGCAAGTTTTAGAACTTCATTAGTGTTTTTGGTAAATTTGAATTTTAGGCCATTTTGACTTCGGAGAGGTCCTATTTTTGCCTCTGGCAGGAATTTTATTCCTGTGGACAGAAATATAATATTTGATGGTAAAATCACCTTACAGTGTCGTCAAACATATCGCTATAGAGTCTGCCCAGGTTAAGTGCTTTCGGGCTGCGGCTCGTTTGGGTCTTCGTCAGAACAATCAATCAAGCCGTTAATCAAAGCAATTTCCGGCTGAGGTTCGTTAGGGTCTTCGTCAGAGCAGCTAAACACAGCTTCCGGATTCGGCTCATTCGGGTCCTCAATCGAACAATTGGTAAGCATGCTTTCCGGCTGCGGTTCGTTAGGGTCTTCGTCAGAGCAGTAAATAAACACGGCTTCCGGCTGCGGCTCATTGGGGTCATCATCGAGGTAAACAATTTTATTGCCTACAAAAGCAGCTAAATTTGCATTTACCACGACTGTGGATAACAACATCAGGAGAAATGTGAACAGCAGTATGTTTAAGATGAG
>CAYSJK010000130.1:0-6576 GCA_964431375.1 uncultured Pirellulales bacterium
TCGAACCTCCACGTCCCTAAGGGACACAGGCACCTGAAGCCTGCGCGTCTGCCAATTCCGCCACATCCGCAACGAAAAATAACAGTATTAATGCTTTTCGTCATTTCGTCAAGAATTTTAGCGTAAAATCATGTTAGAAATTCTATAACAACGTAATTATGGTACAAAAATTAAAGATTTTTAACAAACAGAGCTTAAGAACCATACAGACTATTTTCCTTCTGTTAATGGCTTTCTTGATTACCTGTTAGAACTCTATTAACAAATATAACTATTGTAGTGCTTGGTGTGATTTTTAGTATAATATCGATTATATCGGCTTTGTATAAGTAAAAGAAGCAGAATCAGTAAAGTTGGTTTGAGAATGAGTTCTTGGCCGTCTTATAAAAAATATTCCAGATTTATAGGAGTATTAAAATTGATTTTTTTAACAAAGCAATTCAAGGATTGACTCAAATAAACCGATAATTTTCTTGCCTTTGATATTTTTTTGTAGTATATTATAGACAGATAACCGAGAGAAGGGTGAAGCTGCATACCTCAATTTGAGCTTTTTACCCTTAATTAAGAAAGAGTGGTGCGCTCACGGTTCGGTTATCACAATTTATTGGGATTAAAACCTGAATAAATGACGTTATTTAGTAGTAAAGGTGGAGGTGATTGAATGGATTCTGCACAAGCTATCCCTAATATTTCCAGGATGGAAGCCAACCCTCTTTTCGGCGAATTGCTCGTCTCCAAAGGCTTAATAAGTGAGGAGAAGTTAGCCGAGGTGCTCGACGAACAGCGCGAGCAAGGTGGTCGACTCGGTGAGGTTCTACTTCGACTTAAAATGCTCGACCGCGAGGAGGTTACTCGTGCATTAGCCGAACATCTCTCAATGGAATACATTCGTCTTGATGATATCGACAAGGTGGATGTGAACACCGCTCGAAGATTACCCGAGAGCATCGCAAGGCGATTCTGCCTTGTGGCCGTCTGTGAGACAGATGGCAAAGTTGTCGTAGCGATGGCTGACCCGCTTAATGTTATCGCAATAGATACCATCACACTGAGAATGAAACGTCAGATTAAAATAGCAATAAGCTCACCTCATGAAATCCGCAAGGCGATAGAGTTGATTTATCATGGTTCCGATGTGGAGGAACAACAGCTCCGGGACCTTGTAGAACTCGAAGTTGGTGAAGAAGGTGAACAAGGGGATGGATTTTCAGAGGATGGTGCAGATGCGGCCATCAACAGCGAAATAGCTGCAAGCAAAGCGCCTGTTATTCGTTTTGTTGACTTGCTGTTAAGCCAGGCAGTCAAAAGCAGGGCGAGTGACGTTCATATCGAGCCACAGGAAGGAACAACATCAATTCGCATGCGAATTGATGGCATGCTTCGTGATATGATTCCGCCAGCCAGAAAAATGCAGGCAGCCGTAGTTGCCAGGATTAAGATTCTCTCTAATATGGATATTGCCGAACGCAGATTGCCACAGGACGGTCGATTCAAGATGAAAGTCTCAGGCAGAGATATAGATGTCCGGGTATCGGTAATACCTACAATATATGGCGAGAAAGTCGTAATGCGAATTTTGGATACTGCGGCGGTAGACCATAACTTAGACAATCTCGGCTTTGAGCCAGAACTTCTTGAAGAGTTCAAAGTGATATTGTCTCAGCCGCACGGAATAGTAATTGTCACAGGCCCGACCGGCAGCGGTAAAAGTACCACGTTATATTCAGCGTTAAATCACTTAAGAGACCCGAGGAAGAATATCACAACGGTCGAGGACCCCGTCGAATATCGTCTTGGTGGCATTAACCAGATTCAGGTCAAGCCGGAAATCGACCTTGACTTTGCAAGGTGCCTGCGGGCTATATTAAGGCAGGACCCGGATATAGTTTTAATAGGTGAAATTCGTGACAAGGAAACGGTCGAAATTGCAATAAAGGCATCTTTAACAGGCCACCTGGTTTTGAGCACGTTCCACACCAATGATGCACCAAGCGCAATAAGCAGACTGATATTTATGGGCATCGACCGTTATCTGCTGGCTTCTACACTGAATTTAGTTGTGGCCCAGCGTTTGGTTAGGAGGATTTGTGACCGCTGCAAGGAGCCGGTTACCTTAAGTGAGCAGGTCGTTAGGCGTTTGAATATTCACCCCGAGCAGGCCAGTGATACTGTCTTTTACCACGGTAAAGGCTGTAAAAGCTGCAACGGGACTGGTTATCTGGGCAGATTGCCCATATTTGAGTTTTTAGTTATGGACAACAATATGCGGGAAAAGCTCGTTGCCGGTGCCAGTGAGGCGGAAATAAGAGCTATGTCACGCCACAAAGGTTACGGCGGTCTAATTGAAAGCGGTGTAAGTAAAATCCTGCAAGGTTTGACCACGGCTGAAGATGTTCTTGGCGCAACATTTACAGAAAACGTAAAAGTGAAAGAGTAAAATGGGCCGAAAAAGTTTTTCTTTTTAAAATCTCTTTAGAATGGTAAAGGACGAATAATTCTAAAAAGGACTATTACCTTCTGGCATAAAATAGACAACTTTCTGCTTAATATTGAACTGGATTTTATTAATGCCGTTAGGATTACTATAAGAAGCAACGCATAAAAGAGTAGAATACTAAGGCAGTGACGCTGTAGGCTGTTTTTTTACTAAACTTGGGGTTTTAGGACGCCGATGTCGTTGTATAAGATAAACTGTCTAAAAGGATTTTACGATATTAGGCCGGAAAACAGGTGTGTTGAATGATAAGCTATAAGTATATTGCTCGAGATGTATCAGGGGTACGGAAGGAAGGTTTTATGGAAGCCGCTTACCCCAATGATGTCCTTGCCTGGCTTCGCGAGAAGGGGCTCACTCCTATTACTATCGACGAGGTATCTGCCAATGCCAGACAGGTTCGGCGAAGGGCTCGCAAAAAACGCGTAAAGTCGGCAGACCTTGCAGCGCTTTGTTGGCAGATGACCACGATGTTAGAGGGAGGAATTCCCATTACCATTGCCTTAGATACAATAGCAGAAGATATAGAAAACCTGCAGCTTCGGCAAGTTCTACAACAAGTCTCCGACAAAGTGAAAAAAGGCATGGCTTTATCGGAGAGTATTGCGGAATTTCCGAAGATATTCAATCCGTTATTCTGTGCGATGATTTTGGCTGGTGAAACCGGCGGTACACTTCCGTTGGCACTACGAAGACTGGCAGAATATCTCGACAATCGCGATAAATTAGGGAAAAAAGTTAAAGGTGCGGTTGCCTATCCTATCTTTGTGCTCACATTTATCATCCTGATGGTGGTGTTCATAATGGCTTTTATTATTCCGAGATTTCGAGCTATATTCGACCAGATCGGCGGGAAACTACCTGCTTTTACACAGGGATTTATGAATGTATATGATGTGATTCACTACAATCTGGCATTCATCATTGGAACGATATTATTGATAACTATTTTCTTGGTTTTAACTTACACTAAGACGAAAAAAGGACACTATTTATTCAGCAAAATCGCTCTGTCCTTACCCCTGCTCGGCAAGATATTCAGCCAGGCCTTTATTTCAATGTTTTGCAGGACGATGGCAACGCTGCTTATTGCGGGTGTCTCGGTGCTTGAGGTGCTCGATATCCTCGCGGCAATGACCACTAACGACATTATAAAGTCGGCTGTAAAGCGCACGAGGGAGCATATTGTTAGTGGCTCAAATATCGCTTCAGGTATGACTGTAGCCGGTTTTTTTCCTAATATGGTCATTAAGATGGTACAAGTTGGCGAAGAAAGCGGGTCACTGCCGAAGGTGCTCGACAGAACCAGCGATTATTACGAGCGAAAGGTTGATGCTATCATAACCACTGCGATGGCTTTGCTTGAGCCTCTAATGATTGTAGTGGTTGGGTCAATTGTATTGGTAGTAGTTCTTGCGCTGTATTTACCGATTTTCAGCATGTCGGACATCCGGAGGTAGGGGAAAATCTTGAAAATAAATATGATAAAGTTATTGACGGGTTTATCCGACTGTGGTAAGATGGGTAAACTGGAAAGTTTGTGTAAATGAGATAAAATGGAAAGTAATATCTGCGGTCTGTTTTCGCAAGTAAAAGTTCGCAGATCGAATGTAATATTAAAACTTTTTTAGGAGAAGCAAAATGAAAGGTAGAAAAGGTTTTACATTAGTTGAGCTGATGGTCGTGATTTTGATCGTTGGCATCCTTGCCGCAGTGGCAATTCCGATTATGCGAGGCCGAATTGATTCAGCCAAGTGGTCGGAAGGAAGAGCAATGATGGGTACCGTAGGTACTGCAATACGTGCCTATTGTGCTGAGAAGGACACAGCCACCGGCCTTGTTGGAGGCTTCGGTATTTGGGGAACCAAGTTAGGATTTATGGAGAATGACTTTGATGGTACTTACTTTGATTCGGGCGATTTTAGAATCGAAAGCTGCGATTATGACCCTAACTACAGCGGTGTGACATTTACAATCAAGGCTACGCACGGCGGCCTCACACCCAATTGGTATACGCTGGATGACGAGGGCACCTGGCTCTGGGGACTTACACCCTAACTAAAAGTAAGATGTAATGTGAGGAGGGGGGAGCGATGTGAGTACCTCCCCCTTTTTGGGTTTTAGAAATTGAAGTGCGAGTATGGAGGCGGGTTATGATTTTTGAACGTCCCAAATTCGCGGCTGCAACTACTCTAGCCGAAACAATGGTTGCTATGGCCATTTTGGCCATAGCAACTTTAGGCGGATTGGGCTATCAATATCATGCAGCCAGACACGGACGGATAGCTCGTGCACAGATAATCGGCACGCGCACCGCACAGTTACTGCTTGAAGACTGGAAAAGTACCGGCGGCTCACAGGAATTTGACCCGGCTGGTTTGAAGCTGGGTTTCTCATCCGGACTGGTGATACCATCTTACTGGAGTGAAGGTGTAGGCGTAGGCGCAGGCACTCCCCTGCATAATGCGGTGTATGCTATCACAGTTGACAAAATACCAATGCTGGTTATGCTCCAATGGAGGGATGTTGATTACGACAGCATAGTTGAAATAACACTGAGGGAGCTTTCCGTCGTAGTCAGATTTATAGGAAATTCCGAGCAAGTGGATGTATCGATAGACCCAAGTAATCCATCGGAGAATATTTTGCCTATTATTCTGACTACTTATGTCAGGCTTGATGCATCAAGTGGCTAAAAGTTAGGAAGTGTGAAATGCGGCAGGCAAGCCATAAATGGACTTGGCCATCCCTTACGGGATTGCATTGCGGCTTTACCAACCATAAACGTGGCGGATTTATCCCGCCCCTGCGGCAGAGGCGGGGATTTACATTAATCGAGCTGGCTGTGACCATCGTCATTGCCTTGATATTGTTATTAACGGTTGGTGTTGTGGTCACCGGTGGCCAGCGGGCCTGGCAGTGGACCTATGAAACTGCCCACAAGAAGATAAAAATGGACGCCGAGGTGGTTATGATAGCGTTCGGTAGTGTGGGTAGAAGGTCTAACCGACTCGCATTTGATTATTCCATTGGTGAGTCTCCTATCTATAATATAGCTGGCAGCGTTTTTACACCTGTTCTGCCTGAAACTTCGAATGAGGAAGTGGTTTCCGGCGATGCGGTGGAATTCAGGTACTGGGATGTTGAGCTCGACAAAGATGACACTTACGATTTAATGAATGTAACTAGGAAAGCAACGGCTTACGCACTTTTTTATCTTGTAGATAATAAATTGAAAGTTGACTACGGTTCGTATCCGCCCGGGGCGGTCCCGCTTGGCGGAGGATACAAGAATGCTTCTTGCGTAACGAAAGTTCTTGCTGAAAATGTTACCACTGATAGCGAAGATGGTGCTTTCAGCCACACAACCGTAAGCAAAGTAGGTCAGGGTTCGGTCAGGATTAACGTTACTATAACAGACCCTAAAGATGGCCAGAGTATCAAGGTAATGACGGCAACACTAATGCGGAATATGTGGCCCAGGTAAATGCCAAAAGTTGGTTTTGGGGGTATTAGAATTCGGGGGGGTATGAGATTATGAGAATCACAATCAAACGATTTCCAGCGGAGAAGTTCGGGGCCTCGGCTGGGCCTTCGCCCGGACGGGATGGCTTTGTACTTGTTCTGGTTATTGTCTCCATAATTATTCTGGCTGTTTTGGGACTGGGAATGTTAAGCGTGGCTTACGGTGTCAGGCACAGAGCAATTAAACTGAAAAATGAAACGGCGGCAATGATGGCCGCTGAAGCCGGTTATGAAGAGGCCATCTTCTGGATGAGCCAGCAGCAGGATATGCTAAGCGCCATACAAAAGGGCACATCAGGAACAAGAGGTGCTCTGGGTTTTCCAGACAGCTCTTGCGACTATCAAATCAAGCTCTTTGCATTTGTTCATTCTCGTCCTGTTTACAGGGTCATATCCAACGGCCATGGCGGTATATTCGACAGGACCGTTGAGGTTTATGTAGTTCAAGCGTTGAGCGGCTGGGATATGGGAATGTGTAGAGTGCCATTGGGAGAAAATAAAACTTATCCGGTAAACTTTGCAGATGGCGAAATAATCAATATGCGTATCCATAT
>CAYSJK010000131.1:0-6543 GCA_964431375.1 uncultured Pirellulales bacterium
TGACTGTAGTTTTCTCTTATCTGGTGTAGTTTTTGCCTTTGGTCAGCAAGGAATGGATTTGATTTTTTACTTTGCCAGCCGTTAAACATAGCGGCAAAATCTTCTGCCAATTCATCGGAATATTCCAGTTCGCAGACAGCTTGTCTTATTTTTCGGGATAGATTTTCAGATTCAATCGGGTTATAGGTGTGGTTTTTTTTATCAAATAGTCCTGCCTGTCCTTTGCCGGCGAAGATAGTTACTAACAGAATTGCTGCCAGCAGTTTGCAGAAAGAGTGTTTCTGCCCGTTAAGAATTCTTTTGCAGCCTCCCTGCAAAATGGAAGCACCCTCAACCAATTCATTACCCTTGCCCCCCAGGACAATTTATAAGACTTTAGATTTATATTCATTATAATTCATAACAGAGCTTTTTTCAAGATGTGACAGCGGCAATTGAAGGATTTTACTCCGTTCCGGCAGAATCCCATTTGATACAAAAAGAATTTTCGTTACTACCGGAACGTTTTGTTGTCATCCTGAGCCCCATTCTTGCTTTCGCCTCTTCTTGTCGAAGACGAGAGCGGCAGCAGGGGGGCTGAAAATCAGCAGGCCAGCTTGAAATGACAATTGACAATCAATAATAAATATTAAATAATGTTGTTATCTCCGCGCAGGCGGGGAAAATAACAAATATTAAATAATATTGTCATCCCCGCGCAGGCGGGGAAAATAACAAATATTAAATAATATTGTCATCCCCGCGCAGGCGGGGAAAATAGTAAATCGATAAAGCCCGGGTGGCGGAATTTGGCAGACGCGCCAGCTTGAGGGGCTGGTTCCCGTAAGGGAGTGCTGGTTCGACTCCAGTCCCGGGCAATTTTTTACTGATTGTTGATTCCTTCGACTACTTCGAGTCCGCTCAGTATAAATTTACTCAGGACGAGTAATGATAATTGATTATTGTAGCGGAAAAAGAATTATAGGCAGCTATTATCATTTTTAAGCCCAAAGGTATCAACTCTTCTGGCCTTTTTTCTTTGCCTCCTGCAACATTGCTTGTCTGTAAATTTCTTGCTGTGATACCTTTTTAAGACTTTTCAAGCATTTATTATTGGCATTTTTGTAGAGTGTGTGGGAGTTCTTCGCCGTAACCTTGTGTCCTTTGGCTGTAGACAATTTTTCCACGAATTTAAGTACTTTAGTGTCGGAAAAGTTTATTTCGATGCTGTGAGCAAATTCATTGCGAATTTTGTGTATATGTTCTAAATCATTTAGAAACGTTTTGTCGATAATCCCCAGAGCGTATGCAAGTCTTGCCTTATGTGTTAGACTAACTAACGGACCACCATTGCTGGGCTCAAATAGTTTCTGAACATTTTTGTTGCGTCGAGAAAAGTGAATGAGAAGAAGATTCTTAAGGGAATGGTCAAACATGGTATCCCAGTTGATTACTTGTACTCGTTTCGTGTCTTCCAGTAGTTTATTTAACTCGTCAAGGTCTACCAACGTCTTGCCTGCTGGCACTCCCGAAAAATATTCAGCAAGTTCAGCATAATTTGGTCCTTTACTACTTTTCGCTGCCATAATGTACCTCCTAAAATGTTTTTAGAATGCCCCTACATACTTTCAGTGTAAATCCTTTCTGCCTTCTGGTCAACAGTTTTGTAAGACTACTCTTGCCGTTCTTGTTTTCCTACCTTAGTATTTAACTATTTGGGGGGAAGGTATTAGAAGAAGGAAATTTTAAGTCTCAAAAATTTTTCAAACCCCAAGCTATTTTTCTTGCGCTGCCGAAGGAGGGTGAAATGTTTTGAACATTTTAAATTAGTATTTTAGATTTGTTTAGGATTTAGTGCTTAGGATTTCGAATTTATTCTAACCGTCCGTCATCAATCCTCCCTCGTCCATCGTATCTCGAAACTTATAGATTCGGCAATCGAAAATCGTAAATTCTCTCAAGTGAGTCCGAGCCGTTCGGCCTCGGCGAACAGGCCGTACCGTTTCATCTTCTTAAACAACGTTGTGCGGTTTATCGCAAGTGCCTCGGCAGTTGCCTGCCTGTTCCAGTGGTTGGCCTCGAGGGCCTGGCGGATGATATTTTTCTCCGGCTCAGCCAATGCCTCTTTCAAGCTTATTTGTTTGTATGTCTTTCGCTGCCGGCTCGGCTCATTTGTTATTGAACCGGTCAGGTCTTCAGCGCCGATGAACTTGCTCTTACTCAGCAGCGCCGCGCGTTCAATAACGTTCTCCAGCTCACGAATATTGCCGGGCCACAAATATCGTTCCAGATATTCCATCGCTTCATCGGTGATGCCGAGTTTTTCCTTGGTGTGCTGTGTGCAATATATTCGCAAAAAATGCTCTGCCAGCAGGCGAACATCACCCACTCGCTCGCTCAAGGGCGGCAGATCTATCGTCACCACGTTGATACGATAATACAAATCTTCTCTGAACCTTCCTTGCCTTACCTCCTCATCCAGGTTGCGGTTTGAGGCGAGTATTATCCGCGTATCGACGGTTTTGGTCTTATTACTGCCGACCGGCTCGAATTGCCTGTCCTCCAGAACACGCAAAAGTTTTGCCTGTAGTCCCGGCGAGGCGTTGGCAACCTCGTCGAGAAAAATCGTCCCCTCATCTGCTGCTAAAAATTTACCTTCTTTATCACTCAAGGCACCGGTAAATGAACCTTTAACGTGGCCGAACAGCTCGCTTTCAAGCAGTGTCTCCGGCAGCGCTCCGCAGCTCACCTCTACAAACGGCTTATCGCTTCGGCTGGAGCGATGGTGTATGGCCCTTGCCAGCATACTTTTGCCTGTGCCTGACGGTCCTGCCATTAATATTGTTGTCGTTGTGTCGGCAACTGCCTCGATAAGGTCGAATATCTTGGCCATCTTATAGCTGTGGCTGATTATGTTTTCAAGACCGTACTTTTGTTCGAGCTGGCAGCGCAGGCTCTCGTTTTCGCTCATAAGAGTTTGTTGTTTAATTGCCTTTTCCACCGCAAGCCGAAGCTCATCGTCAATTATTGGTTTCGTAAGGTAATCGTAAGCGCCGCTCTTAATCGCCTTGACCGCGCCTTCGATTGTGCCGTAACCGGTTATTGCTATTACCACCGTTCGGGGATAGTCTTTCCTGACTATATCCAGCAGCTCGAAACCATCTCCATCCGGAAGGTTAATATCTGCTATCACCAGACTATAGCTTTGTTCCTGCAGCATCGTCACTGCCTGCTTTAATGTCTCTGCGCCGTTGGTCTGGAATCCTTCAAGTGTGAGAAACTCGCGTAACGAATCCAGTATGATTTTGTCGTCGTCTACAACAAGGATGTTTTTGCCTCTCATAAAATCTCCTTCTGTGTTTATCAATGCTCTTGTAAATTGCCCGTTACAGACAGATGCACGGTAAATATACTTCCACCCGCCGGGGCATTCTCAGCGGTTATTCGTCCATTATAAGTCTCTACTATGTCCTTACATATTGCCAGACCCAATCCTGTTCCTTTATCTTTTGTTGTAAAAAATGGCTCGAATATTACGTCGCTCTTTTCCGCAGGCAAACCTGTCCCTGTATCACGAAATTCCACTGCGATGGCATTGTCTGGCGTTAGCCGCGTCGAGATAGTTAATTCTCCGCCATTTGGCATTGCTTCCAGCGCATTTTTTGTAAGATTGCTGAATAACTGAAATAAATTACCAATCCTTATTCGGGGTCTATTGGAGGCGTAATCCCGTAAAATCCGGATATTCAGCGCTTCTGCATCTTTAGTCATCGTTTTAACGGCATCTTCAATAATCTGCTCTATTTTGGCATATTCTAAAGGCTTATAAGTGCTGCGGGCAAATTCCAGCAGGTCGCTTACGATATGAACCATTCTCATCAGTCCCTGTCTGCACTGCATAAGATACTCTTTCGCTTTGTCGAGCTTTTCCTGTTCCACGATTCTCATCGCAAGATTAATGTATCTAAGTATCCCATCCATCGGATTATTTAACTCATGGGCTACTTTGGAGGCGAGCTTACCGACGGTTGCAAGTCTTTCTGCGTTGGCTAACTGTCTTTGGATATTGACTGTACCGGTTACATCTTCGATTATGATAGTACCGCCGAGGCGTGCTTTGCCTTTCTTCAATGGCGCACAGACAATTCGAAGCAATTTTGTTTTGCCGTTCCGCGTATAGTGTACGCCATCAAACCTAAATATTTTTCCTGAGGATATTGCTGACTTTAACTGTTGTGTCCAGTCCAGCCCCGGCCTGTCGGGGCTGTCGGTACCTTGTGCGAGTGATTTATCTATATAAGCGCCTAATTTTATTAGTTTTTTTGCTTGTTGGTTACTCTCGATAATCCTTAAATCCGTATCGAATGCCACAATTCCTATCGGCAGAGACTCAATGATTGATTTGTTTGGCAGCTCGGACTTTGATGAGGGCTTATCAGTATCGCTACGCATTTTATTGCTTTTGTTTAGGTTGCTGGTTTGTCGTTTTCGGCGTTCAGGCATAATTCGATAATAGAGCCAAATATCAGTATTGTCAAGCATTCATGTTGCAAAAAAACAACATATTTGTTCCATTTTTCGGACAGTTAGAGACGTTTATTTATCAAAAGACGTAACATTTTATAAAATAAGCAGCTAAATAGACCGACTTCGTACTAATATGCCTTCTGAAGTGCATAAAACCAGCTTTCGTTGTTGCCATTTATCAACGCTAAACGTAGTTTGTTGATTTGATCAATCGATAATTAGCTGATAATTTCGCTTAATACTATGTCGGATAAGAGCTTGTAGAAAGTTAAAATAGGTAATTTTCTGAACCGGTCTTTGGAACAAATTTTGCGTTAAAACTATATCAAGCAAATTTATTTAAGGAGAATAAACCGATTATGGTTATGCATGGAGGCGTCAAATGAAAAATTTTGAAAGGCGTAATTTCAGGCGAATTGGGGCAAAGTTAGATATATGTTGCAATGAAGTTGGCTCTGTGGAAAAGCAACATTGTATCGGCCACACTGTGAATGTCAGTCCCGGCGGTTTATATTTTCAGACCACAACTGAGACATTAAAGCCGCATAACCTCTCACCGGGTAGTCTCATAAATGTTGAACTATCGATACCACCGACAAAAGGTCTGCTTGAATTCGGTGGAAAGATTGCAGGTTTTGCAAAGGTCCTGAGAAATTCCAATTATGACCCTCAACAGCCTGACAGCTATGGTGTAGCCCTTGAATTTTGCCAGACTCCAAAGCTTTGCACATAAGAGTTATTTTCCTGGCCAATTGCCCTCAAAGACCTCCACAGCCGGACCGGTCATATAGACACAATTATCTTCCTCGCACCAGTTCAAATCCAAATCGCCGCCTGGCAGGTGCGCAGTGCATACTCGTTTTGCTCTACCGGTTAGTACTGCTGCCACGCAGCACGCACAGGCACCGCTGCCGCAAGCCATCGTAATTCCGCTGCCTCGCTCCCATGTCCGCATCGTAAATTCTCCGGAATTATCAATCTGGACAAAGTGTACATTGACACGGTTTGGAAATAGCGTATGGTTTTCGATAGCAGGCCCAAATCTTTCAAGCTCGATTAAATCCACATCATCACAGAAAAAAACAGCGTGTGGATTGCCCATCGATACACATGTCATCTGCAACTCCTGGCTGAGTACTTCGAGCGGCTTTTCAACAACCTTTTCGCCGTCCAGCTTCACAGGTATATCTTTTGGCGTCAGAATCGGCGGACCCATATTGACGCACACCTTGCGGACTTTGTTATCATCACCAATTATCAATCCGACGGTAAGAATTCCATTGCCGGTTTCTATCTTCAAGGAAAAAGGGCAGGGGGGCTGGCCCGGAATTGAAAACGCTCCGCCGGCTTCGGCCAGCTTGTGCTCATACACATATTTAGCCAGGCAGCGAAGGCCGTTTCCGCACATCTCGGCTTCTGAGCCGTCGGCGTTAAACATACGCATTCTTACATCAGCCGATTTTGAGGGGCGTATAAGAATCAGGCCATCGGCGCCGATACCATAATGGCGGTCGCTGACTATTTGTGCCAGCTTTGCCGGATTCTCGATATTTTCCTCGAAGCAATTGACATAAATATAGTCATTGCCAATCCCGTGCATCTTTGTAAATCTCATAGCTATTCTCCAAATCTGTCAGTTTGAGAACAGAATATAATACATAATCGGCTTAATCCTATCAATAAGAACAATACCCCCAACATAAACCTTTCGGTAAGCTCAGGGCAGGCCTGGGGGCTAAACGACAGGCCGAAATTGGGTTTGATTGGGTTTGAATTGGGTTTGTTTTCATAGTGGTAAATGGTAACTAGTAATTGGTAACTGGTTATATGGGCTGATGTTAGGTTCATTTTGGCGTTTTGGAAATTGGCTTTGGGATTTTTGGGCCAAAAATCGATGTTCATTTTCAGAACCCTTTGATTTACAAGAGCTTACGTTCGGCCTATTTTTCAGGAAATTGGGTTTGTTTTGCATATTTTAGTCATAGCCACAAAGGCGCTAAGGCACGAATCATTTTTAGCCACAGAGTTCACAGAGAG
>CAYSJK010000132.1:0-6415 GCA_964431375.1 uncultured Pirellulales bacterium
GAAGATGCACCACATCTTGTATATTTGCCTGAAGCTGCATTTTCGTTCGATAAGCTCGTCAACGATGTCAATGAAGTGTGGAAAAGATTAGGCAGGGTCTTTATCGTTGCAGGTGAAGGACTCAAAGATGAAAAAGGTGAATATATCACCGCAGATAAAGGGGCGTTTGCCAAAGACAGCTTCGGCCATGTTCAATTAGGCGGCGTGGGCGCGATGCTCAAGGCGGTGATTGAGAAAGAAGTTAAAATAAAGGCCCGCTTTAATCTGCTTGGCACAAATCAGCGAAGCGCTATGCACTTTGCCTCTCTGACCGACGTCAATGAGGCGTATATGTGCGGGCAAATGGCTGTGAAAAATGCGATGGAAGGCGTCAACGGCAAAATGGTAACGCTGGTCCGTGAAAAAGGGCCAAGATACAAATGCACAACAGGTCTGGCGGAATTGCGAGACGTTGCCAACGGCGAAAAGAAAGTACCTAAAGAATTTATCAATGATAAAGGTAATCATATAACAGATGCAATGCGTGATTATATAAGGCCCCTGGTCCAGGGCGAGGCACCAATTACAATCGGCGAAGACGGCCTGCCCGTATTTATGAGATTCGAGCGCAAACCGTTGGAGAAGAAACTGGCAAAATATATGTAGTGGATGAGTACATGCGTGAATGAGTAACAAGTTTTCGCTTCCATAAGAAAGGATAACAATGGAAGAGCTATTTGATATTAAAGGTAAAGTAATTGTTATTACCGGCGCCGGCGGTGTTCTCTGCGGAGTGATGGCCAAGGCACTGGCTGGTGCCGGAGCAAAGATTGGTGTCTGGGACATAATCGAAGAAGCAGCAACAAAAGTTACAGATGAAATCAAATCCAGTGGCGGGAAGGCATTGGCCGTTAAATGCGATGTGCTGGACAAAAAGAGTCTTGAAGATGCACGTGAAAAGACCATAGCCGAGCTTGGCAAAATCGATATTTTGATTAACGGCGCAGGCGGTAACCAAAAAGAAGCGACCACATCGGAAGATTTATCGTTTTTTGATTTGCCGGCAGAAGCGGTGCGGTTCGTATTCGATTTGAATTTTATGGGTATGTTTCTTACAACACAGGTTGTCGCCAAAGATATGGCAAAAAGAGGAGAGGGGATAATACTGAATATATCGAGTATGTGCGCATTTTGTCCGCTGACGAAAGTGTCTGCTTATTCAGCGGCCAAGGCAGCAGTGAGCAATTTTACGCAGTGGCTGGCGGTGCATATATGTCGGAATTATTCGAAAGAGATTCGTGTCAACGCAATTGCGCCGGGATTTTTTCTGACTGAACAAAACCGCTTCCTGCTTACAGACAAAAGGACCGGCGAGCTGACCGAGCGCGGCAAAACTATTATAGACCATACCCCGATGGGGAGATTCGGCCAGCCGGAAGAGCTAATCGGGACAGTGATGTGGCTGTTAAGCGATGCAGCCAAATTTATTACCGGCATTGTCGTCCCTATTGACGGCGGATTCTCTGCCTTTAGCGGCGTCTAATTCGTGATGCGTCGTGCGTATTGTGTGATGCGTGACGCAATACGCAATACTATATACGAAATACGATAATGGGAGAACAAGGTGGCTGATATTGACCCGGCAAAACCATTAAAAGATTTCAAGCCAAAAAATAAATTTTTCGTCGGTATAGATTCGGACGGCTGTGCTTTTGATACAATGGGAATAAAACAGCGCGAATGTTTCTGCCCATGGCTGATTGGTTATTTCGGCCTGCAGCCGGTTGCGCAGGCAGCACGCGAGTGCAAGGATTTTGCAGATTTATTTTCCAAAACACGAGGCGGCAACAGGCACAAAACCGCAAAGCGAATCATCGCAGAGCTTCTGCCTACTCATCCGATGGTCAAGGCCAGGAATTTCAAAGTTCCGCAATACCCGCATTATTTTGCCTGGGTTGATGACCCTAATAGTTTGCTAAGCAATGATGGTCTTAAGCAGGCCATAGAAAAGGCCTCAGACCCGGATACCAAACGCGAACTGGAACATGCACTTGCCTGGAGCGAGCGTGTCAACTGGTCAATAGCGGAAATTGTCAAGGGTATGCCGCCGTTTCCATTCGTGCGAGAAAGCCTGGAGAAGATTCAGCCGTCAGCAGACGTTATTGTAGTCTCGGCTACGCCCAATGAGGCGCTGCGACGTGAGTGGGAAGAACATGATATCGCCAGATACGTAGAAGTTATAGCCGGGCAGGAGATGGGTAAAAAGGCCCAGCACCTCGAATACGCAACAAAGGGCAAATACGAGAAAAATCATATTCTTATGGTTGGTGATGCGCCGGGGGATATGAAGGCAGCAAGGGCAAACGACGCCCTGTTTTATCCGGTTAATCCGGGCAATGAAATCGAATCGTGGAAGAGATTCCACGATGAGGCCTTTGATAAATTCATCAACGAAGAATACGCCGGTAAATACGAAGAGAAACTAATCGCCGAATTCGACTCATACCTGCCTGAAAAACCGCCGTGGGAAAGACAAAGGCTAAAGGATGGTCATTGAAAGACAAAACAAAAATGGTTTCATTGACAACAAAGAAGCCGGCGAGGCAATAGCGGAGTTCTTTACACAAAATGATTATACCGGCAAACGGCTGCTATTGATAATTCCCGACAACACCCGTTCAGGTCCAGTAGGTGACATATTCAAGGACATTTTCGATTGTATAGGTAAAAAAGTAAAGGAGCTCGACTGTCTTGTTGCACTCGGGACTCATCAGCCGATGACTGAAGAGCAAATCTGCACCAGATTATCGATTACACCTCAGCAGCGTAAAAGCGAGTACGCTTCGCTTAAATTCTTCAACCACGAATGGGAAAAGCCGCAAACTTTTACTACTATTGGGAAAGTATCCGCCGACGAAATTGAAAAGATAAGTGACGGCCTTTTTCGAGAAGAGGTTGATGTAGCTATTAACAAATTGATTTTCCAGTACGATGAATTTTTCATTTTAGGACCTGTTTTCCCACACGAAGTTGTGGGATTTTCCGGAGGACATAAGTATATATTTCCCGGAATCGCCGGTAATGAAATCATAGGATTTTTTCACTGGCTTGGGGCCGTGTTCACAAATCCGGTTATAAATGGGAATGTCTGGACGCCGACCCGGCAGGTCGTTGAAAAAGCGGCTTCATTTATAAAAATGCCACATAAATTATTTGCCATAGTAGCTGTGGAAAATAAACTCAAAGGGATATTTATCGGCGACTGTAAAGATGCATGGGAAAAAGCGGCCAATTTGTCCAGAGAGACCCATATTATTTACAAGGATAAACCATATAAAACAATTCTTGGCATTGCTCCGGAAATGTATGATGATATCTGGACGGCCGGCAAGGTGATGTATAAGCTCGAACCAATAGCCGCGGATGATGGTACGCTGATTATCTATGCTCCGCATATCAAAGAGCTCTCTTATACTCACGGCAAATTTATTGATAAAATCGGATACCATACGCGTGATTATTTCCTTAAGCGAATGGACAAATTCGGTGATATTCCAAGAGCTGTTATCGCCCACTCTACACACGTCAAAGGCATCGGCACATATATCAATGGCTTCGAAAAGCCAAGAATCAACGTAGTTCTCGCCACCGGTATCAGCAGGCAGCGCTGCGAAAAAGTAAACTTGAGCTATATGAATCCTGATGATATAAATATATCTGGCTACGAAGACAAAGAAAACGAAGGGATATTAGTTGTACACCACGCAGGCGAGGTGCTATATCGTTTAATGGACGGCACAATCCCAGGCATTGCTCGTGGGTAACAGCTACAATTGTGTATACCCAAGTACCTTTTCCTCAAAGACTTATACAAAATTTGCAATCCATTTCCAAAGCTCCTGTTTTTTTATTGACAAATCGGCTAACAATGGTTATATTATATTTTATAATAAAAAGTGTAAAAAGAGGCCACGGAGGAGCGGCCATAGAGTTCTACAAGAGAAAGATAAGGTTAGTTTTTCTGCGAATTTCTTATATGAGCCTGAAAAGCAGGTTGTTATGAGAAAAGAATTTACTTTGTTGCTTATTATTGTTGTCGCCGTTTTGGCGAAACCGCTGTATGCTGATTTGATTTGGCAGAGTGGTGGTACGTCGATAGATGAACTCATACTTGAACCTTTGCAGGTAGTAACAGTCCAGCTTTATTGTAATGACCCAGTAACGAGATTCTACGACGTCACGATTGGCAATGCCGCATCACCTGTTGCAGATATTACCCAGGTAACACCTCTTTATTTAGCGGGTGATTGGGCCTATGCCTCCGCCGGCGCTCCTGACTGGTGGGATCTTCATTGTGAATGGGACCCCTCTACTACACAACCCATAAGCGTTTGGGGCGACCACTGGGATGTTACTATTAAAGGGCTATCGCAAGGTAATTGTTTATTCAATTCTGATTATTATGGAGGTCAGGGCAGCAATGATATATTATCTGTAGTCGTAATCCCTGAGCCTTGCTCTGTGTTGCTGCTTGGCTTAGGCGGACTTGCTTTGACGATAAGAAGCAAGAAGGTCAGATAAATAAATCAAATCCGGTTCTCCTTATTTGCCATATCAAAAGTGAAGTGATTGTATAAATTCGGCTTCTGCTTTTTTAATTTCAGTTCTCCGGGGCTATTTGCTTTCGAGATAATAATCAAATCATATAATAGATTGCAACTTCTGCCGGGATGCATATAATAGCTATGGATTGTTCCGCAGAGTACCCTGTGATTAAGTCAGGATTTAATATGTTTTTAGCAAAGGAGTTATAGACAAATGGCACAAGCGGATTCGACACTTCGACAAAGCTCAGTGCAGGTAAACTCACCACAGGCGGATATCGGGTTGATTGGTCTGGCGGTTATGGGCGAAAACCTTATCCTTAATATGGAAAGCAAGGGCTTTACGGTTGCGTGCTTTAATCGTACCATCTCTAAAGTAGATGACTTTATAAACGGCAGGGCCAAGGGCAAAAACGTCATCGGCTGCAAATCAATCGAAGAGCTTGTCGCAAATCTAAAAAAACCGCGCAAGGTAATGCTGATGGTAAAGGCGGGTCAGGCAGTCGACGACTTCATCGATAAGCTGCTGCCGCATCTCGAAGACGGTGACATTATTATCGACGGCGGCAACAGCCATTTCCCCGACACCATTCGCCGTACGGAGTATGTCGAGAGTAAGGGCAAGCTCTATATCGGTACGGGTGTATCCGGCGGAGAAGAAGGGGCGCTGCGAGGGCCATCAATGATGCCCGGCGGCTCACCGGCTGCATGGGAACACGTCAAGCCCATCTTTCAGGCCATCTGCGCCAAGACACCGGAGGGTGAGCCCTGCTGTGAATGGGTCGGCGAAAATGGGGCCGGACACTTTGTTAAGATGACACACAACGGTATCGAATACGGTGATATGCAGATGATATGCGAGACCTATCAAATGATGAAGCAAGGCCTTGGTCTGACTAACCAGCAAATGCACGATGTCTTGGCCGAGTGGAATAAAGGCGAGCTTGATTCCTATCTTATCGAGATAACAAGGGATATCCTCGCCCACAAAGACGAAGACGGCAACGAGGTAATCGACCTCATTCTCGATACAGCCGGCCAGAAGGGCACTGGCAAATGGACTGCCATCGAGGCCCTGAATCTCGGCCAGCCGCTGACGCTTATCGGAGAAGCGGTTTTTGCTCGATGCCTGTCGGCGTTAAAAGAAGAACGCGTGGCTGCATCCAAAGTCCTCAAGGGACCAAAGGCAAAATTCAGAGGCGACAAAGATAAATTCATCGAGGATTTGCGAAAGGCATTATACGCCTCGAAAATTATAAGCTATGCGCAGGGCTATCAGCTAATGCATGCAGCAGCGAAGGAGTATAGCTGGAACTTGAACTATGGCGGGATAGCCCTGATGTGGCGGGGCGGCTGCATCATCCGCTCTGTCTTTCTCGGCAAAATAAAAAAGGCATTCGACAAAAATCCCAATTTGGATAATCTGCTATTAGACCCATTCTTCAAACGAGCTGTCCAAAAAGCACAGGTCTCCTGGCGGCGTGTTGTTAATATGGCGGTAAAGCTCGGTATTGCGATGCCGGCTATGAGTTGTGCTCTTACTTTTTACGATGGCTATCGCAGCAATCGGTTGCCTGCTAATTTACTGCAGGCCCAGCGGGATTATTTCGGTGCGCATACCTACGAACGGGTCGATAAGCCCAGAGGCGAGTTCTTCCACACGAACTGGACCGGCCGAGGCGGCGCCACTGCTGCCTCAACCTACACGGTTTGATGTAATGGCAACTGTGTTAAAGCGCCTTTAGGTGCACTTAAGCACTTCTGAGAAGTATATTTGAAGAAAATGTCCTGATATTGATTGTATCTGCAAGGCACATTTGGTATTTTAGGGG
>CAYSJK010000133.1:0-6400 GCA_964431375.1 uncultured Pirellulales bacterium
TGCCAGTACTGTATGGCTTTCTCATATTCGCCTAACCGCCTGTAACAAGCAGCCGCAAAATAGTACGCATCCTGGAGAATGGTAAGCTTGGATTCGGGTAGCTGTGTTATTATTCTTTCCCAGACAGATATGGTTCTTGCGAAATTGGCTTCGGCTTGGTCGGTTAGGCCTTCTTTGGCGTTGCCAAGAGCATTGTTGTAGTAGAGCTCCCCTATAACAAATATTGTCTTAGCTAAATCCGGATGATCATTGAAATCAGCAACCATTTTATCAAGAGCTTCTTCAGCTTGATCGTCGCCTTGGGATATAAAAATGGACATGAAATTTGCCGTTGAAAGACCTAACTCTGCTCTGCTTGCGTACACACTGTCAGGGTAGTCCTGCATTACTTGCTCATAGAGATTCTTTGCCTGTTCATATTCTCTTGCCCATCGATATCTCTCTGCTATCCAGTAAAGTGTCTCTGGGAAATCCGGATGATCGTTAAAATCAGCAATTAATTTATCGAGGGCTTCCTCGGACTGGTTGTAGTCATTTAACAGGATAATAGACAGGACCTCTGCCCTTGCAATACCTAACTCTACTTTGCCGGCGTACAAACTGTCTGGATGGTTCTGTATTATTTGCTGATAGATACTGTTTGCATCTTCCAGCTCGAGCTGCCATTCAAATTGTCTTGCAGTCCCGTAAAGCGCCTCTGGTAAATCCGGATGTCCAGAAAAATCGGCAATTAGTTTATCAAGGGCTTCTTTGGCCCGGCCGAAGTCTTTCGATATAATAAGAGACATAACGTCTATCCTTGAAATATCTAACCTTGCTTTGCTCGCGTACAAACTGTCGGGATGGTTCTGTATTATTTGCTGATGGATGCTCTTTGCTTCTTCAAATCTGCCTGCACGTTCGTATTCTTCTTCCTGCTTTAATTCAGCCGATACATCGGTTCGACTGAGCTCACCGAAGTCCGCAAGGCATACTTCTGCCATCCCGATAAACAGAAAACAGGACGATACCAAAGCCGTGAAAAGGATTCTGGAAAACATCGCTTTTTCTCCTAAATTATTGTAAACTCAAATAAATTCTCACTGCTGAATTTCTATTTTACAGGATTCTTTACGGGGGGGGGTGCAATAAAAAATTAAAGAAAACCCAAAAATTTTAACTATTATAGTTGGCTTTCGTTGAAGTGTCTGTTTTTGGGTATAGAGAGGCGTTTTTAACCTTGCAGCCGGGCCATTTCGTCCTTACACATCTTCAATTGACCGGGGTCTGAGAGCTTCTCAGCTGCGGCCTGCAAATGCTTTTCCGCCACCTCGGGCTGGTTAAGATGGCGTGAATACAATATGCCTAACATCAATTCCACCTGCTCAGCGTATTCATAGTTTCTGTAGTGAGTTAAGAACTGTTCATAGGCACGGGCTGCTTCAGTGGCTCTGTTATCGCTGGCAAGCTGATTGGCAATATCCAGCAGGTGCTGGCGAGGCAAAATCTGGTCGCTATCAACTTCCATAAGCTCCAGATACAACTCAGCTGCAGCCAGCAAATTACGCTCCTGAATCCGTTTGCTAATCTCGTTGCGAAGCTCTTCTATTTTTATATTCTGTTGGCTCTTTGGCTGTCCTTCCTGGCTTTCATTGACCTCTTTGACTTTTATCTGCTTGGCCCTTACCTGGCCGGTAAATGGGTCATAACCGCTCGACACGGTATCGCGATACTGACGTCGCAGATTCCACCGCTTTATCATTGCCCATAAGTCGAAACTGCTGCCCGTAAGCAGGCCTGTAGCAAGCACAACCAACATAGCCGCAATCCCAAAAGCATATCCCGCCAGATGTGCGCCGTAGGCAATAGCGGTCGGAGCGATCCTCGGCTCGAAAATGTTATCCCAAATAATGAGCTTAAATATGATAAAATATAGGGCCGACACTTCCATTGTTCCGATGAAGAAAATCCAATATATAACGGTTATCAAAGTCTGTGGAAACAGAACCAGATAAGCACCTGTTATCGCTGCAACGGCACCACTGGCGCCGAGAACAGGATTGACATGTAGAATTGTATGACCGATACCGGCAAAAATCCCACCCGCTAAATACAAACCTAAATACCCAATGTGGCCGAGCCGGTCATTGACATTATTGCCGAACAAATACAAAAAGAACATATTCCCGATAATGTGCATAAAACCGCCGTGTAAAAAGGCATAGCTTATAAATTGCCACCAACGCCACATTTCGGGCGAAAGCATAAGTACCTCCGCCCATTGGCGAATTGGTACCAACACAAAACGGCCGGCCTCAAAGTAGCGATGTGGGCCGTAGGTCAAAAAGAAAATAAACACATTAAAAACTATCAGGCCGTAATTTACATATGGTGTTCTTCTTGGCCGAATACTTGTCCGAATAGGTAATAACATAGTTATCTACCAATTTAGAATAATCACAATCAAAAGCTGGCTTATTGTAATAATAAAAATGGGTTATGACAAGACATAAAAAAAGGACGGCAACAGCCGTCCTATCCAGAAAAACCGGGCGTTACAGTCATTCTCCCTCTCGGAAAACACCAATGCTCGAAACAGTAATTTATATCAACCAGCTACCCCCCAGCCGGTCCCGATTCAATAAAAATATAAAAATAAAAAGGCACAATGCCAAACATTTCAGCAAAAAAAACTTTATTTTTTATCAAGCTGTTGTTAAGCAATTGTATTTGCAGTTTATAGTATTGCTGATTAAGCTGCTGTAGGAGCGCAAATGGATACCAGAACTATGAAAAAACGCATAAAGCTCATTCGCTACAAGCTAAATAAAAGCCGGATAAATTGCCTTATAGTCACAAAACCGGCCAATGTAACTTACACTACCGGCTTTCTGGGTGATGATAGCTGGGCTGTAATAACTATGGGCCAGGTCTATCTTTTAACCGATAGCAGATACATCGAGCAGGCCCGGAAAGAATGCGTCGGATGTAAGATTATCCAGCACGTCAATTCATTACCGCAGGCGGTGGCTAAACTCGCAAAAAAACTAAAATCAGTTAAGACGGTAACTATCGAAAAGTCCACCTCGCTCGCCGATTTCGAGCAGTTGAAAAAAATAGTTAAAGCTCGGCTCAAAACCTCCGCAAATGTTATCGAAACTATCCGTAGCTGCAAAGATAGCAACGAAATAGCAGCTATCAAAGCCGCCTCGCGCGTAGCAGTAAAAGCCCTAAAACAAACTCTGCGGTATATCAAGCCGGGCATAACAGAAAACGAATTAGCCGGAATGCTGAATTTCCAGATTAGAAAGCTCGGTGCAGCAAACAGCTTCGATACGATTGTCGCCTTTGGCCCAAATGCCTCGCGCGTTCATCATCAGCCGAGCATAAGAAAACTTAAACGCAGAGACACTGTATTAATAGACTTCGGCGCCAAACACAAAGGTTACTGCTGTGACATTACCAGATGTTTCGCTATTGGCAGGCCGACCGCTTTTTATCAAGAGGCCTATGATACCGTGCAAAAGGCCCAAACCGCCGCTATTAAAATGATAAAAGCCGGTGTCGAAATTAGCAAAGTCGATACTGCCGCAAGAAAAGTGATTCACAAGAGTGGTTTTCCGGTTTACGGCCACGGCACAGGCCACGGCCTCGGTTTGGAAGTTCACGAGTTGCCTGTTATCAAGCCGAGGAACAAAAGCAAGCTCGAAACAGGCCAGGTTATTACCATAGAACCCGGCATATACATCCCCGGCAAACTTGGCATCCGAATAGAAGATGACATCCTCGTAACCAAAACCGGCTGCCAGATTTTAACCCCGCCTCAGTTTGGGGCGGGGCTAACCCACAATTGCCCACACACACCTTTTCTTCGTGCTAAATAGGGATAAGTTTTTGTTTGACTAACTTACGCAACAAGCTATAATAAAAAAGTTCGCTAGGGGTGGCCTTTTAGGCCTGAGAAAAAACCCTTTGAACCTGATCAGGATAGCTGTTAAATTAACAGTGATGCCTGCGTAGGAAAGTGATTGGTTATTAAAAACTGGAAAATAAAAGTTCTAATCGCTTCCTGCGGAAGCGATTTTTGTTTTAGCAGAAAGAATAAATAAAATGGTTACGCAAATACAAGCAGCGCTGGCGGGAACAATTAGCGATGAGGTTAAATCTGTCGCTAGGGCAGAAGGCCAGGATGCCGAATATATTCGCGACGAAATTGCGGCAGGCCGACTGATAATACCTGCGAACAAACTGCATCTCAAATCCAATCTCAGGCCGATTGGCATAGGCAGAGCGCTCACCACAAAGGTAAATGCGAATATCGGCACAAGCAGCGTTCGCTCTTCGATAGAAGCTGAAATTGAAAAGATGGATGTGGCGCTTTCCGCCGGCGCCGATGCCGTCATGGATTTAAGTACCGGCGGCAACCTCGATGATACTCGTGAGAAACTACTCGCCCGCTGCCCGGTGCCTTTCGGAACGGTGCCGATTTACCAGATCATAGAAGGCAGAGACGTCGAGGACATAGACAACAAAACTATCCTTGAGATTATCGAAAGACAGGCAAAGCAAGGCGTCGATTTTTTTACCATTCATGCCGGCGTCTTGAAAGAGCACCTGCCGCTCCTCGAAAAGCGAGTCGCAGGTATAGTAAGTCGAGGCGGAGCGCTGCTTGCCAAATGGATGTTATATCACAATAAGCAAAATCCTCTGTATGATATGTTCGACGATTTATGTGACATATTAGCTGAATATGATATAAGCTTTTCTCTCGGCGATGGCCTGCGTCCCGGCTGTATCGCCGACGCCACCGATGATGCACAAATCGCAGAGTTAAAAACACTTGGCGAGCTTACTCAAAGGGCGCAGCAAAAGGGTTGTCAGGTTATGGTCGAAGGCCCGGGCCATGTACCCTTTGACCAGATTCAATACAATATGGAAATCCAGCAGAAAATTTGTAATGGCGCCCCCTTCTATGTCCTCGGACCGGTGGTAACCGACATAGCACCCGGCTATGACCATATAACATCGGCTATTGGCGGAACCGCCGCCGCCTTTTATGGTGCCTCGTTTTTGTGCTATGTTACGCCGAGAGAGCACCTGGGCCTGCCGAACGCAAATGACGTCCGCGCCGGTGTAATTGCAGCCAAAATCGCAGCGCACGCCGCTGACGTTGCTCGCGGCTTAAAAGGCGCCGCCGAAAAGGATAAAAACCTCAGCATTGCACGGACAAATCTCGACTGGAAAACACATCTGGCCGAATCCCTTGACCCGCAGACAGCAGAGAGAATGCACCGCGAAGCCTGCAAAGAAATTGGAGCCGAGCAGCTGCCATCCGCTGATTACTGTTCAATGTGTGGCCGAAATTGGTGCAGCGTCAGAATAAACAGAGAAATCCTGGACTTTATAAAATCAAAAGGAATGCGAAAAGCATAATGCGTCGGAATTATTGAATCCGGTATCATATCAGAGTGGTTGACAGGGATAAAATGACTAAGGCCAAAATTCTAATAATAGAAGATGACCGAGACATTGTCGAAATGCTCAAGTACAATCTAAAAGACCAGGGCTATGAGACCATATCCGCTCTGGACGGCAATGAAGGTCTTAAATTAACTAAAAAAGAGCAGCCGGACTTGATAATCCTCGATATTATGCTGCCATTCATCGACGGTTTTGAAGTATGCCGTACTTTGAAAAAAGACCAGATGACTGCAAATATTCCGATTATTATACTGAGCGCAAAATCACAGGAGACAGACAAGGTAGTGGGACTGGAATTGGGAGCGGATGATTATGTAACAAAGCCCTTTAGTCCGCGTGAATTGCTCGCAAGGATAAAGACCATGCTCAGGAGAGGCCGCGAATCACCACTCGGTGGTGTTATAAGAAGAGGTGATATTGTTATAGATAGTACCCGACATAAGGTAACAGGACGTGGCAAAGAGATTTCCCTTACCATTATGGAGTTTAAGCTTTTGAAATTTTTGGCCCAGCGTCCCGGCGTGGTTTTCTCCAGAGACCGGATTTTGGACGCTGTAGAAGGTGATGATGCTATTGTATTAGATAGGACCGTTGATGCCCACGTAAAATCCCTAAGGCAAAAGCTGGGAAAAACCAGAGACTACATCGAAACCGTCCGAGGCGCCGGCTACAGGTTTAAGGAAATCTGAATGAAAAGCAGAATCATCTGGAAATTTTTCGGAGCATTTATATTTCTTACCCTCATCGTAGTTCTCGTCCTGAATTTTTTCGTAAGTCTGAAGTTGCGAGACAACTTCGAGCAAAAAATCACTGAAGAATTAAAGAGTAATGCCATTTTGGTAAGCGATATTTTGAAAACCGATTTGCTTGAAGGACAAGGGCAAATCGTTCAGCAAAAAACCCGCACACTTGCTGATAAACTGAGTTTGAGAATAACGGT
>CAYSJK010000134.1:0-6382 GCA_964431375.1 uncultured Pirellulales bacterium
CCGGCCCAACGTAGCTGCCCTGCTGGGCCACGGATTTGCCGAGCACCTGCTGCAATGCCCACTGCAATAGATGTGTAGCGGTATGATTTTTCTTTGTCGCATCTCTGTCTTTGCTGACTATCGCCGTAACTTTATCGCCGACATTGAATACGCCTTCGGCAACTTTGCCTCGGTGTATTACACAGTTGGCTATCTTTGTAGTACTTTCAACGATGAACTTTCCGTGCTCGGATTTGATAATCCCACAATCGCCGACCTGCCCGCCTGCTTCAGCGTAAAAACAGGTTTTATCAAGAACAATCCCAACCTCGCAGTCAACATTAATTTGACCATCGTTTTTGAAACTTTCGTTATCTACGAAGCCAACTATTTTACTGTCGCAAGTGTCCGTGTGATATTTATGAAGGTCTTCGGTTACGGGTAGTTCAGTGTCGGTTAGGGTAATACTTAGTGAAGCGTTCTTTTGTGCTGCCCTTGCGCGCCGTCTTTGCTCTTCCATAAGTTTATCAAATTTAGCAGTATCGACTTTAAGGCCGCGTTCTTCAGCCATAAGCTCGGTCAAATCAAGCGGAAAACCATAAGTGTCATAAAGCTGAAAAGCATCGTCACCGCTTATTGTTCTTTCGGGAGATTTTGCCACACGTTCGGCAGCTTCTGTAAAGATTTCAATACCTCTATCGAGCGTTCTGCCGAAGCTTGCTTCTTCGGACTCGATAACTGTTGAGACGTAATCTGCCCTTTCCTTGATTTTGCCAAACGCATCGCCCAGACAATCAACCACAACCGGCACAAGTTTATACATAAATGGTTCGTGCATCCCTAACTCTCTACCGAATCTCGAAGCCCGGCGAAGTATCCGCCGAATCACATAGCCCCTGCCTTCGTTGGAGGGTGTTGCACCATCGGTTATCGCAAAAGTGAGCGAGCGAATATGGTCAGAAATGACCCGAAAGGCATTGTCGGTATCATTATTCAGCTTGGACGTGTATTTATGGCCGGTAATATCAGCGATGCGATTGATGATAGGTATAAACAAATCAGTATCGTAGTTACTATTTTTATTTTGCAGCACGGCAACAACTCTTTCCAGCCCGGCACCGGTATCGACGTATTTGGCGCCCAGCTCAAGAAGCTCGCCATTATCCGTGCGGTTATATTGTATAAAGACCAGGTTCCACAGTTCTATGAAGCGGCTGCAGCCGCCGTTGACGCCGCACTTATGGCCGGATACATTCTTTTTATCACACATATCAGGGCCAAGGTCGATATGTATTTCGCTGCAGGGCCCACACGGACCGATATCACCCATCTCCCAGAAATTGTCCTTTTTACCGAAAGCCAAAACTCTATCAGCGGATATCGATGTAACTTTCGTCCATAGCTTTGCTGCCTCATCGTCTTCGGGCAGGTTATCAGCTTTATCACCGGCGAAGACCGTTGCCCACAAACGGCTAGGCTCAATGCCCCAGACCTTTGTAAGAAGCTCCCATGCCCATTCGATTGCCTCGGCTTTGAAATAATCATCGAAAGACCAATTGCCTAACATTTCAAAAAAGGTGTGATGATAGGTGTCTTTGCCAACTTCCTCAAGGTCATTGTGTTTACCGCTCACCCGCAGGCATTTCTGGCTGTTAACCGCCCGATGATAATCCGGGGACACCAATCCCAGAAAAATATCTTTGAATTGATTCATCCCCGCATTAGCGAAAAGCAGGGTCTCGTCGCCGATGGGTACTATGGGAGAGCTGGGAATGACTTCGTGGCCTTTATCCTTGAAAAAATCTATAAAGCCGTTTCTGATTTGCTTTGCACTTAACATCTCATGTCTCGAATATTGTGTCTCACTTCACAAGGTGTATTCTAAAAAATCACCCCAATCCTTTGGCAGCGAAGATTTTATTTTTTATTTCTTTACATAAATCTTTGTTTTCAGCCAAGAATTTTTTGGCATTTTCTCTGCCCTGGCCGATTCGCATATCGCCATAGTTGAGCCACGCACCGCTTCTTTCGACCACTTCGCAGCCAAGTCCCAAGTCGAGCAAATCGCCTTCGTAGCTGATTCCGCTGTCAAACATAAGGTCGAATTCACCGTCACGGAACGGCGGTGCAATTTTGTTCTTTACCACTCTGGCCCTTATCCTGCTGCCGATGGCACCGCTGCTGTCTTTTAAGGTTGTTATTCGTCTTAGGTCGATGCGTACCGAGCTGTAGAATTTCAATGCCCTGCCGCCGGGTGTTGTCTCCGGATTGCCGAACATCACGCCTATTTTCATACGGATTTGATTTATGAACACAAGTGCCGTCTTGCTCTTATTGATAACAGCGGTCAGCTTTCTCATCGCCTGGCTCATTAATCTTGCCTGCAGGGCCATGTGGGTGTCACCCATTTCGCCTTCAATTTCTGCCTTAGGTGTAAGTGCGGCGACCGAATCGACAACAATAACATCGATGGAATTGGACCTGATTAACATCTCGACTATTTCAAGTGCCTGTTCGCCGGTATCGGGCTGGCTTATTAACAGGCTGCTGACATCGACACCCAACTTTTTTGCCCAGGTCGGGTCCAGAGCGTGTTCGGCGTCAATAAATGCTGCCACTCCGCCTGCAAGCTGAGCGCTTGCGATTATATGGAGCGCGAGAGTGGTTTTGCCGGAGGACTCCGGCCCGAACATCTCAGTTACCCTGCCGCGAGGGATGCCAGCACCACCCAGAGCGAAATCCAGCGATAATGAGCCGGTCGATATGCCCTCGATTCTGGCGTATTTGTGCTCATCCATCTGCATAATAGCACCCTGGCCATACTGCTTTTCAATCTGTGCAATAACACGCTGCAGGGCCTCTTCCTTGCTGGTTGCCTTCGGTGTTTCGGCTTTTTTTGTCTTTGCCATTTTTGCTTTTCTCCTATCCCATATCACGCTTCACGCATTTTGTAATTACCTAACACTGTATAAGCAGGACCACTTGGGGTCAGCTGGCTCTGGTAAACCGTGGCTGACTCAGCGAATATGCTACCGAGCTTAAAATCTTTGTAACCTTCAGCCATTTGTGCCAGCTCAAATCCTGCCTTTGAATTTCTTATTCTACAAAGAGTCAGGTGGCCGGAAAACTGCCTCTTTTCAGCAGGCCAGCCGGCCGAGTCTAATTGTTGTTCAAGGTCTTTTTGTAATTCTAACAGATTTTCGCTTCCCTTGCCTGTGCCAATCCATAAAACTCTGGCACTTTTACCTCCGAAAAAACCGACCGATTCCACATCCAGTTCGAAGGCCTTATGCCTGCCGGCTGCGTCCTTTGTAATATTACAGACCTCGACAATATCTTTATCTTTAATCTCGCTCAGAAATTTCAATGTCAGATGTATGTTTTTCGGATTTACCCACTTTACATCGCTCTTTTTGATATCTATTTTGTTCTGCAATTCTGCCTGCAAGTCAGCCAGGCCTTTTTTGATTTCCTCGTCGATATCTATCGCTATAAATACTCGCATTTTATCAGTTAGTTAAAAACTGGTTACTTGTCGTAAGGTTTCAAGTCTGTTGTCAATATCGGTTTTATCTATGGAGATTAATCCGTTCAGTGAAAAATCAGCAATCGTAAATGCAGCAACCACAGTACCATAAGCAATCGCTTTTTTTAATGAAGCAAAGTCTGTTTTATTATTTTGTGCCAGATAGCCCATAAGACCTCCTGCAAAGCTGTCGCCTGCACCGGTAGGGTCTTTGACCTCCGTGGCTGGATAGGCCGGCAAAATAAATCTATCGCCGTTAGAATTGCACATTAACGAACCCGACTCACCTTTTTTAATAATCACTACATTTGTACCCATATCCAGGATTTTGTCTGCCGCCTTTATCAGGTTATGTTCTTTCGCCAGCAATCTTGCCTCATCTTCATTGAGCATTAAGCAGTTAATCTTTTTTAGCAATCTTTTCAAATCCTCCAGTTGTCCTTCGATCCAGAAGTCCATCGTATCGGCAGCTACGAAGACAGGATTATCAATTTGGTTGAGTAGTTTGAGCTGCAGATTTGGAGCGGTGTTCGCAAGGAAGACGAAATTACTGTACTTAAATTCAGCAGGCACGGCAGGGGGGTCTTCTTCGAGGACATTTAGTTCGATATAATCCGTTGTCCTTTCGTCCATATTCTCACGATATGAGCCAATCCAGCGAAAGGTCTTGCTGTTTTTTCTGACCTCCAGCCCGTTTAAATCAACACTTCTGCCGGCGAAGATTTTAGCTATGTCGAACGGGCAATCCGAGCCGACAGCACCTACCAGCCGAACCGGACAAAAGAAACTCGCTGCCATACTGAAATACACAGCCGAACCGCCGATGCAGTTCTCACTGACACCATAAGGCGTTTTAACCGTATCAATCGCTATCGAACCCGTTACGAGTAAGGACATCTGTTTACCTTCCAATTAACAGCACTTCTTCTGAATGATTTATGCTTAAGACATATTTGTAGTTTCTTCTCTTTAACTCTTCTACGTTGGGCTTGTATTTTTTCAGCAAAACTATAATTTCATCAATAGAAGGAATCCCATCCGACCTATAGGAAACAACTAAAATACTGTCTTTAAATCTTTCAAATAACTTATCAAATGCCATATAAATTTTATTTTTGTCTGTCCAGATGGAGTATCTTTTTCTGAGACATTTATTTTTAGTTCTATAGTCGATTATTTCAGTCCATTTGGAGTAATTCAAGAGGCCTTCCAAAAAATGGTAGAAATTCAGGTAATCAACACCGATTCCTTTTCGTGAGATATAGGGTGTATCAATGTAGACAAGGTCGAATTTTTCCTCTATATCAAAAACGTCCAGGTTTAGAGCTTTATTTCGTCGCCCATTACTAAACACCGCCTGGTTAGCTTCAGCAACAAATTGTCTAAAATGTATCTCAAAAGGAGTATCCCATGTGGTCTTGTTGCCAAAATTTCTTTCAACGTCCGAGAGTCTTATATAAAGGTTCTTCCTATGAAACAGGTTATAAGGTCTTTTGATAATACAAGCCTGGAAAAGAGCAAAATATGCAAGGGCTTTCTTATAGAGATCATTTAGAAAAGTTATATTAGTCGCAACCATATCAATCCATTTATTCTCTTCACCTGTAAAATATATATCTTTGAATGTATCATAAACAAAAGTTGGATATTTGACCCCATTGTGCTTTGTAAGAAGAAATACGACATCTTGTTCGGAAATCTTTACTTCACTGTTCTCAATAAGCGCTGTGCCAATATACCAATTGAACTTGAGTATGTCGTTATATGTAACCTCTTTTCCTTTAGTTTTTAGCCTATACGCTACGCTTCCCGATCCACCAAAGGCGTCGATGGCAGTTTCAAAATCAAGGTCTTTTATCGCCTCCCAGATCCAATCCACTATCTTTAGCTTGCTTCCTTGAAAGCGTGTTGAGGGGAATACAGCATCATCTTTAATAAAGACCATTTGATTTTTATTAATGGCAGTTGCTTTTGTGTGCATCAGCTACCTCTTTAGCTTTTTGTATTCTTTATATTCTTTCAGATTTTTATAAGGTGCATTATTCAAATCAATTGCTTTTGCCATATCTTTCGTGAGGTAATACATCCAGTAGTCATCAAAGACTCCTTCTTCAAGTTCCGAAAAGGGTCCTTTGCCCTGAACCAGTTCATCGGTCTTGGTGATGGAGCCTATATTTTTTGTATTTCCACTTCCGGGTCTGTCGATGGCAATTTTATATTTTTCCTGAACAAAGAACATAAAATCATGAATAACTGACGTTATATTCTTCAAATCTTTCAAGCGGTATATCCCTCTTCCATCCTCATCGATAATTGCTCTGGAATAAATTACACCCAGAACAAAGTGACCGACATAATCCCCGTAAGGGAAGGTGATATTTTTAGTACTTTTCCTATCTCTGAAATATCCTGTGAATGCTCCCAAAGTCATACCGTTTACCCTGTTTTTAGCTTTCCGATAAGTACTCTTGAAATCCAGGGCAAATTTATTATTGGCGCCATCTATAAATGAAATGTCTGGATAAAAGTTTTGTTCCTTAGAAAGGACCATTTTATAGCGATTGTCTTCGGCAAATTGGCAAATTTTTGGGAAAAGAAGAAGTTCCATTATCTTTGAAATAACTTTGGTATCAGCAGATATAGTATAGATATTTTTGGCAATATCAATAAATCCTTTAACAACCCAGTCACCATTTTTGGTGGAAACCGCTTTGTTGAATAACATTACGTGTTTTTGAAGTTTTTTTCCAAAATCTTCTTTAAGTTTCTCTCTTTTATTCGATTTAGTCATATATCTCTTCTCCGAATTTTTTCAGGGTGATATCTATTCTTTTGAGGGTATTTTCTTTGCCCAACATCTGGACCGAATCGAAGATT
>CAYSJK010000135.1:0-6359 GCA_964431375.1 uncultured Pirellulales bacterium
GTCCTAACAATACCACTCTACCCAATGGAACCTCTGTTAATGAAATTTCCTGGTGGCTCAATGACCCAACTGGCAGTGCACTTTCGAGTGATGCATTACCAACAATCGCTCCGGTTCTGGAGGACTGGCAGTCAAATACTCTTATCATTAGCGGGCCAGGAGGACATGGGCCGGGCTTTGGCATCTGGGCTCATGTTACTTCAGCAGTACCTGAACCGGCAAGTATAATATTACTTGGGCTGGGTGGACTGCTAATTAGAAAACGACAATAGATAAAAAATTTATATTGGGGGCAGAGAAGATAGAATACAAAAGTTACCTCAACCCTGAGATACAAAAGGACGTAGATGAGGATACCTGGCTGAAATTTATAGAGAGTGTAAGAAATAGTGGTTAATTAAATCATTTTGCGTTCTTTGACTATTCAGGAAAACTGAAGCCAAATAGGGCGATTGGATTAGTTGTTTTTTGTCCGTGTTTTTATGTAGATGTCTTAGCTGCGTACTTCCTGCTGTGCTTTCTGCAGACTCTTAAGTAAATAGTTATTTACTGCTGCATCCCAGTTCATATTTTTTGCCAGCGAGTAGCCGGTTTGAATCATGCTCTCAATCTCGGATTCATCCTTCGGCAGTCGCGCTATGATTTCTTTCGCAACCGTTTCACTCTGGCCTGCCTCTATCTGGTTACGCACCGACTGGTCGATTTCGAGCATATCTTCGATATCGTCGTAATCCCGGATTTCCAGGTTCGTATAATCGGCGACGATAACATTCTTTACACTTTCTCCGCCGGTTATGTCCCGCAAAAAGCCCGTACACCCACAAACACTGCTGACAACGCATATCCCGCCGAAAGTTAGCGGTTCGAACTGTGCGATACCAAATGGTTCATAAATACTTTGGCCGAACTCGACATCGCTTCCTTTGCGGATGTCCATAAATTCCATATCTTCCGGCATCCTGCTGCCGCAGTTTTTTTGCTTGAATCCGAACTGGTTAATAAAAACAATCTTTATATTACGGCTTTTCGCGTTGAATTCCTGCACCTTTGTATAGAAATACGCCTCGCCGCCGGACAAATCCGGCCAGCCCTCACGATGGGCCACAGGCCAGCCATAAGACGATTCCATATTGTAAATATCGTAACTGCGCCGTTGGGTAACTTCCGTTGATAACAAAAACATAACTGCTGTTTTATCCTGTGCTCGGAATTGCTTTTCTATATGTTCAAGCACATGCAAATCGCGCCACAATCCCTTGCTTCGTACCAGTCTTGTAACGTGTGTGAAGACAAAATCCGGCTTATAACCCAATAAGTTTTTACAATAACATTGCAGTTTTTCCTTCGACCTTAGTTTATCGGTAACAGTGATTTGATATGCGGGTATGCCGTTATAAACTATATCGATATCCGCAGTCTCGAATTCCGGTGCCAGAAACCGTAATTCATCTACCACATAATCGCCTACCGCAAATATATGGTCACAGTATTTTGAGGCCTCTACAAGGGCATGTTTGAAGTAAGAGCTCTGGTCGCCAAATACTTCATTGACGTAGAGTCTGTCCTGGTGAGCCCGTTTAATGATATTATAAAACATCGTATCGTGGCCGGGTCTCTCCTCTACGATGCGCCGCATTGTTGCAACTTCGTGGGCATAAAAGGCGGTCCTGAAATCACAATCCGGCTCAAGAATGGCCGCCAATACTGTCGGCATACCCATAAACTCATGGGCAACAACTACTGTCGAATCGCCCGCTGCTCCAATTGCCTTCAAAGCGGCGATTGCAGGCGGCGCAGTCCTGATATATTGCTCGTACTCCCAAAGGTTCTCGTATAAATGGCTGCGAACACCGAATTCCTCGAACATCCGCCTCTTAAACTCATCAACTACTGCCTTATCAATATGTCTTACATCAACAAGCAGTACCTCAGGTGAGCTTTTTATCCCTGTTTGCTCGTCAACGAATGTTCGCCTGCCGTAAACGATACCTGTGTTGTAGGCACTTTCAATCTTACGAAATGCAGGTGCGTATCCCGGATTCAAAAAACCATCGACAGATGAATAGAGTACCTCACTGTCTTCGCCAAGCCGTTCTGATATGGAACCCTCGGTAGTGAACAGTGGGCCGACGATGATTGACCGTGCAACCGAATCGAGATAAGATTTGCAGGTAAAAAGGCCTTGTAGAACAGCGCCTATACCGCCAATTTTACCCACCGCCTCATGGGTAACATGCACGACTGTTCTTTCCGTGCTCATTTTTAAGTTTCCTCCAAGTTACTATGAAGTTTTTGTCACGTTGTTTTTACTATTTCCATATAAAATATAAGAAATAGTTTTAGCACAGCCAAATTGGATGGGGATATCGAGACTGTCAATTTTATAGACCGAAAAGATTGTGGGAAATTTGCAAATAGAGGATTTTTTTTAGGACGTCTAAGATGTTCTTGAAGTTTTTCTGTTCCTTCTTAGCTTATTCGCGTACGGAGCTCTCTTATCAAGCCTGAAAGCACTTGTGGGGGAATATCGGCTAATTCCGGTTCTGGTATTTCACTAAGTGCTATTCTATCAAGAATCTCTACAGCCTTGCGGCCGTGGGGGGCTATCAATTCTGCAATTCCGTTGGCCTGGTTCAATTCGCCGTTAGCCATTTGCCGTAAATACATAATTATGTTTTTAGTCAGCTCTTTTTCGCCCATATTAGATATTGGCTCAGCAACCTCAACCGGGCCTTCCGGGGCATCTCTTTCCTGCAGTATGTCCTGTGTAAGCCTGTGTGTTTCGGCCATGAGTCGCTTTTTTTTCTCTTCGTCACTTTCGTCTATTGGTGCAAGTTTTATCTCTTCATCAGCGTCAAGACTGGGGACATATAGCTTATTATGACACGCCGGGCACTTGCCCCATTTGCCGCCGGAGCTGTCTGGCGCCTCTATTTTTTTGCCGCAGTGCTCACAATGAAACGTTATGGCCATTGTATCACCTCTTAACTTTTTATTCTGTCTTCTATCGACTGTCCTCTGATTTATACTCTGCAGCTACCTCGGTTGTTATTCCGCCGCGAGGTCTGAACCGAGATGTAACCTTCATCCAGCGGGGTTTACAGACCCCGCTCAAATCGTCCAGTATATCATTTGTCAGGGCCTCATAAAAGATACCTTTATTACGGAAGCTTTGCATATAGAGCTTTAAGCTCTTTAGCTCAATGCACGATTTGTCAGGACAGTACTCGATGATAATTTCGCCGAAATCCGGCTGGCCCGTTCGCGGACAAACACTGGTAAACTCAGGACAGTTTATCGTTATGCAATAATCTCGCTCAGGATGTGGATTATCAAACAACTCTAATTTTGGCTTCTCGGCCATTGCTCAACCTCTTATATAAATCCTGCTATGATAATATAATCCAGATACTAACTGTACACAAGTAATAATAAATCACCGGGGAAATAAAAAGCAATCTGAACCGGACGTATATAGTTAAATTTTCCTCGAAATTATCCCTTCTGCTGAATTTGCATAAAAAAAGGTTGAATCTATTGGTTGCATTATATATACTAATAGCTTTTAATACTCGATTATTCGTTCTGACAGATTGGAATCCCGGATTTATCTTGTTCTTTGAAAGGATGGAAACGATGACTAAAAAACTGGTTTTAGCATGCTGTCTGATTGCAGCTACTCTTCTTGTGTTTTCCGGCTGCAAGCCTTCGTCCAGCACGGCTGCGAAGAAGGCTAACCTCGCGAAATTAGTTCTACATGTGAATTGTGGCGCCATTGAGCCTTACACCGACAAGGCGGCAAATGTGTGGCTGCCTGACCAGGATATGGAAGAAGGCCTGAAGTGGGGCGCCGTCTATGGAATGACCCTTGACCACGGAGACCTCGGCATCACCGGCACCGATGCACCGAAGATTTACGAGGCCGAGCGTTATAGTATGGACGCCTACGAGTTCATCGTCCCCAACGGCAAATACACCGTTCGTCTGCACTTCGCCGAGACGTACGAGGGGATAGCCGATGTCGGAGAACGCGTCTTCTCGGTTACTATCAACGACAAGACCGTTCTTAAGGACTTCGACCCCTTCGAGGCAGCCGGCGGCTACGAGAAGCCCATCGTCAAGGAGTTCAAGGGCGTAAACGTAACTGGTGCAAAGCTGACCATCGGATTTATTCCGGACATAGAGAACCCCGAGATTAACGGCATCGAGATACTCTCCGAATAATCCGGCTGAACCGCCCGCAATACAGTAGCGGGACGGGGATAAGAGATACTTTTCGGCCCGTGGAAATTCTGCTATATTACAATTCAGCTCTGTAATAAGCTAAAGTGCAGTTTGTGAGATGGATTAGATTATGGCAGACAGAAAAGCAGTAGTCCTGCTGAGCGGCGGCCTGGATTCAGCAACAACGCTGGCCATCGCCAACAACGAAGGTTTTAGCTGCTATGCCCTGACCTTCAGATATGGCCAACGCCATCGCCGGGAAATCGAAGCCGCGAAGAAAGTCGCTTATTCTCTGGGAGCAGTTGAACACCGCATAATCGATATTGACTTAGCTGATTTTGGTGGTTCAGCATTGACCGATTCAGCGATTGAAGTACCGAAGGATAGAGCCGATTTAGGCGGCTCTGACAAGATTCCGCCAACTTATGTGCCCGCCCGCAATACGATTTTTTTGAGCTATGCACTTGCCTGGGCCGAAGTTCTCGGTTCGTTTGACATCTTCATCGGCGTAAATTCAACCGATTACAGCGGCTATCCCGACTGCCGGGCCGAATTTATATCCGCCTTTGAAAAAACCGCCAATCTCGCCACCGCAGCCGCTGTAGAATCCAGGAGAAAATATCAAATCCATACTCCGATTATAAATATGACAAAGGCCGAGATTGTTCTTGCCGGCACAAAACTCGGAGTCGATTTCTCACTGACTCACAGCTGCTATGACCCGGATGGGCAGGGCAGAAGCTGTGGACGATGCGACTCCTGTAGATTAAGGTTAAAGGGCTTTACCGAAGCCGGACTCGAAGACCCGATTGAATACGTACATAAATAATCAAATATGGTAATAAATGAAATATTTTATTCATTGCAGGGTGAAGGTTTTTTGGCTGGTGTACCAAGCGTTTTTGTACGCCTGGCCGGCTGTCCCTTGCGCTGCAAATGGTGTGATACAAAATACGCCTGGGAAAAGCAAGCAGGGCGGCACTATGGTGTAACTGAGATTGTCCAGACCATCCAACAGAACTATAGTAAGTTTGTCGTGATAACTGGCGGTGAGCCGATGATAAATTCAGATTTGCCGAAGCTGCTCAAAAAGCTAAAAGATTTAGATAAACATATCACTATTGAGACCGCAGGTATCGCATATATTCCTGATATACCGTGTGACTTAATGAGTATCAGTCCTAAATTAAGTAACTCAACACCTGCTGACCCGAAACTTTCAAAAATCCACGAAGATTCAAGGCTTGATGTGGCTGTTCTGCGCGAGCTGATTGACAATTACCAATACCAGCTGAAATTCGTTGTAGATTCAGAGGGTGATTTGTCGGAAATCCGGCAGACAATAGAAGAAATCGGAAATGTCAATCCGGAAAAGGTAATGTTAATGCCGCAGGCAGCAACAAGAGATGAGCTTTTAGCCAAATCGCCGACGATTGCCGATATGTGCAAAAGCACCGGTTTTACTTTCTGCCAGCGTTTGCAAATTCTACTTTGGGATAATATTAAAGGCACCTAATCAATCGAGAGACCCAAGTTGTGTAACTCGGATAAATTTTTGGCATGCACCTTCAAATCAGGAGTTAATTTAATTGCCTTGAGCAAATCTTTTCTTGCTGTCTTTTTTTTCCCCAATAGGGCATAGGTAACTGCGCGGTTACCGTATGCTTTGGCGAGGTATGAATTGTTTTTGATAGCTTCGGTATAGTCGGAGATTGCCCGCTCAAGTTGGCCCAATCTCGTATACGCATTTGCCCGATTGTTGTAGGCCTCGGCAAACTGTGGATTCAGTTCGATGGATTCGTTGTAGTCGCAGATGGCCAGATAGAGCTGGCCTAATTTGCTATAGGCGATTCCTCGATTGTTATATGCTTCGGCATAATTTGGATTTAACTCGACGGCCTTTGTGTAGTCAGCCACGGCCTGTTGTAGTTTGCCTAAGTTGCGATATGCAATGCCTCGGTTGTTATATGCCTCGGCTGAATTTGGATTGAGCTCGATAGCTCTGCTGTAATCTGCGATGGCCCGCTCGAATTGGCCGCCGGATGCGTTAACATACCCCCGGTTGATATATGTGTAGGCAATTAAGCCGTCTCTGTCTAATGGTTGAATCTTTCTGAAGATTTCCAGAGGATTAT
>CAYSJK010000136.1:0-6352 GCA_964431375.1 uncultured Pirellulales bacterium
GCTATGGAAATGCCAAGTGTACCTGTCGACAAGTTCGAGCGCGAGCCTGTCGCAGGCGTGGCAGGAAAATTGGCTGAAGATAATGTCAAAGACTCCCGCTCTCTGTTCTTTAGACCAGCACTTACCGTAGCCCGGGCGGATTTTGACCACAGCGGCCGGGTTGATATACTTGACGCCTTCAAATTAGCAAAAAGAATCGAATCCACGGAGAAACTCGATACAAAATTGGATATGAATGGTGACGGTCATATCAATAGCAATGATGTCGATTGCGTGGCATATACTGCTGTTCGCCTGGATATGCGAAGCGGCAGTGGTTTACAGGACGCCTTGCTGCGATAAAGGAGCATTATAATGAAAAGTATAATAGCAATAATAACAGTTAGTTTTTTCATAATGGTACCTGTACTGGCACAACAGCCGGAAGATGACATTGACGATATCCAGCAGAAGGTTCATTTTGCTCCGCTGCATATTTATCTTGATTCCGGCGAAGAGTTGCTTGCTGCTTTTCAGTTCGAGCTTAAGGCAGCAGCCGGCCAGATAAAAATTGTCGGCGTCGAGGGCGGCGGGCATCCTGCTTTTACCGAACCTGCTTACTACGACCCCGCTGCTCTGGCAAACGACCGAATTATCATCGCCGACTTTAACACCGGCAGCAACCTGCCAACAGGCAAAACTCGAATCGCAACTATCCACTTACAAATCATCGGTGAGCAGGAACCCGAATACGAGCTTGAGCTGACCGTAGCAGCCGATGCAGACGGCAACGAAATACCTGCTGAAATCACATTCGAGAAAGGACAATAAAAATGAAAAAGAAAGTAATAATCGCAACCATTTTTATAGCGGTAGCAGGCATACTCCTGACCGGCAATTTTATAGGTTGTCAACTACGCAAAGCACAAGAGAAACCACAATCATCAAAAGAAGCGGGTGAAAAGTCTATTTCTGAGCCGTTAGTGTCTGCTGATTCGTCTCAGACCATTGATTCCAAGGAAAATGCAAATAGAAAAATCGAGTATGATAAAGAAGAATACGCGCAAGAAAGACAAAAGTGGGGTGATTCTTCGACTGTTAACGAGCTGCTCGAAGTTAAAAATGGTCGTTATACAGACCGAAAATTAAATTTACAGCGCCATTCAAAAAGTGGAGCAGTAGTACGTGGCGGGACCGCAGACAAATTTGGTGTATCGAACTTTTCGGCGGGCGAAGAGTTTTTTCAAGGCGTAAAAATGCCTGCTGAGATACTGAATGTCACGGAGGATGAGATATGGGTGATATGCCGTCCTGAAGGCCAGGCCACTCCTGCTGATGAAGATACTCCCGGCTGCGGCGCTATGCTTGTAAAAATGCCCGAGGAGGATAAAGAGATACCTCTGCCTCTTAAGCATACCGATGTAAAAGGTCAGATATCCGGCTACATTGCGACTATCAATGTTATTCAGCAGTTCCATAATCCTTACGATGAAAAGATTGAGGCGGTATATGTATTTCCATTACCGCAGAATGCTGCAATAAATGAATTTATTATGATAATCGGCGATAGAAAAATTCGCGGTATCATTCGCGAGCGTAAAGAGGCCGAACGGATTTATCAGCAGGCAAGGGACAGGGGATATGTCGCCTCACTTTTAACCCAGGAAAGACCCAATATCTTCACACAAAAGGTGGCCAACATCGAGCCGGGCAAACAAATCGACATCGATATCAAATATTTTAATACCCTTGCCTACGTGGACGGCTGGTACGAGTTTGTTTTTCCGATGGTGGTTGGGCCTCGATTTAATCCGCCGGGCTACACCGATGGCGTCGGTGCCGTTGCAAGCGGCAAAGCCGGAATCTCCGGCCAGAGAACGGAAGTCCAGTACCTAAAACCCAGCGAGAGGAGCGGCCACGACATTGCCGTAACTGTTGACATCGATGCCGGCGTTACCATTGAGGAGGTCCTTTCCACTAATCACGTAATTTCTAAAAGTGTTACAAGCCCTGAAAAGATGACCGTCAAACTAAGTGCGCTCGACAGCATTCCGAATAAGGATTTCGTCCTGCGATACAAGGTTGCGGGCAGAACCGTTAAAACCGCGCTGGTAACTCATCGCGACGAGCGTGGCGGATTTTTTACGTTGATGTTGTATCCTCCGGAAAATCTTAATCATCTTAAACGTGCTCCTATGGAAATGATTTTTGTCCTTGATTGCTCCGGCAGTATGAGCGGCAAGCCCATCGCCAAGGCCAAAGATGCCATAAAGCGTGCTCTCAGGAAGCTCCAGCCCGACGATACCTTCCAGATAATTCGTTTCTCCAATAATGCCTCGCAGCTTGGCCCTGAGCCGGTGGAGGCGACACCTGAAAATATTCGCAGAGGACTAAAGTATGCGGAATCGCTGAAAGGCAGCGGCGGAACTATGATGATTGAAGGTGTAAAGGCAGCTCTGGACTTTCCGCACGACCAGCATAGATTCCGTCTTGTTTCTTTTATGACCGACGGCTATATCGGCAATGAAGTAGAGATTATCGCTGCGGTACACGAAAAACTTGGCGAAAGCAGAATATTCAGCTTCGGTGTCGGCTCTTCCGTCAACCGCTACCTGCTTGACCGTATGGCCAAGCTCGGCAAAGGTGCTGTTGCTTATATCGGCCTGGACGATAGTGCGGGCAAGGTGGTTGACCTTTTCTACGACCGCATCAGCCATCCAGCTCTTACCGATGTATCTATCGACTGGGCCGGTATGGAGGTTACTGATACGTATCCCCACAGGATACCCGACCTGTTTGTGGGCCGGCCAATAATTATCACCGGAAGGTTCAGCGGTCAGGGCAGCACAGTTATCCGCGTTGCCGGCAAAGTCGGTGATAGAACAGAGGAGATTGCTATTCCCGTTGACCTCGACGATTCAGCAGCCACGCATCAGGGCATCGCCTGTGTCTGGGCAAGGAAAAGAATCGAGAACCTTGCTAACCAGGCCACCTATGATAGTAATCCCGACCTGCCCGGTGAAATTAAGCAGGTTGCCCTTGAATATGGCCTGATGTCAGCTTACACCGCCTTTATCGCTGTTGACTCTTCTCGACAGACTGATGGTGAGCATGGCGTTACGGTTGCCGTACCTGTGCCCGTACCGGACGGCGTACGCTATGAAACCACCGTTCAGACGAGATAGAGATAATGTTGAATATAAACATAAACGACGCAAACCAGCTAAAGATAAATAACTAAAGTCCCAGGTCTTTTTTCATCCTCAATTATCAAATCTGTAACTGTTCAAAACTACAAAAAAACTGAGGATCGAGGTAATACCCTTAGATTAATTTTGCATCTTTTCTGCGAAATGGGAATTTTATCTTTTGGTCTTCTGCCAACGAAGCATTAGTTATTTTTAAGTAAAAAATGCGCTAAACAACGGGAATGAGGACAATATGGCAAATTTTGAAGTTTTTTCTTGCCTAAAAGTGCTATAATTTGGTATAAATAAAATTGATAATGTCTATGGATTTCTAATTTGTTCTTTTCTACTTATTTGAGGAGGTTTTGTTAAGAATTTTTCATCTAAACTAAGTACTCATACTGGGCTTTTGAAGGAAGGAGGTAGAACAAGGTCGTAAAAAATTGTGCTTAACAGGCATCTAATCCAATGAGGGGTAGTTATTATCGGTCTTTATGTGATAAAATTGTTCAAGACAGGTATATAAAATTCATAAAATAAAATTTTCATTTATGCCTCTTGAAGACAAGAAGGTGTTAATTTGTAGCCTTTAAGTAAATGATAATTATGAACTAATTTTTTAAGGAGGATTAATATGTCTAAAAAATTGATTTATTTGTTTTCTGTTGTTTTGTTGCTGTCTCTGGTTTCTACCAGTTACGGTCAGGTTGTGATAGGCAACTGGGAAAATGTTATGGACGGATGGGTCATAGATCCTTGTGCGCCCCTGGGGACAACGACTAGCTATAGCGCAACCGGTGTTACATTAAAATCCAATAGTCTCAAGGTGACCGTTCCTGTGGGCGATTGGAATCAAGCCATACGTATCTCACTTGACGACGAGGGTCTGACCGATGAGTTCTTAGATAATGACGTTTTCTCTCTGGACATAACGCGGTTGGCTGCTGAATGGACTGGCGACCCTTGTAATAGTTGGAGCGATATCCAAGTGATTATAAATGCGGATTCCGACTCAGGACCTGTCTGGATTGAATTAGGCGCTGATGCCAGTCAGTGGAATTATACGCAGGGTGACAGTTCACGGGCATGTAAGTGGAGCTACTCCGGGGCTAAAGCTCAAATCGACAAGGATACTGTCTCGACTCTCGATATTATAATCGTGTCGAATTATGACCCGAATTACACCTCCGGCGGAGTTTACTACTTCGATAAGGCACGGCTTGAGCCCATATCCTACCTTAGCGTTATAGGCAACTTTGAAAACGTTATGGACGGATGGGTCCATTCCGATGTTAACGATGCCAATATCACAACGAGCTACAGCACGACCGGGGTCACATTGGACGACCACAGTCTCAAGATTGATTCGAATGATGGCTTTAGATTAGCTATTGCGTACAGCACGACAGACAACAACATGATTGACGTATTCAGGAACAACCTTAAGGTCTCGATGGACATTACGCGTTTAGCTTCCGAGTGGACTGACCAAGGAAGCTCATGGAACGAACTCTTTGTAGCAGTCCAGGCAGGTAGCTCATTCGGTACCCCGTGGGAATTGTGGTTTCAGTCGGAGGAAAACGCAGGTTGGAGTCCCGTTGATGGGAATGAACCGATGAGCGTCATCTACAACTACGCTGCGGCTCTGCCTCAGATTGACTTTAACAACCTCGAGTATTTGAATTTTATCTTGTGCACAAACTGGGGTGGTTACGACCCCGGCGGCATTTACTATATTGACAATATACGAATGTACGGCGGTGGAGCAGCTTACCTTCCGAGTCCGGCTGACGGCTCGATAGATATGCCACTGGATACTACTCTTAGCTGGACGCAGGGATTCTATGCTGACAAACATGATGTATATCTCGGAACGAATTTTGACGATGTAAACGATGCCACAAGAGCCAATCCGGGAGACGTGCTGGTCAGCCAAAACCATGATTCGAACACTTATGACCCTGGCGGCCTTGAATACGGATTACGCTACTACTGGCGAATTGATGAGGTCAATGAAACTACCATCTGGAAAGGCGATGTCTGGTCCTTTAATACTTCGTATATTGGCGGAGGTCTTGTGTTAGGCGACTGGGAAAACAACATGGACGGATGGTGGTTGGGTGATAATGTTGTTTCGGCAAGTTACAGCACTACCGGAGCCACGATGAACTACAAGAGTCTCAAGATAGACATTGCAGCCAATTGGCAGCTTGCTATTGCCCGCGGGATGAATGATGCGGACCTTAAGTCTTACGACACCTTCTCAATTGACGTAACGTGGGTCACTTCCGAGTGGTCAGGGGGCAGCTGGGCCAAGATTGAAAACTTTGTTATTTGTGCCCAAAACATTGATCCGGATAATTGGGTACAAATCGTCCCTGATACTGATACGAGTAATCCTGGTGCTCCTGGTAACTGGGACCCGACGAGTTTCGGTGAAATCGATACGAGGACAATTACCTTTGACTATTCCGATGCTAACGTTGCTGACATTCCAGAAGGTGGCTGGGCGTGGATAGCTGTCATAACGAACCATGACGCGCTTTTCGGTACTGGCATTTATTACTTCGACAATGCGCAGTTGCTCGATAGCAGACTCGCCTCTCGCCCGACTCCGACTGACCGTGCGAAGGATGTGGAGGGTAACCCTACCCTTAGCTGGACATCAGGCAAATATGCCGTTAAACATGATATATATTTCGGCACCGATTATGACGTTGTGTACGATGCTAACAGGACCAATGACCCCTGCAATGTTCGCATAAAAACAAACTATGACTTTAACAATATTAATATCGCAGATGAAGTCGGAATCCTGTCATTCGATACGATTTACTACTGGAAAATAGATGAGGTAAATGGCACAACTATCTGGCCAGGTTATGTCTGGAGCTTTACGACAGGCCAACATCTCGTTGTGGAAAATTTTGAGCGCTATGTTAATCCCGCTATCACTGATGTATGGAAGGCCAACACGGCTGGCACGAGTGTAACCACTTCGACTGATGTGATAGGCGGTCTAATCCACAAAGGTTATCAGGCAATGGCCTATTTCTACAACAACAATGACCCGCCCTATTATTCAGAGGCCTATGCCAACACTGTTGGGCCAAACAACCTTGAAATCGGCAATAATTGGACTGCAGAAAATGTTAAGGCATTGTCGCTGTGGTTCAAGGGTATTC
>CAYSJK010000137.1:0-5407 GCA_964431375.1 uncultured Pirellulales bacterium
GTAAGCATACATTCAGCGTTGCAAACTACGTTATCCGTAACATCAATCTGTGCACCGAGGTAGCCGCCAAACTGTGAGTTAACCTCGATATCGTAATCGCCCTCAGCCGAAATGGGGTAACCAGACCCCGGATTAAGGCCATCAAGGCTGGAAGCAAAGTAACCCTGACCATCGAAGTCATATTCGCCGTCCATGTAGTGCCAGAAGGGGCCACCATATACCGTAAACCTCGGTGATAATTCGTAAGTTGCACCTATTGCGAATTGCAGCTCCCATAAGTCCATCTCTCCTTCCGACGGGTACGACCACCAACCTTCGATCATGTTGTATTCATCATAAATCCCGCCTTGGTACTTTACACGGATGTCCATCTTTGTGTAGCTTGCTGAAAATAGTCCGCCTATTTTGAGGTTAGTGTCTTCCCAGAAGGTTGCCTTGGTACCAAAACCCATGGCAAAGCCGGTGTCCCAATCGTGTGCGGGGCCGTCTTCAGGTATCCACACGTTATAAGAGTCTTCCAAATAATCATGTATCTCTCGCGTTGGCTTTTGGGCTTCCGCTCTGGCTCCACCCACACGGAAAAATATCTCCCAGTTGTCCATGATACCGTATCCAAGATTAAAATAGGCCTTATGCATCTCCACACCTTCCATTGTAAGCTTGTCCTTAAGGGGACGAGGCCAAATATCATACCCCATATAGTCCTTAATATTAAATTTACCATCCCAAATATGGTCTGTCTCACTGTAAGCATAATCGAGGCCGGCGCTCCACTGACCCTGCGTAAGACCAGCCGTCGGTGGTCCCATCGGGTCCAACGCCAGGGCAGCCGAACCACACAAACAAACCACCACTACAACAGCAACAAACAGTAACATTTTCTTTACCATAACAAACTCCTTTCAAAAAATGCTATATTCCATCAATTTACTCGTACTATTTATCATCTTTTCGGCATTTCGGACTCTGCGCCCTTAATATTTTTTAATGTATATAAACCTCATTTAGCAGTTTTGTTTTATGGGTATATTGATATGTTTGATGCCAATCAGATAAAAAATCCGTTAGGAGGACTTTTTAATGGATTAGACGGGAAAAAAGTGTCAAAAAGCCACTTTATAAAAAAAGGGCTGCGAGTCTAAAACTCACAGCCCTTTTTGTGTCATTAGCTTAGTACTAAGCAATTAACAAGCTTCAACTCTTACAAAGCAAAGATGAGGGATACGGCCCATGCAGTTGCATCGCCTGTAAACATAGCCTCGAGATTTAGGTCACAGCTATTCGTGACACCAATCTGAGTTCCGATATAGCCGCCAAAAATGGATTCCTGCTCGAGGTCGTATTCGCCTTTTTCACCATATACATCACCCTTCAGTACACCGTCAACGAAGTGAAGGAACGGGCCGCCATAAACGCTAATGTAATCAGCTGCCTGCCAGGTTGGTCCTAAGGCCAACTGGACTTCTAATACCTCTATTTGAGTATCTGCTTCCAAGCCTTTGAAGGAACCCTCTTCTATCGTCAATTTCCCGTTATTGCTTCTCCAGCTCATTTGAGCCAGGCCGCCCCACTTAAATGTGGGACTTTGCTCGAAGAAGGTCGCCTTTGTGCCGAAACCAAAGGCAAAGCCAAGATCGCTGTCAACACATCCTTTAGTTGAATAATATTCAGGCCAGTCTGCATCGCCTTTCGCATCAGCAGCACCTAAGCGCAAAAATGCCTCCCATTTGTCGCTGATGCCATATCCGATCCTGCCGTATACCTTATTAATCTTGTTATCCGCAATTTTAAATCTAGCTGCCGCAGACGGTTGAGGCCAATTAACTGTGCCATTAGTTGCTTTCATGTTCATGTCGGTGTACGAATACTCAATTCCGGCACTCCACTTTCCCTTTGCCAGGCCCGCGGCAGGAGGCCCCATCGGATCCACTGCCAGAACATCAGAACCACACATACAAATCACCACAATACCTACCAGTAACAATTTCTTTGACATAATCAACTCCTTTCGAAAAACTTCTTGTTCCCTCAATTTATACAAACCAAACAGTTTCTAACGTACACAACCCCCGCCAATTACTTTTGGCTATTTTCTAACGTATATGTAAACCCCAATTAACTCTTCTTGATTCAAGTTGATTCAGGTTATATAACCCATATATATGTGTAAAGCAAAAAAAATCTTTGTTTTTTTATTATTTTTTTTTGTTTTTGTTCTTGTCAAAAAATTACCCAAATTCACACTCAAGGCATATCTAAAAAAAGTTTTCGACAAGCTATCTATCTCTTGCATATAATATATCCTATGTATGAAGATGAGACCGATAAAAAACTGTTCAGCAAGTCAGAAGAAGCCAACTTAATGTCTGCAGCGCCACTTGCTGTTCGGATGAGACCGAGAAACCTCGATGAATTTATCGGACAAAAACACATTCTTGGGCCTGATAAACTGCTGACGAGGATGCTCCAGGCCGATAAGCTCAGCAGTCTGATATTTTACGGCCCACCGGGTGTCGGCAAGACATCGCTGGCAATGGCGATTGCAAATTACACGAAGGCCAACTTTTATTATCTCAGCGCACCCGCAGCCAGCGTTAAGGATATTCGCCAGATAATCGCCCACGCCCGCGACCGGCTCGCAGCCCGCGGCGCAAGAACCGTGCTTTTTATCGACGACATACACCGCTTCAACCGCGCTCAGCAGGATGTCCTGCTGGATGATGTCGAGAAGGGTGTTTTAATCCTCATTGGCGCCACCACGGAAAATCCTTATTTCGCGGTCAATTCACCTTTGATTTCCCGCAGTACCGTATTTCATTTTGAGCCGCTCAGCCAAGAGGATGTTTTACAATTGCTCAATAAAGCAATTGACGATACCGAACGAGGACTTGGCAAGCTTGATGTCGAGGCAGACGAAAAGGCGCTGAAATTTTTGGCGGATGTCTGCGACGGCGACGCCAGAAAAGCCCTAACCGCTCTGGATGTAGGCGTGTTGTCGCAGGCAGCACAAAAGCATAAAGGAAAAGTAAAATTTAATCTGGAAGTTGCGAAGGAGTCGATACAACAAAAGACATTTGTATACGATGGCACGGGTGATACACACTACGATTTGGCAAGCGCCCTGCAAAAGAGTATGCGAGGCAGCGACCCTGATGCCACCGTTTACTGGCTGGCGCGGATGATAGCCGGTGGGGAGGACACGCGCTTTATTGCCCGGCGGATTGCTGTTTGTGCTGCCGAAGACGTAGGAAATGCCGACCCAATGGCTACGGTCCTTGCTGCAGCGGCCGTTCAGATATCCGAGTTTGTGGGCCTGCCTGAAGCACAGCTTGCTTTGGCGCAGGCGGCTATATATGTTGCCTGCGCACCGAAATCAAATGCCTCAGCTTCTGCTATATGGCAAGCGGCGGCTGATGTACAGCAGGAACCACTCAAAGCCGTACCAAAACATCTAAAGGACAGCCATTACCCGGCTGCCAAGAAGTTAGGTTTCGGCACTGACTACAAATATCCGCATAATTTTAAGGATGGTTTCGTACCACAGGAGTATCTGCCAAAGCCGGCGAAGAAATATTACATTCCAAAAGAAATCGGATTTGAAAAAAATATGAAGCATCATTTACAAAAGCTGCAAATCCTGTTAAAAAATAGCAACGCTGACAAAAACAGTGGTAATAAAGAAGGATAACAAAATGGACAAGGCCCAGCTGCGCCGTGAGCTACAGAATCGCTTGCTTGCTATAGCCTCGCCACAGAGGGCCGAGAAAAGCCGCAAGGCATGCCAAAATCTGGTCTCTACTCCGCAGTTTCAAAGTGCATCGGCAATTATGATGTTTTTATCACTCCCCCACGAGGTGGATACATCCGAGGCCATACTTCACACCTGGCAGCTCGGCAAAACAGTAGTCGTACCAAAGATTTCCTGGCAGCAAAGGCATATGATACCGGTTCAGATAAATTCGCTGGAAACAGGTTTTTCAACCGGAGTTAACGGCCTGCGAAATCCGACAACGGGGGTGCCGATACCGTTTGATAATATAGATTTGGTGGTTACACCGGGATTAGGGTTCGACAAGAAGGGAAATCGGCTTGGCCGCGGCGGTTCATACTATGACAGGTTCTTCGCTAATAAAAAGCTCACGGCTCCCAGATGCGGCTTTGCTTTTGCTGAGCAGGTGGTTGACTCAATACCGGTAACAGAGCTTGATGAGCAGGTTGACTTTTTAGTAACCGATGAAGAAATAATATATTTTAACAGCTCGAAAGGAGAGTAAGATGGCTCGTTATCCTCGTATTAGTGGAGGAATAAGCTGGTCCAAAAACTGGATATATATCATTTTAGCCCTGCTGATTGTTGTGGTGGTGATTGCTTTGATTTATGGTCCTAACTTTTTTGGTAAAAACGAAACTTTAGCAACGACAAACGATACTAATGTACCGGAAATGAACGAGGCAATTGTTCCTGAGCCACCAGAACCAATGCCTGCGCCTAATCTGATGGAAATACCTGAGCCGACTGTCGAAGATGATTCTAAAGTAAATGAGCTCATTGCCGAAGCTATGGCGCTAATTGGTGAAACTCCCAGCAAAATCATAGATGCACGTGACCGGTTAAACGAAGCGTTGCCAATGCCAATGAGCACTCAACAGCGGGCATTTGTAAAAGACCACCTCTCCAAACTCGCTGATAAATGGTTATTCAGCAGGACTGTTTTCCCCGAAGACAAGTTATGCAGCAATTACAAGGTCAAACAGGGCGAACTGCTTAGAAATATCGGCAGGCAATTTAAAGTGCCATACGAGATACTAATGCAGATTAACAATATTAGCCGCCCTGAAGCCCTGCAGGCGGGGGAAACGATAAAAATCATCAACGGCCCGTTCCACGCCAGGGTATATCACTCAAACTTTACAATGGATTTATTTCTTCAGAATACCTACGTACGGAGCTTCCCTGTAGGTCTTGGCAAGCCGGGTATGGAAACACCAACCGGGCTCTGGGTCGTCAAGCCGGGCGGCAAACTCATAAAACCTGTATGGACCGACCCGATTACCGGCAAAACATATCATCCTGAGAGTCCGGACTATCCTTTGGGCTCGAGATGGATAGGGCTCAAAGGTATCGAAGGCCAAGCCAAGGACAGAACCGGTTTTGCCATCCACGGCACAAAAAAACCGGAAGAAATCGGTACCGAAGGTTCTCAGGGCTGTATCAGGTTACACAATGGCGACGCAATATTAGTCTACAACTTATTAGTGCCAGGCTTATCAAAAGTTGAAGTAGTAGAATAAACTCTCGAAAAAATTACTTGATGATTATATAATTTGAGCAGCGTTCTGTTTAAGGTGGTTTAATATGCGCTACTATGGTGGGAAAAGCAAGTTGCTTGACTTTTTGAGCGTTGTG
>CAYSJK010000137.1:5417-6331 GCA_964431375.1 uncultured Pirellulales bacterium
ACTTATTAGTGCCGAGCTTCTCACAAGTGGAGGTTGTGGAATAGAAGATAAACGAAAGGTCTATTTTTATGCGGATTCTTTTTTTGTCTTTTGTTTTGCACTGAGCAATTCCGCTTTACCCTCGACAATATCGCGGGTGATTACGTACCTTGCGGGTTTCGCTTCCTCAGGCAGTCGATACATCAAATCAACCATTAGCTCCTCGGCAATCGCACGCAGCGCCCTGGCACCGGTGTCACGCTCGAGCGCCTTCTGTGCCAGCGCATGCAGGGCACCCTCGGTAAATTCAAGCTCTGCATCTTCCATCTCAAAGAATCTCTGATATTGCTTACACAGCGCATTTTTCGGCTTGGTCAGTATATCTATAAGTGCATTTTCATCTAGAGCAGAGAGGGTAGTAATAACCGGCAGCCGCCCTACCATTTCTGGAATCATTCCATATTCGATGATATCTTCAGGTGTGACCTGCTGAATTATATCGGTGTATTCGGTTTTTTTATCGGTTCTGCCGGATAGTTCCGAATCGAAGCCAATCATTTTTTTGCCAAGCCGCTTCTTTACGATATTTTCCAGGCCTATAAAAGTTCCGCCGCATATAAACAGTATTTGCGTGGTGTCAATCTGTATGTAGGACTGCTCCGGGTGCTTTCTTCCACCCTGAGGCGGAATGTTGGCAACAGTTCCCTCAAGCATTTTTAACAGCGCCTGCTGCACACCTTCTCCCGAAACGTCACGTGTAATAGAAACGTTTTGATATGTCTTGCCAATCTTATCAATTTCATCAACATATACAATGCCTCGCTGCGCGGCTTCTATGTCGTAATCAGCGGCCTGTAACAATCGTAGCAAGAAGTTCTCTACATCTTCGCCGACATAACCCGCCTCAGTAACAGTAGTCGCATCGCATATTGCGA
>CAYSJK010000138.1:0-6318 GCA_964431375.1 uncultured Pirellulales bacterium
AAAAGAAATAAAAGACCCAAAGGTGAAAGAGACAGAGAAGTTGCGTAGAAGCGTATCTCGTGAAGCCTTTCGACAAGCTCAAGACAGGCGTGAAGCGTATTTCGTATAAACTCGAAATTCGAATATCGAAATCCGAAATGGTTCGACATGCTCACCATCCTGCGAAGGACAAATTCAAAATACTAATTTCAAATGTTCGAAATTAGATTGCCGCGGCCTGCGGCCTCGCAATGACAGGATAATTATATTTCGATGGCCATATCCTTCGGCTCCGCCTCAGGATGACAGCAAAAAATGCTCACTTTGAGTAATTACAAAATTGTATTTTCTTGTTAATTATCTACAATTTTGTTACTATATTGCAGCTCATTTGACGAAAAGAGGATTATGAGAACAAAACTTGCAAAAGAGGTTCAGCTTTTAAGCGATGTATCGAGGGCGTTTGCGGAATCGCTCGACCTCGAAGAGACCCTAAAGTCCATTATGAAGTCGCTTGATACGCATCTGAAATTGCGAAGAGGAACCATTACCCTTTTAGAGCCGGAAACCGAGACGATAAACATCAAGGTAGCCCACGGTCTCAGCAAGCAAGCCAAAAGTCTGGGCAGCTACAAGGTAGGCGAGGGCATAACGGGCCTGGTCGTCCAAAGCGGCAAAGAGATTGTCGTTCCGGATATTTCCAAAGACCCGCGCTTCCTGCACAAAACCCGGTCAAGAAAACAAACCAGAGCCAACAAAATTGCCTTTTTCTGCGTTCCCATCAAACTGGAAGGTAAGACCATCGGCGCGATAAGTGTCGACAAACAAGCGGGCAGCAAAGACGACTTCCAGTCCAACGTCAAACTACTGAATGTCATCTCCACAATGGTAGCACAGGCGGTCAAACTCAATAAGCTCGTTCAGTCCGACCGTAACCAGCTCCGCAACGAGAATGTGCGCCTTCGTCAGGAATTAAAGGCCAGATTCAACATCCACAATATGATTGGCAGCAGCAATGCAATGAAAGAGGTCTATCGGTTAATCGAGCAGGTCGCTAACAGCAATGCAACTGTTCTTATTCGAGGTGAAAGCGGAACCGGTAAAGACCTCGTCGCCCATGCCGTCCATTACAACAGTCTAAGGGCAGATAAGCCGTTTGTTAAGGTAAACTGCACGGCCCTTCCCGAAACTTTGCTTGAAAGCGAGCTTTTCGGGCATGAAAAGGGCGCCTTTACAGGGGCAATCGCAAGAAAACAAGGCAGGTTCGAAATAGCGCACGGCGGAACAATATTCCTTGACGAAATCGGAGACTTTCCGCCTAACCTGCAGGTCAAACTTCTTCGGGTAATTCAGTTTAAAGAGTTCGAACGGCTTGGCGGAATAGAGACATTGAAAACAAATATCAGAATAATTGTTGCAACCAATAAAAACCTCGAAGAGCATATCGACCAGGGTCTTTTTCGCGAAGATTTATACTACAGGATAAATGTATTTCCAATTTATCTGCCTCCGTTGCGAGAACGCAAGGACGATATAATGCTTCTTGCGGATAATTTCCTCGAGAAGTTCGCCATAGAAAACAATAAGGACATTTCCCGAATCTCCACGCCCGCCATTGAGATGCTGACAAGATACCATTGGCCGGGCAATATAAGAGAGCTGGAAAACTGCATCGAAAGAGCGGTGCTTTTATGTGACGGTGATGTAATTCGCTCCGAGCATCTGCCTCCATCACTTCAGATGATAAAAAAGACACAAGAAATAGCAAAAAGCTCGATGCCGGAGGCGATTGCCAATATGGAAAAAGAGCTTATCGTAGATGCCCTTAAAAAATCCGGCGGCAAACAACGAGTTGCCGCAAAAGAGCTTGGAATAACAGAGCGTATTCTCGGCTATAAAATCAAGAAATATAAAATCCATCCAAGATACATCTAACCCACAATAATCTACATATTTGTAGATTAGTATCCCACAAACTACAATATTGTAAAATTGCAATTTTAAGCATGAAGCTCCATTCAACTCGTATGTCCTTTACAGACAAGAACATACAACTATTTTACAAAATAAAATCCATCCTGGCACAACAATTGCGAAATAATAAGGCTGGTTAATGTGGGCTGTTCTCTAATTGCCAAAAGGGCGAGGAGAATGTTAAAAAGCACCTGGCTAAAGTTCGCCAAGCAGCAAAAAGCCAAAATATTTGAAAGGAACTTGAGAATGAAACCAAAAGAGTTCTTTGAATTCGCGAAAAAAAACAATGCTAAAATGGTTGACCTGAAATTTACGGACCTTCTGGGAACCTGGCAGCACTGCACATTCCCTATAGAGACCTGGGACGAAAGTACATTCGTTGATGGTGTCGGATTTGACGGCTCATCGATTCGCGGCTGGCAGGGAATCCATGTCTCCGATATGCTGGCAGTGCCTGATGCGGCTACCGCTGTTATTGACCCGTTCTTTAAGGAACCGACCGTCAGTGTAATCGCCAACATTGTTGACCCTATCACAAAGGAAGATTACTCGCGTGACCCGCGGCATATCGCCAGAAAAGGGGCAGCTTACCTGAAACATACGGGCATCGCTGATACCTGCTACATCGGCCCGGAGCCGGAGTTCTTCATATTCGACGAGGTACGGTACGAGCAGAACCAACACACAGGAATGTATATGATAGATTCCGTCGAGGGCTCGTGGAATACCGCCCGCTTCGAGGAGCCGAACCTTGGATACAAACCGAGCTTCAAGGGCGGCTACTTCCCGGTCAGCCCAACCGATACCTATCACGACCTGCGAGGTGAGATGGTCAAAGAGATGCAAAAGGTCGGCATCATTGTTGAAGCTCACCACCACGAGGTAGCTACTGCCGGCCAAGCGGAGATTGATATGCAGTTCGCAGAGCTGGTAAAAATGGCTGACCAGTTTATGTGGTACAAGTATATCATCAAAAACACGGCCAAACGCAACGGCAAGACCGTAACTTTTATGCCAAAGCCAATATTCCAAGATAACGGCAGTGGAATTCACACGCACTTCTCGCTTTGGAAAAATGGTAAGCCGTTGTTTGCAGATAACGGATATGCCGGCCTTAGTGACATTGGTTTATACTCTATCGGTGGTATTCTCAAACATGCGCCTGCGATTTTGGCCTTCGCAGCACCGACGACAAATTCTTATCGTCGTCTGGTACCCGGCTTCGAGGCGCCGGTAAACCTTGTGATGTCGAAGCGGAACCGCTCAGCTGGTGTGCGTATTCCAATGTATTCAGAGAATCCCAAGGCGAAACGCCTTGAGTTCCGCTGCCCGGACCCGACCTGCAACGGCTATCTCGCGTGGACGGCGATGCTGATGGCAGCTATAGACGGAATACAAAACAAGATTGACCCGGGTGAGCCGTTAGACCGCGATATCTATGAGATGACACCGGAAGAGCTGGCTAAGTATCCTAAAACCCCCGGCTCACTGGCAGAGGCCATTGACGCATTGGAGGCCGACAACAAGTTTATGATGGCAGGTAATGTTTTCACGGACGACCTGATAGAGACCTGGATAAGCTGGAAACGCAAAAACGAGCTTAATGAACTCGCTTTGCGGCCGCATCCGTATGAATTTAACCTGTATTATGATAGCTGATAGAGTTTATAATCATTTTGATGACACCAAATGTACGTAGAAAATAGTAGTATTTTAAGTGCTAAAGGCAAAAGATGTTGGCAGTTTCGTCAAATCATGGTTTGTATGAAACTCGCCGTGAACACGACGGCTGCGGTATCGGTGCAGTCGTTAATATCTCAGGCCGACCAGAGCACTCAATCATCGAATATGGCAAACAGATACTGATAAACCTGCATCATCGTGGGGCCACCGGTGCCGATGAAACTACCGGTGATGGTGCAGGTATTCTTTTTCAGATTCCACACGAGTTTTTTTTTGCAGAGGGCCAAAAACTGGGCTTTTCACTGCCTATGCCCAATCAATACGGCGTAGGTATGGTATTTGGCTCAAAAGACGCAAAGCTCAGAAATGAATGCGATAAGATACTCGAAGCTGCGCTCGGCCACTATGGTATGAAGGTCCTCGGCTGGCGAGATGTACCCGTCGAAAAAGATTGTCTCGGCGACATTGCATTAGCTGCAGAACCTTCTATCAGGCAGATTTTCGTAGATGGCGGAGATTTAAAGGACGAAGCGCTGGAGCGACGTCTGTACCTCGCTCGCAAACAGGCTGAAAGAACCGTCAGGGAAAAATTCGGCGATGAGGGCGAAGATTTCTATATAACTTCGCTTTCCTGCAGGACGATTTGCTACAAGGGAATGTTTATGGACTGGCAGCTGTTCACCTATTACCCTGACCTTGCGGACGAGCGTATGAATTCGGCATTCGCAATTGTCCACCAGCGTTACAGCACCAATACGTTTCCGAACTGGCGTCTTGCTCAGCCGTTTCGGTGCACAGCACATAACGGCGAGATAAATACGCTCAGCGGCAATCGCAACTGGATGCGGGCTCGCCAGACAAATATGGCCAGCGAGCCCTTCGGAGATAACATCGGAGATTTGTTTCCAGTTTTGACTCCTGAGATGAGCGATTCCGCTTGTTTTGACAGCATGCTTGAGCTTCTTGTCAGAGCCGGCCGAAGCATGCCGCATGCAATGATGATGATGATACCCGAAGCCTTCGGGCCGAAGTATCATATCAGCACGGACAAGCGCGCATTTTACGAATATCACTCTTCGATAATGGAGCCGTGGGACGGCCCGGCTGCTATGGTATTCACCGATGGAAGACGTATAGGAGGCACCCTTGACCGTAACGGCTTAAGGCCCTGCCGTTATCTTGTTACAACCGATGGTCTGGCAATCCTCGCCAGCGAAGCGGGCGTGGTGGAATTTCCTGCTGAGAAGATTCGTATGAAAGGCCGGTTGCGTCCGGGCCATATGTTTTTAGTGGATACAGTCGAGGGACGTATAATTACCGATAATGAGGTAAAGAGCAAGGTCGCCCGACAGAAACCATACCGCAGATGGCTGGAAGAAAACACAATAGTGCTTCGCGGCCTGTTTGATGCTCCGAAACTTGTAAAAAGCGACCCTGAGACAATAGCCCAGCGGATGCGGGCCTTCGGCTATACACGCGAAGAGCTAAAGATGATATTGACCCCGATGGCGGTCAACGGCCAGGAGCCGGTCGGCTCGATGGGTAATGACACACCGCTGGCCGTATTGAGTGATAAACCGAAGCTGCTGTTTAATTATTTCAAGCAGCTATTCGCACAGGTGACCAACCCGGCGATTGACCCGCTTCGTGAAGGGCTGGTGATGAGCTTGATGACATTTACAGGCAAAAAGAAAAATGTCCTGGATGAAACCCCGGAGCACTGCAGACAGCTAAAGTTACCGCATCCTATTCTTACAAACGAAGATATTGAACGACTTCGCTCTGTTAATCGTGATGACTTTAAGGTTGCTACTATTTCGGCGGTTTTCGAAGCCGATTCATCCAATCCCGCTGATAGTCTTCAACATGGCCTTGACTCTTTAGTCAACGAGGCAGAAAATGCCGTCAGGGATGGTGCCTCATTGATTATCATAAGTGACCGTGATATTTCACGGACAAAGGCGCCGATTCCGTCGCTTCTGGCAACGGCTGCAGTACACCATAGCCTGCTTAACCGCGGGCTTCGCGGTGAAGCTGGTTTGATTGTCGAAAGCGGCGAGCCCAGAGAGGTTATGCACTTTTGCCTTTTATGCGGATACGGTGCCAACGCCGTTAATCCGTACCTGGCATTCGAAGCTCTTGACTTATTGCAGCAACAGGGAGACCTGCCTGAGAGAATGGAGCCGGTCCAGATAGCGGATAACTACATCGCAGCGGTCAAAAAAGGCATCCTGAAAACCATCAGCAAGATGGGTATCTCTACTTTGCGCAGCTATATGGCAGCCCAGCTATTCGAAGCAATCGGATTAAACCGACCCGTTGTTGACCAATATTTTACGGGCACAAGCTCGCGGATAGCCGGAATCGGGCTTGAGGAAATTGCGCTCGAGGCAATCGCCAGACACGAATCGGCCTTCCAGCAGCGCCCTGCTGGGGCGCTCGAACTGGATTTTGGCGGTGAATATCACTTCAGACACGAGGGCGAACGGCATCTCTGGAATCCCACCACGGTCTCCCGGCTTCAGCACGCTGTGATATATGATAATGCAGAGGCCTACGCTGATTACGCAAGGGCTGTAAACGAACAATCAAAGCAGCTCTGTACTTTACGAGGACTATTTGAATTTACCGAAGGCAAGCCCGTACCTATCGATGAAGTTGAACCTGCAAGTGAGATTGTAA
>CAYSJK010000139.1:0-6315 GCA_964431375.1 uncultured Pirellulales bacterium
ACCCAAGGCACAAGGGAAAGCCACTGAGCAGCCAAAACTTATGTATCCAGAGGAATAAGATGAGTTACGGCTTTTTAGCCGAAGTGCAAACAAACCCAAACAAAGCCAATCTTGTAGTGAGCTTGCCTGCCCTGAGGGACTCGAACGGGTCGAACCTATTCAAACATGGTCTTGCCTGGCTCAAAATGGGTTCCTGCATTCGCAGGAATGACAAAGGTGAGATTCTTCGCTGCACTCAGAATGACTTAACCTGTTATTTGACCGAGTCGTCAGGCGGCAGGTCGAGCTTTTTGTATAACTCTCTTCTGCCTGCTTTATCCTTATCAATAGTTGCCCTTGCATATTCGGCAACTTCCTTTGCCCTTGCCCGCGGGACCACTACAACGCCATCACCGTCGGCGACGATGATGTCGCCGGGCTCGACAAGCACGCCTCCGCAGACGATAGGGCGGTTGACGGACTCGATTTCATTTCTGCCCGGTCGGATACCACGGCCGACTTTTCTAAAATAAAGTGGTATCTTCTCAATAGCAATTTCGTCGGTGTCACGAGCAGTAGCATCGGTAACAACACCAACACAGCCGGCCATTTGCCAGCTCATAATATTATAAGAGCCGATTGAACCAACATCAGCATCCGGAGCATCATCGAGAACAATGGCAGTACCTTTGCGGATAAGCGGGACAAACGGCTCGCTCGAGAGCTTGTCGTACCAATTGCCGACCCAGCGGTCAAAATCTTTAGTCTCGGTAAAGCTGGCAGGCGCCTTATTTGTCGGGACGTAGCGAGCGGTCAATGCAATGCCGATAAAACGATGCTTAAAATGCTCGGTGTCCTTCCAGGCGGCGTGAATTTCCGGAGACATCAGGCCGATATTTTTCAGGCCGGCTTTGTCCATACCGTCTGTAACATCAGCAACACGCAGACCCTCGAAAAGCTTTAGGATTTGCTGGTCCTGCTCAACAGTATAAACTTTGGTGGGAATGAAATTATGGCCTGCTCGTAATTCTTCACCGGTCGGCTTGATTTCCCGTACGCTTTCATTCGGCTGTGAATCAGCAGCTATGGCCAGAATCGAATAACTTAATATTCCCATAAATGTTATTAGGGCAAAAACCGATATTATTTTTGTGGTTTTCATCTTTGTCTCCTAAAATGATAAAAGTTAAAATAATGTTTATACAGTAGATACATTCAAATACTATAATGTTTTTTTCCGATGATACAAGGAAAAAACTATGGTGTTTTTATCAGGTGAAACTGTAGAAAGAACAGGACGTTAAGAAGACAAACGCTATGATTGAAATTACAGATAAGATATTTATTAGCGAGGAGAGAATTATTTTTAAGGCATCTCGCAGCAGCGGCCCGGGCGGGCAGAACGTCAACAAGGTCAACACCAGAATAACATTGTTGTTTGATGTGTCGAATTGTGAGAGTTTTTCCGATGAACAAAAACAACGCGTACTCAAACGGCTTGCAACGCGAGCCGACAAAAATGGTGTAATAAGGGTCGTATCACAGAAGTATCGAACTCAGAAGGCGAATCGCAGAGCCGCAGTCGAGCGGCTGTGTGAATTTCTGAAAGAGGCACTTGAAAGCAAACCCAAACGTAAAAAGACAAAGGTACCATACGCAGCTAAGCAGAAACGGCTGGAGGAAAAGAAGCAACGAAGCCTCTTAAAACAACGAAGAGCCAAGAAAAACTGGGTCAAGGATTTATCAGATTAGAACGCTTTCGTAAATGAGATTTACGGTGATGTACCTTCATAGCCCGGCTATATTCATACCTGCTTTCAGGCTGCTACGGCGTTTACGTACAATTATCATAAATTGGTTGCCATGTTATCGCAGGCAACCAGCTGAGCTGCCGGTATAAAATTAGCCATTCAGCTCATTGGTTTTCAGGGCTTCATCCAGGTCATAAATATCCGGTCCTTTGTATAGTCGGAACGACCTCAGCGGCCTCTTCCTTAGCGCACCGATAATTGTGTCCTGACAACGAAAGACTCCATCGTCAATGGTAAACCAGGCACACTTGAGATTGCAATTCGAGTCGCGTATCGGACAGATGACAGGCTCGTCTCTTTCGTTCGTCAAGAATCCCTGTGATGAAATTCTGACAGCTTTATAGTTTCTTGGCATAATCACCGCTCCTCGTACAAAAAGGTCACATTATCAACAACGGTTATTATATCAAATTACCAAGCAAATTGGAAGAAATTTATTGACATATTATGAAGAAAAAAGGCTAATTTTTGACCCCATAAACGCAGGAAATTTAATCCTGCGTTTTATTGGACTTATAGAATCGATTAGCTGTTCCTGAAAGCGGGAAAAAAGGATATCAATTTCCTTGTTTATGTAAGTTCGACATCAATCGGCTTTTCCGATGGCAGAGTCTCAGAAGCGACTAATTCGCTGCCGAGCCGGTAAGCCTCTTTCATTGCTAAAGGGTGCTTTTTGATTTCGCCGCAATCGTCAACCTTGTTGACAAATAAATTTGCTACATACCGCATATCAAGTACATCAAAGTAATATTTCATTGTCAATCGGATGCTCTCAAACATCTTTTTGCTTTTCGTACCGCCTACCGCTATCACCATCGCCCGCCGGTCACGGCCGGAACCTGTAATTAGCGGTTTATTCAGAACATATTTATGCGCCCACAAACACTGACAGCGGTCAATGAGGATTTTTGCCTGTGCGCAGACGTTCATAAAAAAAATCGGGGTGGCAAAAATCAGGCGGTCTGCATCGAGCATCTTTGACATTACCATTTGATAGTCATCTTCAATCCCGCATTTGCCTGTTTTGTAGCAGGAATTACATTCGACGCAGGGCGAGATGTTCAAATCGCTCAAACGTATATATTCAACCTGCGCTGCTGCAGATTCTGCTCCAGCCAGGGCCTCACGCAAAAGCAGGTCACTATTACCCTTTAGCCGCGGACTTGACGAAATTCCTAAAACTTTAACAGCCATATATAAGCCCTATTTACGAACACCACCGCTACAATGCCATTTGGCTCACTAAAACTATCATTCAGGTAAATTATCAATATTAGCCGCAAAATGCAATAATAAATGATGTACACAATTGTAAATGAAGACAGATAAGCAAAAGCGAATTGAAAACAACCTTCAATTGTGGTAAACATAAGCAAAAGAATAATTTAAATGCAGGGATTGTTTTTATGGCGGTTCAATTTATACTTAGCAGAAGCGGGGCAGGAAAAACCAGCTATTGCATAAAAGCAATAGTCGATGCCCTCGTTGAGCCGACTGATAACCAACACCTGATTCTGCTGGTTCCCGAACAGGCCACTTACCAGGCAGAACGTGCAATCCTGGCCGATGAAAGAATAAACGGCTACAACAAACTACAGGTGCTCTCATTCGACCGGTTACAATTCTGGCTATCAGGTAAAAATACCGCCAGGCCGGCTATTTCACAACTCGGCCGGCAAATGATAATCCATAAAATATTAAGAGACAATAAAAGCAAATTGAAAATCTTCGACTCATCAGCAACTCGGCTGGGTCTGAGCCGGCAAATCGCACAAACTGTTGCTGAGCTGCACCGGTATGCCAAAACGCCGGAAGATATTGACCAGCTGCTCAGCGAATTACAAAAAGACAAGCAAGTACCACGGCCATCTTGGCCGTGGTATCACGGGCTGGAAGCCCGTGATACGTTAGCTGCCCTGAAATTTGCCGATATTGGATTGATACTCAGGGAATATCTGAATTTTATCGAGGGCAATTTTCTCGACCCTGATATCCAACTAAACCAGGCCTGTCGAGAGGTAGCAAAAGCAGAGTTCGTAAAAGGTGCAAAGTTATGGGTTGACGGCTTTGCCAGTTTCACTACCGGTGAACTTTCAATCATTACAGAACTACTGAAGGTCGTTGCGGATGCTCAGATTGCACTTTGCCTGGACGCGAAAGAGATTAATTTGGCAAATCCCGATGCCCAAGGTATCGACCCGACCAGCTTATTTTATCCGACACAACGCACATACGCTGAACTTATTGAGCGGATAAAAAAATGCAAAATGAAATTAGTTAAACCTCTAATCCTTGACAAGCCGGTTAGATTCATTTCTTTCAAGCAGCTTGCACACATCGAGCAAAATATATTCAAAGCACAACCGGCAAAAATCCCAGCAGAAAATAATATTCGTATTATATCAGCACCCAATACCCGAAGCGAAGCGAAATTCGTCGCAAGGCAGATACTTCAATTAGTCAAAGAAAAAGGTTATCGATATCGCGACATCGCGGTTATTGCATCGGACATCAACAGCTACGAACACTACATAAAGGCATATTTTGACGATTATGATATACCGTTTTTTATCGATAAGCGAAAACCGTTGAACCAGCACCCAATAGTGGAGCTTATCTGCTCAGCTTTACAGGTAATTACCGGCGGCTTTGAGCACAGCGATGTTTTTGCATATCTTAAAAACGACCTGGTGCCGATTCAACGATATGACGTTGACCTGCTGGAGAATTATTGTCTTGGGTATGGTATCGACAGCCGTGACTGGCAAAGTGATGACGAATGGCATTTTGCCGCTGATGATAAAGACTCTGATGAGCAACAGATAAATCAAATTCGACAAAAGGCCGTTAGCGCGATAATGAAACTTCGAGATTCACTGTGCCCGCCGGACAATCCGACAAATAAAGTTACCGCTGAGAATTTCACGCGCGCTATATTCGAGTTTTTAGATAGTTTGCAGGTTCGTCAGACCCTTGAGAACTGGATTGAAGAAGCCACCGGAGCCGGTGATTACACGGCTGTTGAAGAGCATCGGCAATTCTACGATAAGCTTATAAATATATTTGACGAGCTTACAGAGGTCTTTGCTACAGAGAAGATGACCTGCCAGGATTATCTGGCGATATTAAGCTCCGCTTTTTCGCAATTGATGCTGGCTCTTATTCCGCCGACTTTGGACCAGGTCCTCGTCGGTTCAATAGAGCGCAGCCGACATCCAGACTTGAAAGCGGTCTTTTTAATAGGCGCTACACAAAAGCAGTTTCCTGTTCCGGTCAGCTTTGATAACATATTATCAGAAGACGACCGCACGGCTGCAGAGTCAGCTAATTTTCCATTGGCACCTGCCGCAAGTGGTGCCCTTGCAGAGCGCCAGTATCTGACTTACATAGCATTTACACGGCCATCAGAATTTCTGTGTGTTACATATCCGGTAGTTGATGATAAGGGTAGTGCCATTGTCCGCTCGCAATTTATAGATAGTCTGCAATCGCTGTTTGAAAATCTTAGCGAAGAATCAATTGCTGCTGAACAGGCTGACATCGAGCAGGTTCACAGTGAAACAGAAATTGCAGATTTACTTTGCAGCCGACTTGGCAGAGACGCTTTACTGCCGCAAGCCGGTAACAACGAGCTGCTTTGCGAGCTATTAGGCGATATTTGTTCGGATGAGAAACTTGCAGGACTTGGCACCAACGTTTTATACGCGATAAACTATGACAATCATGCACAATTAGACAGGTCCGTAATCACCGAGCTTTTCGGCAGTCGGATTAGAAGCTCTGCAACAAGACTAAGTGCCTTCGCCGCCTGCCCATATCAGTATTTTGCCCGATATATACTGGAATTGAAAGAGCGAAAGGAGTTCAAGTTTGAACCATTGGATTTGGGTATTTTTTATCATCGTGTTTTGGATGCTCTGCTAAAGCGACTTAACACGGAAAAACAGGTTTTTGCAACGATTCAAAATGATGAGCTTATAAAATTTCTAAAAGACGAAATTACAAAGCTTGTCAAAAAAGATTCATTTATATCAAACTTTAACCGCCGCAGTCCTCACAACGCATTTATCATCACTTCTGCAAGTGAAACACTTGAGGAGTGCGTTCTGTCTGTTGCACAGATAGTACAGGCGGGAAGTTTCAGGCCGACACTATCAGAGGTCTGCTTCGGCCAGGTAAAGGACACATCTGAGACGCTGGGTGAGTATGCCCTTGAAATTTCAGATAAACGCAAGCTGTTTCTGGATGGCAAAATTGACCGGCTGGATTTTGCAAATATAGACGGCAAAAAGCTCGCAATTATTTTTGACTATAAGCGCAAGGAAACGTTGTTTAGCTGGTCGAAGCTCTACTACGGGCTGGATATGCAACTGCCAATTTATCTGCTGGCTATTATGAATGCAAAAGATTCGAAGGTCAAAGAAGCTGTCGGGGCGTTTTATATTCCGGTCGAAGTGCCAGCTAAGCAGGCAGCATTGGACGAACTATCAGAAAAAACTAATATCTTCGGTTATAAAGCGAAAGG
>CAYSJK010000140.1:0-6288 GCA_964431375.1 uncultured Pirellulales bacterium
AAGCTGAAAGAGATGCTGAATGGGCAGATAGAGGTGCCGATGATTATAGGCGGAGAAGAGGTGCGCAGCGGCAATCTTGCGGATATGCGCTGCCCACATGACCATCAGCACTTATTAGGCAAATATCACCAGGCAGACGCTGAATATGTCGATCATGCAATTGGTGCTGCGGAGAAGATGAAAAAAGAATGGGGCGAGATGCCGTGGGAATCGAGGGCTGTGGTATTGCTCAAGGCGGCGGAGCTTTTATCCGGCAAATACCGCCAAACACTCAACGCCGCTACTATTCTCAATATGAGCAAAACGCCACACCAGGCGGAAATCGATTCGGCATGTGAGTTGATAGATTTCTGGCGATTCAATCCGCATTTTATGGAGGAGGTTTACGGAGACCAGCCGATGTCCACCCACGGTGTGCTGAATTATATGGAGCACCGCCCGCTGGACGGCTTTGTTATGGCAATAACGCCGTTCAACTTTACGTCAATCGCAGGCAATCTTCCGACGGCACCGGCCTTAATGGGTAATACTGTATTATGGAAACCGGCCTCAGCTTCGGTGTTACCCGCGTATTTTATTATGAAGATATTAGAAGAGGCGGGAATGCCGCCGGGAGTTATCAATATGCTTCCAGGGCCGGGGCCGGTCGTTGGGCCGCCGGCGCTGAATGATGTCCGCCTTGGTGGAATACATTTTACCGGCAGCACTTATGTGTTTTCTACTATCTGGCTGACAATAGGAAAAGATATTCGTAAATATGTATCGTATCCGCGAATAGTTGGCGAGACGGGCGGTAAAAACTTTATATTCGTTCATACAAGTGCCGGTATAGAGGCAACTGTAGCGGCAACGGTGCGTGGTGCCTTTGAGTATCAGGGCCAGAAATGCTCAGCGGCATCGCGAATGTATGTGCCCGATTCGATTTGGCCGACGATTAAAGAACGGATGCTGGATGAGATTCGCGATATCAAGATGGGCGACGTTACCGACTTTAGGAATTTTATAGGCGCTGTTATCGACGAAAAAGCGGTTAAGACCATTAACGAGTATATTGAATACGCTAAGAATTCACCCGATATGGAAATTATTATCGGCGGTGGAAGTGACGACTCAAAAGGATACTTTGTTGAGCCAACCGTTATTGTAAGCAAAGACCCCAAGTCGAAGCTGATGGTGGAAGAAATATTCGGTCCGGTGCTTACTATATATGTTTATCCTGAAGGTGAATATGACGAGACGTTGGAACTTTGCGACAAGAGTTCACCGTATGGTCTGACCGGCTCGATATTTGCATTAGACCGTAGTGCGATAGTTAAGGCAATGAATACGTTGCGTCATGCGGCTGGTAATTTCTATGTTAATGACAAGCCAACCGGAGCAGTGGTATCGCAGCAGCCGTTCGGCGGTACGCGGGCATCGGGAACAAACGATAAGGCCGGCAGCTGGCTTAATCTTGAGCGATGGGTTTCACCTCGTGCAATCAAGGAAACTTTCCTGCCGCCGAGAAACTTCCGCTATCCTTATATGGAAGAAAAATAAACCGGATTTGTCAAGTTAAGTTGTACGAGTTGTATGCTGTGTGGGGGATGGAACAAGAGCAGTTTTTGTTGGGTATTAAGGTCTATTTGCCCGGCTAAAAGTGCAGATATTCAGGCATCAAAACCGATTAAAATAATGACTTGGATATTTTCTGTAAAATAGCAGCATCGAAAGAAGAATATTAATGGCGAAAAAACGTAAAGGTACGAGAATCTTATCCGGCATTATAGCAGTTGTCATAATAATTGGCTTTGTGTATCTATCCCGCTGGGTATATTACAGGACAATGACAATACATCAGCTGCTGACGGAGAACAAGCAGCTTAAACAGGCCATAAGCAATCTGACTCAGGAGGAGCAAATCGGATATGCAAAGGTTATCCTTCAGGAAGAAAAAGATGGTAAGTTGTTGACCACGATAAGATTCGTGGAGACTTCCAGAGACGACAAGTTAAAAAAGATTCTGGAAAAAGAATATACAATTGCGGGGGATATTGTCCATTTCGACGCGTTGATTGTGAAGTTCGGAGACAAGATGGTGATGAACGGAAAGGCAAAGTCGTTGTATCTCTGGAGAAGAGTTTATGGCGAAACAATGAAGCCGGAAGACGGATTTTTAATAGAGCAGCCGGGGACAGAACCCGAAAGATATGGCGGCCTTCTTACGGCACTGGCTATAAAGCAAAAGCAGCTGTTCTGGAAAAGTATCTGGGAATTGGCAAACGACCCTGAGAAACTAAAACAGTATGATATCGAAGCAGTCTATGGGAATGTTGTATACACCAGGTTGAAAAATGGGCTTATTTACGTTTTCAAGATAAGTGCAACCGGACAAGTAACCCCCGAGGTTGTGCCTGAGATGTAATGGGTAGATATGCCCCTTTGTTGTTGGTTTTTTGTTCAAAACACGTCTTTTTGCATCCACTTTTGTTTCAGAGCGTGGTTTGATAATTGACAGGCGGGGGCGTCTCGATTATTGTATGGGCTGAAAGTGTAATTCTATTGTATTTGAGGACTTGGTATGGAACAAAAAGTCGATTTCGAGATAGTTGTGATAGGGGGCGGAATTGTAGGTTTGGCCTCTGCTTACAAGATAGCAATGGGCCATCCTGATATTCGTATCGCAGTACTGGAGAAGGAAGAAAGAATCGCCGCCCATCAGACAGGGCATAATTCCGGCGTTATTCATTCCGGGCTTTACTACACACCCGGCTCAACCAAAGCAAAAACCTGCGCCAAAGGCCGCAAAGAATTGGAGGCTTTTGCCAAAAAGCACAAAATACCATACGAGATTTGCGGCAAGATTATTGTCGCAACGCAACAAAAAGAGCTGACAGACCTTGAGCGGGTTTTCCACAACGGGCAGGAAAATGAAATAGAAGGAATCGAAAAGATTGGGCCTAAGCAAATTAAAGAAATTGAACCATACTGTCATGGCATCGCAGGGATACGGGTGCCCTGTACAGGGATTATCGATTTCACTATGGTGGCAAATAAATTAGCCGAGCTGATAGAGAAGAAATCAGATGGCAATAAAATTTTGACCTCGCATAAAGTCGTGAGGTTTGACAAGCACGATTTCTTTACGAATGTTGTGACAAATAAAGAGGCTTTCTCCGCCAAATTTATTATCAATTGTGCAGGGCTTCAAAGTGACAGAATAGCAAAGGCCGCCGGCTCTGAGCCGGGGATGAGGATTGTTCCTTTCCGTGGGGATTATTATGAGCTGACAGAGGCAGCAAAAGAGAAGGTCAAGTCGCTTATTTATCCTGTTCCGGACCCTGCTTTTCCATTTTTGGGGGTTCATTTTACGCGCAAAATTGATGGGGCGGTCGAATGTGGACCAAATGCGGTTTTTTCATTCAAGAGAGAAGGTTACGGAAAAACCGACTTTAGCTTTAAAGACAGCTGGGACTCACTTTCTTATCGGGGAACATTGAAGATGTTTTTCAAAAACTGGCAATATGGCCTGGGTGAGTATGCAAGGGCCTTTTGCAAAAGATGGTTTCTGAGGCAGCTGCAACGGCTCATTCCTTCGCTTGAAGCTCATGACATACGACCCGGTAATGCCGGCGTGCGTGCCCAGGCGGTTGGGCCGAGGGGCGAGGCGATTGATGATTTCAAGATAGAAAAACGGGCAAATTTCATCCATGTTTTGAACGCCCCGTCACCGGCTGCGACTGCTTCGCTGGCCATCGGCGAATACATCAATGAAATCGCCACAGGATACTTTAAGCTCAAAGATTGAAATTTGACTGGACCGGCTCAGATAATAAGTAATAAGTGAGGTATCTGGCATCCAGTTTGTTCGCGGAAGTGGATTCCTTTTTGCGCAGTAATGATAAGCAGCTATGGTAAAAATTAAAACTGATAGTTTGTTTGAGACAGAGCAGGCTGAGGAAACGGCCTGTCATCATATCGTTCGTGTGGCCTTTGAAACTGCGGCGGACAGGGAGTTTGACTACGCAGTGCCGGATGAAATCTGGCCGATACAAATAGGCCAAAGAGTAGAAGCACCATTTGGCAAAAAAGATAAACTACAGATTGGCTTTTGTGTTGAAACAGATATTAGCCGCAGAGAGACACAGAAAAAAACATTCAAACTAAAATGTGTTCACAAGGTAACTGATAAAGAACCGTTATTAGGTTCTGAGCTGATGGAATTGGCTCGGTGGATTAGTAGTTACTATGTTTGTCCATTAGGCCAGGTTTTGGCTGCAATGGTACCGGGCGCAGTGAAAAAGGCAGCGGGCGTCAAAACGCAGAGGTGTATTTATCTTGCAATTAATTCTCGTGATATTGAAGAAACTATCAGACAACTCAGGGGCAAAAAGCAGAAGCAAATTGTAGATTTTTTGCAGGGTAGGGGGGCTTTCAACACAGAAACGGCCTTAGAGTCTAATGAGGTTTTAGCAGAAGTCAGTTGTACGAATGAGCCAATAAAAAAATTAGCTGAAAAACAGATTATTAAAATAACCGAGAAGACAGTTTTAATATCTTTGCCTGCCATACCGATGGGAATGGCGATACAGACACAAGGCCGGATTATTCCCAATCAGGACCAGCAAAAGGCGCTGGACTTTTTCAAAGCAAAAATAGATTCAGGGCAATTCGGCGTTACGCTCCTGCACGGCGTTACCGATAGCGGCAAGACCGAGCTTTACATAAGGGCAATCGAGCTGGTTTTACAGAAAGGCAGGGGGGCAATCGTGCTGCTTCCGGAAATTGCCCTTACGACACAGACCGTTCAGCGATTCAGCGCAAGGTTTAATAAAATAGCAGTAATGCATTCGAGATTAACCGCTGCCCAGCGAAATGCGCAGTGGCAGAAAATAAAGGCCGGCCAGGCAGATGTAGTCATCGGAGCACGCTCGGCTGTTTTTGCACCGATGCCGAAGCTCGGGCTTATCATCGTCGATGAGGAGCATGAAACGAGCTACAAGCAGGATACCGCACCGCGATATCACGGCAGAGACGTGGCGATAAAACGAGCACAATTAGCTAATGCCCATTGCATATTAGGAAGCGCTACGCCGTCACTGGAGACGTTGTCTAACTGCCGGAGAAAAAAATATTTTAGCCTGGTACGGCTGCCCAAAAGGGTAATGGACCTGCCGATGCCTGAGATGAAATTGGTCGATTTACGGCAGGAGAGTTTCACGCGGAAAGGAATCGATTTGATAAGTGAACCGCTGGCTGAGCGTTTGAAAGAAGTCCTGAGGAAAAATGAGCAGGCAATTTTACTTTTGAACAGACGCGGTTACAGCAATTTTGTTTTCTGTCCATCCTGCAAGCATACTTTACACTGCAGAAACTGTAATGTTACATTGACCTTTCACAAATCGGAGGCCTTCACCGGTGACCGGTTGCGGACGGTTACCGGAAAACACTTAAGACACGGTTATGCTGTATGTCATTATTGTCTGGCGCAAACGCTTGTGCCTGAGAAATGCCCTGTTTGTGGTAAGGCAATGGCGATGGTTGGTCTTGGCTCGCAACGGCTGGAGGAGGAGCTGGCCGGAAAGTTTCCGGAAGCTCGAACATCGAGAGTTGACAGTGATTCTATGCGGGGCAAAGACTATTACCATGTATTGAGAGATTTCGGTGAAGGGCGAATCAATATATTAGCAGGCACACAGATGTTGGCTAAGGGATTACATTTTCCAAATGTTACATTGGTGGGCATCATTAGCGCCGATACTTCACTTTATCTGCCGGATTTCAGGGCAAACGAAAGGACATTCCAGCTGATTTCTCAGGTAGCCGGCCGAGCAGGGCGTTCTGCGAAAAAAGGTACGGTATTTGTTCAGACATTTTTGCCGAATCAGCCGGCGATACAGTTTGCCTTAAAAGGAGATTTTGACGGTTTCGTCAAGGAGGAATTAAAACATCGCGAAGCCTGCAACTTGCCGCCGTTTTGGCGATTGGCGGCTATCATAATGCGGGACAGAAATTTCGACAAGCTCGAGACCGCCTGTAAGATGATGCGTGAAAGGATAGACTGGATTGTCGAACGTGAAGGATTAGATGTGGTAGTTCGAGGGCCAATGCCGGCGGTGATAAGTCGAATCCAGCGTTTTCACCGTATGCAGATAATTATCCAGACTCCACAGCCGGAGACTATACAAAAATTGTTTGCAGGCCTGCGGGCGACGAAACCAGTTCGGCCGGCAGTAAAGGTTGCAATAGATATAGACCCTGTAAATTTATTGTAGGTTGCAATTTAGAAGTGGATGTGCTATATTTTGC
>CAYSJK010000141.1:0-6242 GCA_964431375.1 uncultured Pirellulales bacterium
AAAATGGTGTTATGGCATAAAATAGAAACTTTCTAACAAGCACCTGAAGGGGAGGTACTATAGGTGTGCCGTTTAGGTATAGCATTCGAAAGTGGCGTTGGCGATAGAATAGGATGAAAAGTCGTACCTGAAATGGTTGAAAAAGCAGACTACAAATTTGCATTTTACACTTTGATTTTTGCGTTTTCAAACTGACCCTCGGTCAGTTTGAATTACTTAAACAGTCCTTCCGGGCTACGGCAGGCTCTGCCCCGACGAGCTCGTATTGAAATCCCTGTTCCATAAATAATCCTTCAGCTTCTCTCCGTCGCCAGCCTACACCACCGAAGCAGTTGCTTTGGCTGCGAAGGCCGGATAGCTTTGGAGCGTCGGCGGCCAAAGCCATTTGTTGAAAATTTGAAGTTTTAATCCGATTAATCAAGCCTTCGAGGCCATTTTGATTTTTAAACCATATTTTTTTATAACCTCTGCTGACTCTTCATGGAGTTTCTTAATTCGTTCACGCGGAGACAGGTTTTTTTCCTTTTCAGAAATACTTTCCTGAATCTGATGAATTTCCCGCATTGGTTTTGGTTCTTTAGTCATTTTCTATTACCTCCCACGGCGTACAAATATCTATAGCCTTATATCCGAGCAGTGTATTAACACCGGTTACTTCGACTCTTGTTTTGTGCTTTACCAAATGTTTAAAGTTCCAGCTTACCGGAATATCAAGCCCTTTGACACTGGCCAATGCAATATGCAAAGCGTCATCTCTGTAAACAGCGGGTATAATTCCCTCTGCGATATACTTATCAGCCAGCCTGTCGATTTCTTCATCGACCGACAAAATCACATTAAAGTCGGTATTATCAACAAGTTCGAGCAAATTCTCGCGTTTGACCTCATCTCGCGTATTGCCCAGCTCACGGATTACAACATCTGAAATATATCCTTCACACCTACCTTTGTTGATTTCCTCAATCAGTTTAAGTGTAATATTTCTGTCGTCATCCGAAATATCTTTCGACAAGGCAAAACTAATAACCGATGTATCAAGATATAACGCGATTTTTCTCATATTCTGATTATATCAGATATTGCCGCGTTTTAACAAATTATTTTCTGCTTGACATTTTATCTCCCTGCTGACATCTTAACCGGCAACGCTTTTGCTGCTTTCCTTAGGCGGGTTGGCCCTTCGGCGTTGCTCAGGACAGGCTTTACGAAGGAAACGCAGGGCAAAATAACTTTGAGTACTGATGTTATCTCTTTTCTCCTCGCTTTTTTCACGTTGAATCGTTTCGGATTTTCTCCAGCCCGTTAGAAATCCCCGCCCGGTTAGAAGTCTGCAAGACTTTACTTCTAACGGGGCCCGCCGAGCACAAGGCAGACACCTCTGGCATCTCATTTCTAACGGGCTCCAGAATTTCCACTACCGATACAAGCTGTTTCCTCTTTTGTTATCACGGCATTACCTTCCGCAATGTAACACGGGCATCCTTTTACCACCAAGTCGCTATTTCTCCAAGATTTTCTTTACATCTTTATGCCTTTATGGTTAATATCAGCACTGTAAATCAGTGATAGTAGTCTGTCACATATCAAATGATAGGTGTCATTCCTGCGAAAGCAGGAATCCAAAGTCGATGTTGCTCTGGATTCCGCATTAAATGCGGAATGACAAAATTGTATGGAGACAAAGGAAATGTCGGAAAAGAAACTCGCCGTTGTAACCGGAGCAGCAAGAGGAATCGGAAAAGCTATCGTTTTTGAGCTGCTGAAACAAGGCCGTATCGTAGCCGGACTCGATATAATAGAAGACCAGCTCAAAGAGCTTGAAAATTCTGTTAAGCCGTCAGGCCACTCCACAGGACGCCTTCCGGCGGGCGTGCCTGCCGAGCCAGGGCAGGACGGCTACGAAATAATCACCCGCTGCGTCGATATCACCGACACCGAAAAATTTACCGAAGTCCTCGAATCGTTGGCCGCTGAACACGGCGGAATCGGAATTTTAATAAACAACGCCGGCATTACCCGTGACAATCTCCTTATGAGAATGACCGATGAGGAATTCGATAAGGTCATTGAAGTTAACCTCCGCGCCGCCTTTGTTGCAATGCGCACTGCCTCCAAATCAATGGTCAGAAACAAGTTCGGCAGAATCATCAATATCAGCTCCGTCTCCGGCGTAATGGGTAATGCCGGCCAGGCAAACTACTCCGCCAGCAAGGCAGGACTCATCGGCCTTGCCAAGACCGTCGCTCGCGAATTAGCCAAGAAAAATATCACCGCAAATTGCATCGCCCCGGGTTTTATAGATACCGAGATGAGCAGAAAGCTGCCCGAGCCGGTAATTGAAGCCGCAAAGCAGCTGATTCCTTTGCGCCGGCTCGGCACGGTTGAAGATGTCGCAAAGGCAGTCGCATTTTTAGCCAGCGACGATGCCGGCTACATCACAGGCCAGGTCCTCTGTGTCGACGGCGGAATGGCTATGTGATTATCTAAGTATCATTCTGAGCGTCACTAAAGGATTGCCAGCGCACTCTATGTCATTGCTGGCAAAGCACAAGATGATTTTCAGCCTGCCATCTTGACGCCTTCATCCCTTTTTTATGCCAAAAATGGTATTTTATGGGCTTTAGCAATCTACAGAAATTGTATTCGATGTAAATTTTACCGGCCATAGTTGTTTGTAAACAAAATACTTACGACAATTTGCACAATAATAGCTCCCTGCCCTACTAAAGCTGGCATAATCTTTGCGTATTTGTTATAAATTATGGCTTTGTAAAGCTGGAAAACTGAAAATGGATGTGTAAAACGGATATAAATGTTTATTTAGCAAGAAGTTAGCGATTTTCAACTATTTTGTAGGAGGCAAGCAATTATGGCAGTAAAAGAATTGTCATTTGAATCCGATGCCAGAGCCAAATTATTGGCTGGCGTCGAAAAACTCGCATCGGCTGTAAAACCGACCCTTGGCCCAAGAGGCAGAAACGCCATCCTCGATAAAAGCTGGGGCGGACCAACCGTAACAAAAGATGGCGTAACGGTTGCCGAGGAAATTGAGCTTATTGATAAAAACGAGAATCTCGGGGCAAAGCTGGTAAAAGAAGCGGCAAGCAAGACCTCGAAAATCGCCGGTGACGGCACAACAACCGCCACCGTGCTCACGGAAGCACTGTTCAAAGAAGCTTACAAAAACCTCGCAGCAGGTGCAGATGCGATGGCTCTGGCCCGCGGTATGCAAAAGGCAGCCAAAGTCGTAATCGACAAGCTCACCTCACTGGCAAAGCCAATCAATATCACCAAAACCGATGACATAATAAATATCGCCTCGGTTTCGGCTAATAACGATTTAGAGATAGGAAAGATTATGGCTAAGGCCTTTCAGCGGGTCGGCAAGGATGGCGTGATTACCGTCGAAGAGGGCAAGAGCTTCGAGACAACCGTCGAATTTGTCGAGGGAATGCAGTTTGACCGCGGCTACCTTTCTCCTCATTTCGTAACCGACACCGATAATATGGTTTGCGAGCTGGAAAAACCATATATCCTCGTCCACGAGGAAAAAATCAGTAATGTTGCCAAGCTCGTGCCGCTGCTCGAAAAGGTTGCTAAAAGTAAAAGACCACTTCTGATTATTGCAGAAGATATTGAAAGTGAGGCATTAGCAACGCTTGTGGTCAACAAACTAAAAGGTGTCTTGCAGTGTGCTGCGGTAAAAGCACCCGGTTATGGCGACCGCAGAAAAGCAATGCTGTCCGACATTGCAATTCTGACAGGCGCAGAGCCGATTTTCAAAGACCTCGGAATAGATATGGAAAGCATCAGTATCAGGCAGCTCGGCCAGGCCAAAAAGGTAACTATCGACAATGATAATACAATCGTTGTTGAAGGTGCGGGCAGCCAGGAAGCAATTAACGGCCGAATCAAGCAAATAAAAGACGAGATAGAAGTTACAACCAGCGATTATGACCGTGAGAAACTTCAGGAACGGCTGGCCAAGCTAACCGGTGGTGTTGCTCAAATCAATGTCGGAGCGGCAAGCGAAACGGAAATGAAAGAAATAAAGGCCCGGATTGAAGATGCTCTACACGCCACAAGGGCGGCCATTGAAGAAGGTATAGTCCCCGGTGGAGGTGTGGCACTAATCCGTTGTTTGGACGCGGTTGAGAAATTGAAACTCGAAGGCGATGAGAAAACCGGTGCTGACATATTGGCCAAAGCGCTGAAGATGCCCTGCTACTATATCGCAGCTAATGCCGGAGCTACGCCGAACCTCGTAGTAAACAAGGTATCAGAGGGAAAAGACGGCTTTGGTTATAACGCCAATACAGACGAGTACGAGGACCTGCTGAAAGCCGGTGTCATCGACCCTGTAAAGGTTACACGAATCGCTCTGCAGAATGCTGTAAGCATAGCCGGATTACTATTGACCACAGATTGCCTTGTTACTGAAAAGCCCAGGGAAAAGGATGAAATGCCGCCCGGCGGTATGGGTGGCATGGGCGGTGGTATGGGCATGGGAGGTATGGGTGGCGGTATGGGTATGATGTAAGAGAGCGAAAAAGTGAAAGCCAAAAGCCCAAGACTGGTCAGCAAAGATCGGCCTATTTTCTGAAAATGAAGGAAAAGAGAAAAAAATAGTTAGAAGAACTAGAATGAAAGCTGTTTATGTGTTTTGGTGTTTATTGAAGATTTTGTCATTCACTAAATTAATTGTGGGGCATACACTATGAAAAAGTTTTTAAGAATATTAATGATAATGGCATTGTTCATTTTTATGTTCATTCCGGCAACGCTTCTCGCATATCCAACTGTTTATCCAAGGGGCACAACAATCTATAAGCCTGATAAATGCTGGAATGGATATACCATCATCCCTACGATATTTATTTCTGAAGAAAATTGGGGAGAAGGAGAATCAGTTAAAGATAAAGGCGCCTACCTAATCGATATGAATGGCAATGTAGTAAAATTGTGGGAAAGGGTCTACGGATCCCATTCTAATAAAGTCCTCCCTGGAGGCTATATAATGGGAACTACTGGTCCAGGCCAATGGCTTGAAGGTATCGAACTGGCTCAGTGGGATTGGGACGGGAACATCGTCTGGAAATTCGATAAAGCTGAGAAAATAAAAATTAAAGACAAATGGATTTGGTCAGCCAGACAACATCATGATTATCAAAGAGAGGGCAACCCGGTAGGTTACTACGTTCCCGGCATGGATCCATTAGTAGATAGAGGAAAAACCTTGATGAATTCTATTAAAATTGTGAAAAGACCGGATATTACCGACAAGCCTATTGCTGATACACGGGTAATTGAAGTCACATGGGATGGAAAGATCGTCTGGGAATGGCTAATTACCGACCATTGGGACGAACTGGGCCTAAGCGAAGCAGCAAAGAATGCTTTCTACCGAAATCCAAGTTATATAGAAGGGTATGGAGATGATGGAAATGCGAGAGAAATTTATTTTAACAATATCAATTATCTGGGCCCTAATAAATGGTACGATGCGGGTGATGAGCGTTTCCATCCTGATAATCTCATTGCGGATATTCGTAGCTTCAATATTTCATTAATTATTTCTAAAAAGACCGGTAAAATCGTATGGAGGTTAGGGCCCTATTTTACTGATACTCCAGCTCTTAGGAAGATGGGTCAGATAATAGGCCAACATCATGTTCATATGATTCCAAAGGGTCTGCCCGGTGCTGGGAACATCCTTATTTTTGATAATGGTGGAGAAGCTGGATACGGCTCCCCAAATCCAATGGCTCCAAGAGGTGTTTACAACGCTCGGAGGCATTATTCTCGCATCTTAGAAATTAATCCTGTGACGTTGGATATTGTCTGGGAGTATAGGGAGTGGCCAGATTTTAAGTTCTTCAGCGCCTATTGTAGCGGTATGCAACGACTTCCTAACGGAAATACTTTAATTACTGAAGCTCAAACATCGCGCGTTTTTGAGGTAACTCCTAAAAAAGAGATAGTATGGGAGTACGTCCGACCACCTGTGGGAGGCCTGGACTGGGTATTTCGTGCTTATCGTATTCCTTACGACTGGATTCCACAACTGAAAAAAAAACCTATTGAACAAGCTGTCGCTCCTCCTGAACCCTCAAAATTCATAATTAAGCCTTCTACCGGCCAGGTATCGAAATCACCCGTGCCGTAAATGGCTACTTTGATTCAGGTGAAGGAGTTCTTTTACAGGCTCAGGCGGAATGGGCGGCGGTATGGATATGATGTAA
>CAYSJK010000142.1:0-6224 GCA_964431375.1 uncultured Pirellulales bacterium
TTCCCATCGATATCTTTCTGCAATCCAGTAAATTGTCTCAGGGAAATCCTCATGCTGGGGGAAATCGGCTATTATCCTGTTAAGTATTTCCTGGGCACGGTCGAAGTCTTGAGACATGATAAGGGACATGACATCTGACCTTAAAACGCCCAGCTCTGCTTTGTGTGCCCAGAGATTGTCAGGATAGCTCTGTATTATTTGCTGATAGAGGTTTTTTGCTTGTTCATGTTTAACTTCCCATCGATATCCGTCTGCAATCCAGTAAAGTGCCTCCGGCAAATCCGGCGGGTTTGTGGAAAAATCGGTAATCAATTTTTGCGTTTGCACTTGTGCCTCAGCGTATTTACTCTCTTGGATTAGTGAAATGATGTTTGACTTTGCCTGCTCAAGCCCGGCCGATGTATCCGCGATGATTTCTCCTGTGGCCGCAAAAAGCACAAAACTAATGACAACTATTATTGGGAAATGGATTTTGTGAAGCATTGATCTGACCTTTCATTAATGGGGATTATATTTGGGGTGTTTTGCGCTTAGACTTTTCAGAAGGTATGTTTGCCTTGCACACATTTTTTGCCTCCGTGCACATTAAAGTGTATCATTTCTTGCCCGGTTGTCTATCCTAAAACTGTGTAATTTTATAGAGATAACATTGTTTTTGGGTCAGAAACGAAGGCTTTAGAAAATTTTTTCGCTGTATTAACAGTGTAAGTGACCCGCTATCTAACGAGTGGATAGTTTGCCTGTCCGCAACAATCCAGTCAATCCGTAACTGAGACACTCTTTGTTAAGTAGTGAGAAATAATTTTTATCTTTTTGAGAAAACCGTGCGGGTCAGACAATAAAAAATCCCTAACCAGGGATTTGTATTTAGCTGGAGTTTGTGTTAAATTGTATGCTTTAGATTTTAAGGAGTTTAAGAATTGGGGCAGACGCTTATTTATAAAATACTTGCCGGGCATCTGGTTGATGGCAAACTCATTGCCGGTCGACCCATTGGCATTAGGATTGACCAGATACTAACACAGGATGCTACCGGTACGACAGCTTTTTTACTGTATGAATCGATGGGGGCGGCTAAGGTTAAAACCGACCTGTCTGTCAGCTATATTGACCATAATATAGTGGGATTTGGGCCTGAGAACCACAACGACCATTTATATCTGCAAACGATAGCTGCAAAGTGTGGCGTTTATCATTCGCGGGCAGGCAACGGTATATGCCATCAGGTCCATCTGGAGCTGTTCGGCAAGCCCGAAGTGACACTATTAGGCAGCGACTCACATACGCCGACTGCCGGCGGTATCGGTATGCTGGCTATCGGGGCCGGTGGATTGGATGTAGCAGTAGCTATGGCAGGTGGGCCTTTCTATCTGACTTGCCCCAGGGTCTTAGGTGTTAGATTAACAGGCAAATTGGGTGATTGGGTGGCCGCCAAGGATGTGATTCTAAAACTGCTCAGCACCCTTACTACGAAAGGCAATATCGGCTGGGCGGTCGAATATTTCGGCGATGGTGTTTCTACACTCTCGGTCCCGCAACGGGCAACTATAACCAATATGGGGGCAGAGCTGGGTGTAACTACAAGTATCTTTGGCAGCGATGAGCAGACAAAGAGATTTCTCGCCGCTCAGAAACGCCAAATCGACTATCAGCCGTTAGCTGCCGATGCAGATGCCGAATATGACCGTGTAATCGAAATAAACCTGTCGGAGCTTGAGCCGATGGCTGCCTGTCCTTCTTCACCGGATAATGTCAAAACTGTCAGAGAAATCGCCGGCACCCGGGCAGGGCAGGTCGTTATTGGCAGCTGCACTAACTCCAGCTTCGCCGATTTAATGATGGTGGCGAAGGTTCTAAAGGGCAGATGCATAAACAATATGGTCGAGTTTGCAATTGCACCGGGCAGCAGAGAAGTTTTAAATATGCTCGCAGAAAACGGCGCACTGGCGGATATGATTTCAGCCGGCGCCCGTATTCTGGAATCTGGCTGTGGCCCGTGTATCGGTCAGGGTTTTTCACCTGCTGATGGCGTTGTAAGTCTTCGCACATTTAACAGAAACTTTTCCGGCCGAAGTGGAACACCGAACGACAAGGTCTATCTGGTCAGTCCTGAGACAGCGGTAGCGTCGGTGCTGACAGGCAAAATTACTGACCCACGAGACTTACCAAAACTGCTCGGGATACAATACCCAAAGATAGAACAGCCGAGTAAATTTATCATCAATGACAATATGATAGAGCCGCCATTGAGCGAGAAAGATGCTGCAAAAGTGGAGGTCCTGCGTGGGCCTACGATTGTTGTGCCGGAATTACCATCACCGTTACCAGAGAGACTCGCAGGTGCGGTCTTGATTAAATGCGGTGATAAAGTAACCACCGACCATATTATGCCTGCTGGCCCCTATCTGAAGCTGCGCTCAAATGTGCCGGAATACTCAAAAGTGGTCTTCAATTGTTTTAACGAACCGTTAAAACCGACTTTTGCAGAACGAGCGCTTCAGTTAAAGAAAAAAGGTATTGCCGGTATCATCGTAGCTGGGGAAAGTTACGGCCAGGGTTCGTCAAGGGAGCATGCTGCTCTTTGCCCGATGTATCTGGGTGTGCGGATAGTAGTTGCTAAAAGTATTGAGCGAATCCACAAAGCCAATTTGATAAACTTCTGTATCGTACCAATAGAATTCAATGAACCGGCTGATTACGAAAAGGTAAAATCTGGTGACGAATTGATAATCGAGAATCTTCTTGATGCCATTAAAAATCGAGACGAGGTTAAGATTATCGATAAAACCGGCTCATTTGAATTTATCGGTAAACTCCGGCTCAGCGACAGAGACAGGAAAATTTTGCTCTCGGCAGGGCTTTTGAATTACACCCTCAAAAATGCCAATGGATGAAAGAATAATAACCGTTTTCGGCACGGCAGGAGCAAAGCCCGGAGATTCGGCTTACACGCTGGCCCATGAAGTAGGCAAACTTCTTGCCCAGGCGGGTTTTACTATTGCCAATGGCGGTTATGGCGGCACAATGCTTGCGGCAGCCAAAGGGGCTGCTGAAGCCGATGGTAAGATAATCGGCGTAACCTGCTTGGCTTTTAAGCGAAGCACTGCTAATGAGTATATTACTCGTGAAATTATTACAGATTCGCTCGATGAGCGGCTCGATACATTGATAAAGCTGGGACAGGCGTATATTGTTCTGCCGGGTGGAACGGGAACGCTGCTGGAGCTGGCGAAGGTTTGGGAATTAAAAAATAAGGGCTTTCTCGAAGCAGATAAGCCGATTATACTTATAGGTGGATTCTGGAAGCCGCTGGTCGATTTGCTTGCGACCGACGAGCCCGACAGCAGCAGGTATGTACATCAGGTAGATGGGCCGAAAGAGGCAATAAAAAAGATTTCTGAATACTGTTAATTCGATAATCGTAGTTGTTGCTATGGTCAAGAAAAGTGTAATTTTGTTCTTAACGATTTTTATAAATTTTATCCCGACAGAACCGGGCCGCGGAGAAGGGCTAACTCGTCAGGATTTACTGCGGGACGGCTTTATCTTCAGGGGCATTGAGGGCAAGGTCAGTAGCCTTGATGGAGACGAATGGTTTTTTGAATCTGGTTCAGACGTAACCGAGGATAGCACCGTTATCGAGAAAGGCACGAAGCTGCAACTGCTGCCCTCGGCGACGCTGGAAAAAATAACGGCGGATTTGCAAAATCGCCCATCTGCGACCTATCAACTCTGGGGCAGGGCCACGGAATACAAAGGCAAAAATTTTATCTTTCCATTTTATTTTTTGCCCCTCAGCAAAACAAAAAAACCGCAGCCTGAAACACAGGAGACACCACAAGAACCACAAGAGGCAAAGCCAATCGAGACTCCAGTTGCAGAAAAGGAAGAATCAGAGACTATTATCAGTGAGCCGAACGATGTATTGGACATACCGCAGGAGATAATAGAAAAACTAAAAATTGAAACGGCTGAACCTGCAAGAAGCTCAGACACTGATACCGGCCGTGAGGCGGAGTCAGTCGTCCAGCAACCGCCCATCAAAAAGGCGGGGCAGGTGTTCCAGCAGGATTCTGTCTTGGCCGACAGAACAGCTCTTTTGGTCAGGCAGGACGACGGCGGACTGGTTTTTATATTAGATGCTTTTGGCCGCAATACTGCTGAGGTTCCGCTTCGGCTATTACCATGTGAGGCTCTGGAGCTGACCGAGCAGAGACAATCTGCCGAATTGGAACCGGTAAGATTCAAAATAGCTGGTATTATGACAAAGTACAAAGGCGATAACTATCTGCTGCTGCAGAAGGCAACACGAGTTTACAGCTACGGCAACTTCACAAGATAAAAATTAGCCACAGAGTGCACAGAGGCCACAGAGATAGATAAATCAGAGAAACTAAAAAGGCAAAAATAATTGTGAACGACCAACTCGACAAAATCCTAATCTCATATGACAAGTTGGGATTCGGCGATAGATTAAGCAATATTCGTTCTGAAATACAACGAGCAGCAAGGTTCTTGGTAGGCGATGAGAGACTTGAGCAGGTGATTGAAATTATTCGAGAAGTTAAAAAACAGGGAGATAGAGCTGTAGCAAAATTTACTGAGAAATTTGATAATGTTAACCTGACGCCTGAGCAGTTTCAGGTAAGCCAAGAGGATTTAGAGGCAGCTCATAAGAAAATTGACAAGGACCTTTTAGCATCACTACGTCAAGCGATTGAAAATGTAAGGAACTATCAAACTGAAATTTTTATTGGTAATCAAAAAGCTCCTCCTGGGATTAAGTATACTCAAATAGAAAATGTTGGCATCTGCATACCTGGCGCATCTGCGCCATTGCCTTCAACTGTGATAATGACGGCAGTGCCCGCACAAGTTGCCAATGTGGAGAGAATAGTGATTGTTTCCCCGCCCAGATATAAAGGCAGCATCCATCCAGTGATTTTAGCGGTTTGCCATGAATTAGAGATTGATGAGGTATATCGCATTGGTGGAGCACAAGCTGTAGCAGCTTTAGCATTTGGAACAAACACAATTCTGCGAGTTGACAAGATTGTAGGGCCTGGAAACCAGTGGATTCAGACAGCTAAACGTGAGGTCTTCGGGATTGTTGGCATTGATTCGATAGCTGGACCAAGTGAAGTTTTGATAATTGCAAATGGTAAAGCAAATCCAGCGTGGGTAGCAGCAGATATGCTAAGTCAGGCAGAGCACGCACCTGGGAGCACTGTTGTGTTTACGGATTCACAAGAGTTAGCTAACGAGGTTCTCACAGAACTAAAAAAACAAGTAAAGCTGTTAGACCGTTCCGAAGAAACAATTGAGTGCCTTAAAAAATACAGTGCGATTGCGGTATTTGAAAATATCAACGATGTGATCTATGAGGCCAACGATTTTGCCTCAGAGCATTTGGAGATTCAATGCGGCGAACTGAGCAAAGAAATTGCAAAACATATTAGAAATGCTGGTGCTATATTTATCGGTGATTACAGCCCTGTAGCGGTTGGTGATTACTGGGCAGGACCAAGCCATACACTACCAACAGGGATGACGGCAAAATTCTTCAGTGCTTTAAGCGCCAATGATTTTATCAAGTCAACGAGTATTATCGAATACGATAAAAAAATGTTAGCTGAAAGTGCCGAGGATATTATTCGCTTGGCTGAGGCCGAAGGCCTCGACGCCCACGCAAAAAGCGTCAAAATCCGGCAGCAAAAGTGAGCCTTTAATATAATTTACACTTCCCAGTTAAGTTTTTCCTGATACCGCCAATAGAACCTGCCTAATATATGACTGCCAATTAGCATGATATACATACTGATGAGCTTAAAGAAAAAGAATAAGATCGAAGAGTGAGGTAAGATGCCCCTCTGTAATAATACTATTATTAAAACGGGAGCATTACAGAGCGCATAATAGAACAAAACCAGTCCCAAATATTGAAGGAACGTGCTGAGTATCGAACCAACAAGAACTATAGGGTTAAGGCCGGTGAAAGAGTCGAACATGATAATGGCTAATAATCCCATCGGAAAGAAAAAAACCGCATAGCCCAACAAAGACCATAGTATCAAATCTATATTCCTTGTATATCGAAAGTATATAAGCGCAGGGGCAAGGAAAAAGCAAAGGCAAATAACTGCTCTTAAAAGTTGCCAGGCAATCTCACCTAGTACTCCGTCCACGCTATATTGTCGGGTATAGTTTTCTCAGTTTTATCCGGG